>JAEHDC010000009.1 GCA_016880595.1 Candidatus Saccharimonadota bacterium
GACCTCTTGACAATTTTCCCCTCTGACACTATGATCTCATCATAAACCATATCTATCCACAAGGAAGGTGATGTCGCATGATTATTAAGCCTGATGGAACGATCCGTTTTTTAAGTTTAGAGGAACATTTACAGCGGAAGGCGCTGGTCTATCAAGATCAGCGCCATACGATCCGCTTTAGCTCGAATAAAAAATTCCCCTTTGTGATCAGCGAAGGGGAAGGGCGCGAGATGTATATCGATCCCGCATTGTCTCAAATAATCCTGGTGCTACGTTGCTGCCGGTAATTGTAACACGCAATAAACCAAACAGAATTCCAGGCTTAGTTTGAAGATCTTCCACTAGTTGACGCATTCGTTTTTCTAGGTCTAGCTCTGTAAAATCGCTTTGCTCTAACTGATGAGCAGCAGCGTGCAGCATTTGTTTTACTTCTTCTGGCTCAAGTTTTTTGAGCTGTTTATTCTCGGCCATGGCGGTTTGCTTTGCTGTTGGTTCTTCAAAGAAGAATGAGGTAAGCTGGCCTAGCTCGCCAAAATATTTGAGGCGTTCTTGAACCAAGGCAAGCACTTCTTTTTTGTAATCATCGCTGGCGTTCTTGGCGCTGTCTGGCCAAAATTCCTGCACTTTATTAGATAGTTCCTCTAGGCTGAGCCGGCGAATATGCGCACCATTTAACCAAATGAGGCGTTTTTCGTCAAAGTTTCCACCGCTACGCTGCACGCGGTCGAGACTAAATTTTTCTATTAGTTCGGCAATAGTAAACACTTCTTGCTCGGTGCCATCATTCCAGCCGATGGTGGCCATAAAATTAAGCAGTGCCTCTGGTAAAAAACCAGCTTCGCGATACTCCAATAAAGATTTTGCGCCTTTACGTTTGCTGAGTTTGGCGCGACCAGTCTCGTCCAACACTTGCGGCAGTGTGGCGTTGATTGGCGGTTTTATGCCAAGCGCCTCATGGGTTGCTAGGAACTTTGGAATGCTACTGATGAACTCCTGACTGCGCATGATGTGCGAAACTTCCATGAGGTAGTCATCAATAATATGGCAAAAGTTATAGGTTGGGAAGCCGTCGGCTTTGATGATGATGTAATCGTCAATCATTTCTGGCCCCATTGAAATTGTGCCCATTACTGCATCATCCCACTGGTAAGCCTTTGGCTCGAGTTTTATACGCAGTGGCTGCGTGCCATCCCACTTTTGCGGATTTTTTGGCCGATGGTTACGATATAAAAACGGACGTTTTTCTGCTGTGGCTTGTTCGCGAAGCTTTTGCAGCTCCTCAGCGCTATATGGATCGGCGTAAGCCAGACCATCATCAATCAATTGGCGAGCGTATTGCTGGTAGATTTCTAGCCGCTCGGATTGAACGTATGGTGCAAATTGACCGCCAACATCTGGCCCTTCGTCCCATTGCAGCTCAAGCCAAGATAGCGTTTCTTTGATATTTTGAGTACCGCCAATAACTTCACGCTTTTGGTCAGTGTCTTCTATACGCAATAAAAACTGACCCCCACTCTGTTTAGCGAGGAGCCAAGCAAAAAGCGCGGTTCGGACTGCGCCGCAGTGCAGCGCGCCGGTTGGGCTTGGGGCGAATCTGGTTCGAACTGTCATATCTGTTATATTATGGCGGAAAATGACAAGCGTTGCAAGTATTTTGCGATATGCCAAAAATCATGCTATGATATCTTTTGTTAGCTATTGGCTTGATATTTGGGAGAGGCCGTGTTTGCGCTAGAATCTGTAGCCGCTGTTGTTACTGGCTGTCTGTTGACAGCTTTGGTGGGATATGTGCGGATAGCTTTGCTGCGATTGATTGTACCAGGAGATTTAAGCCTAGTAAAATACGTATCGCTTGTTGTTCTCCCTCATTTTGCACTTTGTATTCTTGCGCTGACCGCTGGTTTGCTTGGGATAGGGCCAGGAGCTCCTGTTCAGGGAGTTTGCATATTTATTTTTGGCGAGGCCATTATTCTGCTGGCCAGGCCAAGAAGATTTATTAGCGCACATGAGGCTTTTGTAAGTTTGAAGTATTTTTCTCCTGCCAGATTTGGCGTGAGCAAAAAACATTTTCATGTTACTGCCGCCAAGGTTCTGCTTGCTAAACTTTTTGTAGCTTTCCCAAATGCTATTGCGCGGTTTGAGAGGACTGAGAAGGACAGCCAGCTTCGGCTTATTATTAACGATACGGCAATTGTTGACCTTTACGTCAATAGTGAGTTAAGATTTTTTGAAGGCTTGGAGCTGTCTTTTGTCCGCGAATCTGAAGCAAAGTGTTTTGATGATGTATTGGCGGTAGAGCTGAGGTCTTTCGACGGCGTCACAAAAATAACCCTTGTCAATAAATAAGCTAGCTTGGGCGCGCAACCAAAAATGCGCGCCCAAAACCTAAATACTAGTTGCCAAATCCATTATTTGGTCAGCGCTGAGTTTGGCGTCGCCGCTGATTGTGTAAAGTAAACCGCCGTTTATCCAGACAGCCTCGTTGTTAAAGGCGTAAACTGTGATGCCTTTTTCTTGATAAGTCAAGTAGCTATCTGTTTGCTCGCTGACGTAGTTGTCAAGGAGCGCTTCGCTGTCCCAGTTTGTGGATTTTTGAGTTAGCTCATAGGCTGAACCGCTGGTTTCGGATTTGTAAGAAATTACAACTTCGCCAGAGTTGTAGGTAATTGGACCATCAAGGCTGTAGCCTTCTGGTTTATAGTCTGGCAAAGTTGCGTCAACGCCAGCGCGAGTAGCTGCAACTTTAAGCGAGATTGATGGCATGCTTATGTACGTAAGATATCCGCCCAAAAGTAAAAGTGCTAATGTGCTACTTAAAATTGTAACCATTTTTGGTTGTCTTGTGACCCAATCTGGTCTTTCTTTTTTGCGCGGAGCTTCTTTAACTTCTTCAAGGCGCTCTTTAATTAACTTCTCTTTTAGCTCGCTACCACTAAGTTTTGGCTTGTTTGCCTCAGCAATTCTTGCCGCTTTTTGGTTTATAATCTTTGCAACTGTTGGATGGATTGGCGCTGGTTCGTTGACACTTTGATTTTTGACCTCAGAAGGCTCTGTATTTGGCTGTTTTACGTTTGGTTTTTTGGCAAAACGGCTAATCATTGGGCTGCGCTTGGAGTCTGGTGTTGGTTTTTGCAAAGCTTGCCGCTGCAAAGTTGTAGATTTTTGCAATGCGCTGTGTATGGCTTGCGCTGGCGCATGAACCTCATGCTTCGGCCGTGGCGCTGGTTTAATTTGCCCGCGAATTTTAACAGGGGCGACGTCTGACATAGTTTGCATGCGTTGGCGCAAAACTTTACCACTGCCATCAACGGCCTGTCCGGTAACAGCGTCATAAACGTGTCCATTAATTGTAATTGTTGATTTTGTCATAACGCTTATATCCTCTATTGCGAGCAGCCAAATTACTCATCTCTTGCTTTTTATATTACGAGCATTACGCAAAAGACGCAAGCGGTTTTGGCTCAAAGATTGCAGATAAATAAAATTTAATGTTTTTCTACCCAAAGTGTGCTATAACTAAATATGACCACCATGTTTCATTTAGATTTTTCTTCAAAACGTTCAAAACTAGCTTTAAGGTTTTTTACCTATGGCGTTATGACGCTGGCCACAATTGTTCTTACTGCTGCGGCAATTTTTTACGCAATGGGCTACAGGTTTAACCAAAGTGACCTCAGTTTTGAGCAAGGTGGCTTATTGCAAATGCAATCTACACCAAGCGGCGCAAAGGTTTATATTGATTCAACTTTGCAATCTGCAAACACGCCAATGCGCGCTAATCTTAGTGCTGGGACGCATACAGTTGAGCTGCAATCTAACGGTTATGTTGCTTGGCAAAAAACGTTTTATCTGGCAGCCGGCCAGGTTTTGTGGCTTGATTATGGGCATCTGCTGCCGACGACTATAAATACTTCAGCAATTGCAACTATAGAAAGCGCTGTAAATAGTTTAGCGTCGCCAGATCATAAGTGGTCACTGGTACAGATCAGCGCAAATCAGTCATCATTTAAACTGGTAAATTATAGTAGTACGGCCTCGCCAAAAGTTACTGATTTTACCATTCCAGATGATCAACTTACCAAAATTGATGGTGCTTACGGCGCCTTTGCAATTAAAGAGTGGGACTTAAATTCTCGCTATATTTTGGTTGAACATGTTAATGGCGAGACGCACGAATTGCTGCGCCTTGATCGCGAGAATGCAGCCAATACCGTAAATATTAGCCGAACTTTTAGTCTCAATATCTCTGAAGTGCATTTTGCTGGTAGTAACGCTAACAAGCTTTATGCCAAGACAGACAGCGTTTTGCGCAGCCTCGATATTAGTTCCAATAGCGCTTCGGCGGTATTGGTTAGTGGCCTGGAAAGCTTTGTGGTTTATGACGATGACATAGTTGCTTTTGTGGCACTACATAACGTCGATGACTCTGGCGCGACCCAGCAAAAAGTGGTTGGTATTTATTCTAATAGCAAAGAGACAGATGTTAAAATTTATCCTTCTGACACAGCTTTAAAACTGGCTTACACCGAATACTCCCATCATGCCTATTTGGCTATAAACAGTGGTGGCACTGGCACTACAATTTTGCGTGATCCAACCGCAACAAATCAAGAAAGCTCAGAGATTGCAGTACTAAACATGCCAAACTCCCCTGTTGGCTGGATGAATTTTAATAGTGCTGGCCGGATTTTGGCGGTTGGTAATGGCAATGAAGTTGCTACTTACGATTTAGAGCTAGATAGCTCGGCAGCCTGGACAATCTCTGGCGCGCAGATTACAAAGCCGCTCCGATGGCTCGATGATTATTATTTTTGGACAGACGCTGGTGGTATGCTAAAGATTTTTGAGTATGATGGCAATAACGAGCGCGACATCACAAGTGTTATTGAGGTGAATTCAGCTAACCTTAGCACTGATGGCAAGTTTTTGTATAGTATTGGCAGCAGCTCGAGCGGCGGCGCTCAATTGCAAAGTTCACGTTTAATAACCGATTAAAAATTCTCAAAAAATGGACTAAGGCGTTTAAGACTGCTGTGCGGAGAAACTCTATGGCTAGAACTGTTTTTGACTACATGGCCAGGTTATCCTATACTTATTTTGGGTTAATTGTGGAGTCGAACAGGAGACTTGTCCGTGCTGATTTTTTGCTCCATAGCAAAAGGTTTTTTGATTATGTTGATAATCTTTAACTTTACTATTGGTGAAGTTCTGATGCTGTGCCACGCATCAAGGTGTCAAGCGGCCGATATCAATGGCCGCGACATAATCCTGAGGCAATCTTGGGTTGTTACCCAGAGGCAAAGATGGCTGTTTGCGTTAACATCAATGTTTTTGCCTTTCCTGTTTGCATGGCTGCTGTTTTGTTCTGGCAGTTGGTTCTGGCGGATTGTTGGTTTCCTCCAGCTCGTAGCTGTTATGGTACTTTTTTTTATGACTGTGTCATCAATAATAAAACGCCCGGCTGCAATTTCGCGGAAGAGCTTTTTTACTGGGCATTACATTGATAGCTCAAGAACAAGATATGTACGCGGTTTAACGGAAGATGGCTGCGCAAAGCTCATGCCTATCAATTAACCTATTTTTGGTGCAAGCCATACGGCCAAGTGTGGCTTGCACCCTAGCAAGCTTAGAAAAAGAATTGCCAGATTTGGTCAAGCAGCGATGGCTCATTGCCGACCAATGATTCTGTTGTTTGGGTTTGTTCTGCGCTTGTAATCGTAGAGGTTGAAGTTGCGCTGACCGGATCTGGGCTGATTTGTTCGCCAAAAACTAGCAAGCGCCTCAATGCAGTACCGGCTGGCGTGCAGGTTATTAAAGTGGCCATCGGCTTGGATGTGCCAATTTGCAGGGAGGCGATATCTGTTGGCTCAATGATTTTGGTTTCAGTAACTTTGTAGACGTATCTCGTGCCATTGTAATTGAGGTAAAAGACGTCGCCAACCTCTAGCTGATCTAAAAGCACAAACACAAACTTGTATTCGCCTTGGTTAAAAATGTCGTTACTAGAATGTCCCAAAATTACCGTGTTGCCGTTTTGCCCTGGCAAAGCATCTGCACCAGACAAGCCGTAATGGACGGCGCCATCGCGTAGCGCCACCTGAATAGCATTCTCGTCAGAAGAATCAACATTGTAATTTACTGGTACCTCAACATTTATTTTTGGAATTATTAATTTTGGATCTTGACTAACCTCAACTGCTACGTTTGGATCAACCGTAATTGAGTTGCTGCTAATTGCGCCAGGGCTGATGTAAGATTTGATTTGGGCAACAACTACACTGTTAAATTGTAGAAAAAGCACCACAATTACTACAGCCAGCGCGCTCATAATTGGTGCAAAAAGATGGCTTTTGTGGAACTTTTCGGCTTGTTGGCTGGCAGTTTGGCGAATTTTTTGTTTAAAAACTTCGGTTTTATTTTTTAGCACAGCTTGTGCTTCTCTGCCAATCAGCATCTGTTCGCCTACTGCCTTGTCAGCTGCCTCGGCAGCCATTTTTTGCCGCTCGCTAACCAGTTGCTGCCAATAGTATTGGTGGTAGTACCTCTGGTAATATTGCTGCCAGGCCTTGTGATAAGCCTGCCAGTCAAAATTGCCTTGCTGTGGCTGCACTTGGTTCTGATTGGAGCTATAAATATTATTAATTTGTTGCCGCGCTAGATTTGCCGTTGCATAATGCTGGGCGCCAGTAGCTTGCCGCTGTTGGTCAAGCGGAGTAATCTGTTTGCGATGATTTTCGTTTTGCGGATCCATGGGTTCTATCAAGTAGTATATAATATTTGGTCAGGATAGGAAAAAGTGCGGCGATGTGCGCGGCAAACTCTGGTAATAACCGGAACTTTTTGGTAAAATAAATTACACATGGGCGAGTGGCGGAATTGGTAGACGCGCTGGACTCAAAATCCAGTTCCCTTTAAAGGAGTGAGAGTTCGATTCTCTCCCCGCCCACCAAGAAAAGCAACGGCAATTTATGCCGCTGTTTTTTGTTTTTAGGAGAGTTTTATATTGTATGCTGCCAGTCAATTTTATCAAAATGTATATTTTAAGATGGGAATCAAGTGGCAAACGAGGTTGTTATTGCCTCAAAGACCTGCGTTGGTTTTTGCATGGTATAAACTGCGGCTTTTGCCGCTACGCTGCCGCGCCAAATTAGCATTGGATTTTCCCAAGGCGTTGTGCTAACTTTTCCGCCGCGTGCTGCAATTAGTTGGTTTTGATGAAATGTCACCACTGTTGCCGGATATGTTATGGTGAATTTGTGCAGTGCCTCGACCAGGTTTGTAAGTTGCATACTAAATAATAATGTTTTAGGATAATATACACTTTGAAATATTTTTTGGAGTTGCGCAAAGGTTGCAATAAAAACAATGCTTGGCTGCTGCAACAAACTTGGCCATTGTGGCTTTATGAGATCCAGGGCATCACGCGTGACCACTGTTATCTTGTCTGGAAAGGCTTGCAGGAGCTGCTCGTAAACAATGGCGGTTTCGCTGTTGCGCCCGGCGTCGCCGATTAGCAATACGGCGTTTGCCCAAGAAGTTGCGGCTTTTAATTGCGGCAAACTGTCCTTGGTGATTCCGCCGCTGGTGTTGGTTGGCACGTAAACGCAGTCTAGCACTGACGAACCAATTTTTTGCTTTAAAGCATCTGGCAAAATTACGCGGCATTCGCCTGCCCCAGCTTTTTGGGCGTCGGCATAGGCCTGTGCAACAGATGCAAAACCGTGTGCATTGCCGCCAACAATAAGCAGCTTGCCGGCAAGCGATTTTTGTTCGGGCTTGTCCCACTCAATTTGCGGAAAGAGCGGCGCACCAGGCTTTTGTTTTTGCCAATAGTCATAATCCATATCTGTATTATAGCGGTTGTTAGTGGTTGAATCTAGCGTATAGATATTACGCTCGCAAATACTCCATAAAACTCGCCAATTTCTCCCCTGCCTAACATTTCCTTCGGCGAAGTGCCAAAACTTCGTGGCGTATTGCCACAGACTACTCCCGCAGCTCGTTTGGTTTCTTTTTAGGACGCCTACCTTTTAGGTTGCAAAGGTGGTGGATTGATACGAACGCTTTGATTTTATTGTAGAAGATGATAAAATAATTTCAGCTCACGTCTGTGAGCGTACTTTTTGGCAGAGTGGCATTTGCGCCACAAGGCATGAGGAGATGACGTGCTTAGTGTAATTAGTGTAAAAGGTCGGGTTGCAGTACTTCCTCCCGAGACGCGTGATGGCAATCCTGATGTCAGGGTAAATTTGGATTTTAGGCTTACAGAAGAGTCGCCTCGCCGCTACGATTCTTTGGATTATCTTGCGGACAATCATTCTGTTGTGGATTACGGAGCGATGCTGAGTCAGCAATTGCGGCGTATTGATGGTGTTGATAGTGTCGCAATGGGCCATTATGGCTGCCTGGTTACGGTTGGTGGCATTTTTGGCAGAGCGCACCTGAAAGATGAAATTATCGCTACCGTTGAACGCACAATTAGTGTGAGAATTCCTTGGATCGTTGGTCGCAGCGGTAGCAATTGGATGTTTCGGTTTGCTTCCCCATTGATGACCACGAGTGGTTGGATCGACAATCCTGATAATCCTTCGTCGTTTGACCGTCTCACTGAGCTTGGTCGCGTTGTGTGCGATATGCTTAAGGTTGCGCGGGTTAGTAAGTACGAAGTGATCGTTGCATCCGATGGGCCAATGTGCGATTGTCCGATTGCTGATGTTGTAGGAAATCGAGAAGTTGAATTTGAATGGATTTGACCTCTAATGCATGAGCGCACCCTGGCCTTGTTGGTCGTGGGCGCGCTCATGCGCAAGTTACTCTGCCAAAATACTGTTTAAGCTTGCAATTTCTTAATGAATGTGTTATCATCTATACATTCGTCAAACCCTATGAAGGGATAAGACAATGCTATTTTTTTGGTATGTTGTCGCTACAACCGTGACCGTTGGCTCAATGTTTTTGGCATTGAGTCTTGACGATCAGTATCGAGCGGCTTGGGTGGCAAAGTCTGGGTCTGATGTCTGGCTTTCTTTGCTGCCGACGGACGAGGGTGCAAGGCTTGGCCGCGCCAGCAGAATGAGAGAATTGCGCTGGGCGCAGATTAAGCTTTCAGCTCCAATTATGTTGGTAATAGTGTCGGGCGGCGGATCGTCGCTACTCGCTGGCTGCATTTCAATTTGGCTAGCAACGGTAACGGTTATCTCTGGTGCCTTTTGTATTATGACTATAGTGCCAAAGCACAGAAGATGTGACGTTGCTCCCCGTCACTTTATGTGGCAGGTTCTGTGCTGGTCGGCAATTGCTGGCCTAGCTTCGCCGGCGGTGTTCCTTGTTTGACGAACCATAGACCGCGCTGCACCTTATCTTTAAGGTTTTGCAGCGCGGTCGTTCCATTTTACGGCTCCATTGTTAAACTTATTGGGCAGTGATCGCTGCCAAGTATTTGCGGATAAATTTCCGCATTTTTTATTTTGCTTTTTAAGCTTTTTGATGCCATAAAATAGTCAATGCGCCAACCGACATTACGCGCCCGAGCATTAGAAAAGTGGGTCCACCAGGTGTAAAAACCATTTCCTTTTTTAAAAAGGCGCAGAGTATCAATAAAGCCGGCATCAATAAATGCCTGGAATCCAGCCCGTTCTTCATCTGTAAAACCGTGCATTTTGTGGTTGGAATCTGGTCGCGCCAAATCTAGTTCGGTGTGTGCAACGTTAAAATCGCCGCAAAAAATAACTGGCTTGGAATCTTCTAATTGCTTGCAATATGCTAAGAATCCTGGATCCCAATGCTTTTGACGCAGTTTTAGGCGTGACAATTCTCGTTTGCTATTTGGAGTATAAACCGTCACCAAAAAGAATTTGTCAAACTCGGCAGTCTGCACGCGGCCTTCTTTGTTGGGGTCGCCAAATTCATCGCCAGTAATTTGAAATTTTTTAATAATATTCTCTGGAAAACCATTGGTGATTTTGAGCGGCTGAGTTTTGCTAAAAATCGCTGTGCCACTGTAGCCCTTTTTTTGCGCGGAGTTCCAAAACTCATAATACTGCGGCAAATCAATTATCGCCTCGCCAGGCTGAGCCTTTGTTTCCTGCAGGCATAAAATGTCTGGTTGCTCCTGTTGGATAAAATTCAAAAGATCACCACTGCGCAGCGCTGCGCGAATACCGTTGATGTTCCAGGAATAGAGTTTCATAAGTTTAGTATAGCGCAAAATATCAGCCGGTGTATTCCAATTTTATACTTGAGCAACCACCCAAACCATGTTAAGCTGATGGGGATGAAATACACACGAATTTTAGTTAAGATCTCTGGCGAACAACTGGCTGGCGAAGGTGGCCAAGGGTTCGATGCTGCTACTTCCAAGCAAGTAGCCAGCGAAATTGCGCAAGTTGTGGCAACTGGCGCAGAAGTTGTTGTAATAGTTGGCGGCGGCAATTATGTGCGTGGCGCACAGTTGGCTGGCGCAGGCTTAAGCCGCGTGACAGCCGATTTTATGGGAATGCTTTCCGGAGTAATGAACGCCACCGCACTAGGTGACGTTTTTAATTCTAACAGCGTTCCGGCAAGCGTTCTGACCACTGTTATGGTTGACCAAGTGGCAGATTATTACACGCAGCGTCGCGCTTTACACCACCTCCGTAAGCGTCGTGTAGTTATTGTTGGCGGCGGAATTGCCAGGCCGTACTTTACGCATGACACTGTGGCGGTAAGTTTGGCGCTGGAGCTGGACTGTGACATAGTTTGCAAAATCACCAAAGTAGATGGCGTTTACAGCAAAGATCCGGCAAAGTTTGATGACGCTCAGCGCCTAGACAGCATGACCTTTGACCAAGCGGTTGCCGACCCAAACATAAAAGTTATGGACAAGGCCGCGCTTGGCTTAGCCATGGAAAACAACAAGCCAATTGTGGTTTGTGATCTGGCTACGCCAGGCAACCTGCGCCGATTGGTTGAGGGTGAGAAGGTTGGAACAATGATCAGCTAGGTACTGACTTTGTGCACTGGTCAGTAAATTGAATTGAGCGGTTATACCTGTAAGGACGAGGGTTGCGGCTTAGCTATATTTTGCTATCCGCTTGTTCTCGCGCTCGATGTCACGCTGTTTAATTGTCTCGCGCTTGTCGTATTTTTTCTTGCCTTTGGCTATGGCAATTTTTAGTTTAACAAACCGCGTTCGCGTGGTCATGCTTAATGGCACGACAGTTAGCCCCTGATCTTTGGCCGCGATGATTTGGTCAATTTCTTTTTTATTAGCCAAAAGCTTGCGCGGACTGGTCTCAACCACGCGCGTAGTCTTCCCTGGCTCTGTATTCAAGACAGAAAATGAGGCGTTGGTCAGCCATAGCTCGTTATTGTGCACGGTTACGTAGCTACCTTTTAAGCTGACCTGCCCGCTCCGTGCCGCCTTTACTTCTTTGCCAGAAAGAATTATGCCAACATTAAACTCTTCGCGCAAATCGTAGTCGTAGTGCGCTCGGCGATTTAATATTGATGCTTCTGGCTGTTTTTTTGTCATATTGCGTTTAGTATAGCGTAAATTGAACAGAGGTGAAAGGCTTGACGAAATCTTTGATACGTGAGATAGTTGGCTTAGAACCAGCGATTAATTATTTCTGGCTTGTTCCGACTACTTTTTGGAGGTTGTTTTGTTTTATGACAAGCTGCCCATCGTTGGAAATCTGGCGCGTATTCCTAGCTTTCTTGCCGGCCATTCACCTTGGGGAGCGGCCGTAGCAGGCCTATTACTCGGCTTGTTCTTGACGCCGGGTATGATGTTTGTTTTGGCTATTGTTGCCGAGGGCCGTTTTTTGCATTATAAAGACCAGTTTAGGGCCTTCATGCCAGGTGATATTCTCCTTGGAATATCATTTGCACTGTTTTGCCAAACCGCATCGATATACAAAGATGAGCATGCCTATGGATCCAAATGGGTGCAGCTACTGGCCATTATTGCGGGGTTGGCCGTCGTGGTTGCAAAGGGTACTCTTGACATTGTCAGCTGCATTCTCGGAGTTAATAATAACGATCATTACACGCGTAAGCAGCTACTGTCGGTAACTAAGGTTTACCACAACACTGTAGCGTATTTTGTGTACGTTTTTCTATTTGTTTCTGTGGGTGTTCCGAGCTTGGTTTGCGCTATTTACCGCCCCAAGCTTCTGCCGACTGTAGTGTTGGCTGCGGCTTTTATTGTTTTGCTTTGCTGGTTTGTATTGCTTATTAGGGATTGCATTGCTCCTACATGTAACACTGCTCATGTTGAAGTTAAATCTCATCATTGGCTCGTTGGTTTACCACTGATCTTGCTGGCATTTGCCAGCTTGACATACCTCATTAGTTAGTCGGACGGCTGTTCGGTTTGGGATTTTCTCGGCCGAGCAGCCATTATTTTTTTATCTGTTTTACTAAAAACCCCAAAATTGTAAAGCGCTTCTTCGCGCGGGGCGTACTTGTAGTTAAAGAAGATCCGGTTAATTTCGGCTTTGGTGTAAATAGATAAGATTGTAAATCGACCGTCGTGCACGTAGCGTCGGTTGCTTAGTTTAAAGCGCACAGATTTTAGCAGCCGAAAGGCCGCGCCACTCTCTACTGCGCGCTTGACATAGTCATGGTCTTCGGAATGCAAAAAGCTTTCGTTGAAGCCGCCAATTTTTTTATGCCATCTTCTTTTTGTAAAAATGCAAAAGCCGCTGCCCATTGGATTTTTTGAGTACTGAAAAGATGCGTTATAGAGGTTAATGGCTTTGGCGCCAAGCCGGTCGATTTTTGGCGATCCAGAATCTACATAAAAATATGCGCTGGCCAAATCCAACTTGCGTTGTTCAAATTCGGTAACTGCGTCTTCAAGGAAGTTTGGTAGCAATTCAACGTCGGAATCTAAAAACAATAGAACATCGCCAGAGGCAAAATCCGCGCCTCTGTTGCGAGCAGCTCCGGCACCTCGCGGTTCGCCGATGTCGACCAGCTTGAGTGGCAAAATTTTTGCAAAGTTTTCTGCGCTATTTTTTGTGCCATCTGTAGAATGGTTGTCAGCGACAATAACTTCAAATGGCTGTACGCTTTGTTTTTGAATACTTTTTAGTAGGCGGTCTATGTAACCTTCCTCGTTGTAGGCCGGAATGACGATGCTAATCTTAGACATGTTATTGCTATTATACCAAGCTTAGTCTTCAGTTTGTAGTTGTTGGCGCACTGCTTCCCAAATTGACGGGTCGCCGTTCTCCATCCGCCAATACCACCACTCGCCTCCCCAGAGGTACATTTCTTTAATTCCAATTTTACGAGCAAACTTAAAATTTTTGGCAATTTGCTCTACGCTCATGGATTTATTTTGCTCCTCGATGCTGAGATATTTGGTGTCCGCCGTGCCCCATGGCTCCATTTGCAGCTCGTGAATAATGACCGGCCGGTTTTGAACTGCGGTAATTAATGCTGCGCGCAAGCGATGATACCAGATTGGCGTGGGATAAGTTACGTAACTATCTATGATAAATTTGTCATTCCAGACAACTTGGTAAACAGAGAATCCGTAAACGTCTGGCACAGGATCGCCAAGCGCTAGGCCATGTTCGTCGCTAAGCCCCATGATAATTTCGTGAGTTGGATCCCATTGTTTGACCAGATTGTATTCCTCAATTAAGCGGTCGCGGTCGCTGTTGGTACACTCGCCAAACCAGTTATTAAGACCCTCATTTTCTAATTGATAGCTCTCTAGCGCTGGATTGTCTTTGTAGCGATTGACCACGGTTTGCATATATGCGTAAAGCGCCTGCTTCCATTCGTCATAGGATAAATCCTCAGCCCAATCCGGCTGATGACATTCTGGCCAACGCGGTTGGCGCAGGCCAATTGCCAGGCTAATTTTGGCACCGCGTTTATTAGCTTCGGCAAATTGCCAATCGAGATCAGAAAAATTGTACTCACCTCTTGTTGCTTCACTATCATCCCAATAACTCATCAAGCGAAATTTTTTAAATTGAAGATCATCCAGGAGTGCGATAAAGTTTTCTTTCCAGCTCACGCCCAGGTTTTGAGCTTGCTTAATAGAGAAACTAACGCCGTAAACCGGATCTTTTATGGGTGTAAAAATAAAATTATCTGCAAACCAGCTGCAAAACAGCAGGCTGGCAGTGGCGCAGAATATGTAAGCAACATATCTGAGCGGCCGCCGTTTCCAAAGATGT
Organism: Candidatus Saccharimonadota bacterium; assembly: GCA_016880595.1. Classification (GTDB taxonomy): domain Bacteria; phylum Patescibacteriota; class Saccharimonadia; order Saccharimonadales; family EFPC-124; genus EFPC-124. Next base: position 14,181 of record JAEHDC010000009.1, read on the forward strand.
TTGAGCCGCGAGCAAAAATTATAAATGCATTTTTTTGCTTTTTCCACTAGCAATATTTTAGGCTTTTTTAGAAAAAAATGCGAGCCGCCTCCAACCCCGTTGGTAAGCTAGTAATTATGTGAGTTAAGTCTGCATTATGGCACGTATCCTGACTTTTTTGGTATACTAGTCCTAACATGAAGATTGGAATTTTTACCGACACTTATCGCCCATCTGTTAACGGCGTAGTTTATGTAATAGAAATTTTGCGGCGTTGCTTTGAAGAAGAAGGTCACGAGGTGTATATTTTTGCGCCGGCCGCTGGCCTCAATACCAAAAGTGACGACGATCATATCATTAGGTTTCCGGCCGTTCCTGGCGTAATTTTTGAGGAGAGTAACGTCTCCTTTTTCTTCCCGCCAACAGTTTTAAAACAGATAAAAGAGCTGGAGTTTGATATGTTCCATTTTATGGTACCTGGTCCAGTTGGTTTAATGGCAATTTACGCCGCGCAAAAGCTTGGCAAGCCAGTAGTTGCCGAATACACAACAGATTATTTTGAGTACATCGACCACTACCCCGTGGCCGCTCTTGGAATCCTAGCCCTTGGTTTGGCCTTGCCGTTTACCTTTAAGGTTTCGCGTTCAGAGTTGACTGGTATGCTCAGGGCTGGTCGTCCGCGCATTGGGCTTGGCAATTGGGGCCAGGAGGTAGTCAAGAACTTGCTAACAGTTGTGCATAGCCACTGCGATGCGGTAATTGTGCATTCGCGCAAAAGTGCAACCCAGCTTAAGTCTTGGCAGACATCAGATGATAATTATCCAATGGATATTATTCCGACTGGCGTAAATCCTGTCAAAAAGCCAGCCCCGGCAGAACTTGAGGCAATAAAAAAACAATGGGGCATCGAGCCAACAGATGAAGTTGTTCTAAACTTGGGGCGTATGAGCTCAGAAAAGAATTTGGATCTACTAATCCCGATGATGGAAGAGTTAATAAAATGGCGGCCAAATGCCAAATTAGTTTTTGTTGGAGATTTTGATTACCGCGAGACGTTAGAGGCGCATGTTAAATCTTCGGCTGCGGCTGATCGTATAATTTTTGTTGGCAAAATTCCACATGAGCATGTTAATCGGGCATACTCTTTGGCCAAGATTTTTGTCTTCCCCTCTATGTCTGACACGCAGAGCCTGACTTTACATGAAGCTGCGCTGGCTGGCTTGCCAATTGTGATGATAGATGAGACTGTAACAGAGGTAGTTAAAGATGGCATTAACGGCTTCTTTAGCTATCCGGACGATCCAATAGACATGGCCGCCAAGGTGCGCACAATTTTGGAGAATCCGGCTTTACAGAAAAAAATGAGCGCAGCTGGCAAAAAAAATGCCAAGAAGTTCTCTGAAGAGACTCAAGCCAAAAAGATACTAAAAATTTATCGCAAGATTTTGAGCAAGTAGAAGCGTCGTCCAGCAGTGTTGTTTGTGGAATCTGCTACAGGTCGTTGCTCGTCCATTTACCATTGTTGTCTTGTGCCGGCGTGCATGTTGACCACAATCCAACTTTGGCGGTTTGAGCCTGCGTTTGAAGTTTGCTAAATTCGGACATTTTTCCAAAAGGAAAACTTGTATAGGCAAAGCCGTACCCCTGCGAAATTAGCATTTCTTCAAATAACTCATTATCTTGCGTATAAACGTAACGAAGCAAGCGTCCGTAGCGGTCACGGTTATCGCTGGATTTATCTGTGGTTAGGCGCACGCTTTTGCCAAGTAGGGTTCGAGTTGTGAAACTGCTAGCTTCTTGGCCGTAGCACTGCACTGGCTCATCTGGATCTTTAGTTTCGGGCGTGTCAACGCCGATCATGCGGATTTTTTCGCTAGTACCGTTCATGTCTATGACAATTGTATCGCCGTCAACCACTCTGGTTACGGTGTAATAGCCAGGCCATATGTCTGGTATTGTAACACTTATGAGTTTGCCGGATTTTCCATACAACAAAACCGCCGTGGCGATAAGCGCAATGGTTAGAATTGCTGTGATTGCAACTGCGTGGCGTCGTGTCATGCGGTAATGCTAACACATTTTGCCCAAATGTGTAAGCTATTTTTTGGGTTTTTCGGTAGAAGATTTTTTACTTGCTTCAATTGCCACCTTTTTGGGCGCTGGCAACTCTTTAAATGGAATAGATATTTTTAAGAGGCCGTTTTTAAAGCTAGCCTTTATGGCTTCGTCGTCAGCTCGCTCTGGCAGGGCAAGGCGGCGGTAAAAGCTACTGTTGCTTTCGCGCACAAGATATTTGCGTTTGGCTTTGTCTTCTTCCTTTTCGTGATGTTCGGCGCGGATTTCTAGCACGTTTTGGTGAATGTTGACTTCAATATCTTTTTCTTCAAAATTTGGCAGATGAGTTTCCACTACCATTTTTTTGTCGTCTTCTGTGTAGACGTCTGTTGCTGGGGCAGAGTCGCTGCCGCGAGCGCGAAACATTTGGTTGAATGTGTCGTCAACTTGCGAGTGCAAAGAATGCAAGTCCGCAAACGGATCCCAATGAATAATCGCCATATCTTCTCCTTTTATTTTGTTTATGTTTAATAGCCTAAGCTATACTTTGAATTTAAAAAATATTGCCCCATAAGTCAAGGCAATATTTTGGCTACAAATTTGATGGAGAGTAGACGGCCGTAACCACCACTCCCCACTAACATTATAGCAAGCTGAGAAAAATAATGAATATATAATTACAAAAAAACTAAAAATCTATGCCTTTGTTTGCTAAGAATTTGTTGTCAAAATGGTGCTTAATTTTTGTCATATTTGTTGCTATATCTGTTTTTGGAATTAGTTTCTGTGGAAAATTGCGACCGGTCAGGCAGAGACTACAGTTTTTGTGGCGTCGGTCAATTAGTTCCTCAAGCGCCGTGGCGGTCAGTAGACCGTCATGCGCGGCGTTGTTAATTTCATCACAAATTACCAAGTTATAGCTGCCACTTTTAGCGCAATGCAAGGCAAATTCGTAGGTTTTTTTTGCGGCATGAGCGTGCTCGGCCGGTGTGATATTTTTGGCACTAATGTCGCCAGCGTTATAGAATCCCCTGCCACCCTTGTAGAATGTAAGCTTGTCTTCAAAAGTTGGCATAATCTTATTAATAAAATTATGTTCGCCCACCTCCCAGTGTTTGACGAATTGAATGTATGCTACGCGCCAGCCATTGCCTAATGCTCGGCACATCAGCCCAACGCTAGCGCTGGTTTTGCCCTTGTTTTCGCCAGTATAAACAATAACCACGCTATCTTTGGTAGAAAAATCGTCAAAAGCCATAAAAAGAGTGTAGCATTAGCTGGAGGTTGTGCCAACGTATTGCATTTTATATACAATATGGTATGATTAATCCAAGCGTTTGTGTTTTTACTCGGAGGTGTGAGATGCGAAGACTAATTGTTAGCTTTGTCATTTCATTGGCTGTGATTGCGGGTCTTGCGTATAATTCGTATGCTGGTGAAACGCCGCATTCCGCTCCTTCGGCTTCGACTTCTGCTGGCGCTTCCGCTAGTACCGCAAGCCCGTCGCCGACCCGTCATTCGCCATCGCCATCTACTACGAAGTCGTCTCCCAAGGCGACTTTTCGCACTTCGTATGAGGAAGATGATGTATATGATCTTCCCGATACCGACGCGCCAACAGCAACTGCTGATGGAAACGGTACAGATTGTGCCTTCCTGGAGCAGCTCATTGAGTCCCAAAAGGACTCAAATGCAGAGTTGGAAGAGCAGATAAACAGCGGGAACTTGTCTGCTGGTGTTTTGCAGCAGTACAAGAGTGCCTTGGATGACGGCGAGGATACTCTTGCCGAACTCCAGGATCAGTATGATGACGCTGGCTGCTAAACAGTAACATGCGCACAGGTTCGGCCATACGGCCAGCCTGTGCGCATTATTAGTTTTTATTGTTTAAGTATTCTGCCCAGGTTAGTCTTTTGGCTTCTCATTTTGTTTTGCTCGAAACCTAGAAAATGGGCGACTAGTTGTGACTGCC
>JAEHDC010000010.1 GCA_016880595.1 Candidatus Saccharimonadota bacterium
GAAACAACATATTTGCCGCTTGTCATTACCGAGGTGTTTCCAGACCCAGCATCACCACAGCTTGATAGCAATGACGAATTCATAGAGATCTACAATCCTAACGACACCGCAGTCAATCTGAAAGACTACGTTCTGCAAACTGGTAGCAACTTCCGCTACAGTTATACTTTGGGCGATACACCGCTTGGTTCATACAGCTATTTAGCAATTGCTTCCTCCGTCTCCAATATAAGCCTAGCTAATAGCGGGAGCGGTGTTCGCCTCTTAGACCCAAATGGAGCTATATCTTACGAAGTTGCGTCTTATGGCAATGCTGAGGAAGGCCAATCCTGGATGCAAGATGAAACTGGCTGGCATTGGACAACCACGCCAACGCCCGGGGCAGCTAACATACTTTCGGTGGCGGCAGCAAAAAACAGCTCATCTTCCTCTACCTCTACATCAAAAAGTACAACTAAAAAATCTTCAAGCAGCTCCTCATCGGCAAAAGCTCCAACCTCTACAAAATCCACAAATAGCAGCGACGACACAACAGACAGCCAAGAGGAATCAACGTCAAGTGCCTGGAAACCACAATACTGGCTAATAGTACCTATCACTGCGCTAGTATTGGGCTATGTTGTTTATGAGTATCGTCAAGAAATATCAAGGATCTTTAAAAAAATCAAACGTCAATTTGCAAAAAAGAAAAATATGGCAATCAATGAGGATGACAACTACACATAGCAGATGTGGGTTGAGTCCCTCCGCATGCCATGTACAACAATCAAGCACCACTCGATTCTAAAAATACCCTACCGTACATGGTATGCGAAGCTGCTTAATCTCCGGGCCTTTGGATTAACGCACTTCAGAATAAGAAAGCGCGAAGCAAATTTCTTCAATGCTTGTGATTCCCAAAGTTACCTTGATTAAGCCATCAAGCGGCAAAGGTATCATGCCTTCGCTAATAGCCTGCTTATACAGGATGTCGCTTGAAGCTGAGCTGTAAATAAGCCTTTGGATTTCTGGCGTACATTTTAGCGCTTCGGCAATAACAATTCGTCCATGGTAACCTGTAAAGCCGCACTTTTCGCAGCCTTTTTGGCTTGCTCGCCAGAGGCGCACTGGCTCGTTTTCTGATGCTGATTTTTTGGGCTTTTTTACATCCAAATCAACAGCTGCTATTTTTTGGAGATCATCCAAGCGGCCAATAACACCACTCGGCCTCAGGCCAATAGACAGGCATTTGGAGCCAAATTCCTCCATGCTCGGTTTATAGCTTTCCCGACAACCCAGGCAAAGCCTGCGAACTAACCTTTGATTAACAATAATCCTCGTAGAGGCAGCCAACAGGTACAATTCAACTTTTAAAGCCCTTAGATACGATACGGCAGTTGCAATGTTACTACTTGTTAGGCCAACCATTACAAGCTTGCCAGCCAAGGCGGCATGCATTGTAATTGAAGCCGAGTGCACATCATGCAAATCACTAACCATCAAAACATTTGGTTCTTGGCGCATAACTGCTCGCAAAGTGCTCTCAAAAGTCATTCCAGCCTTGGCATTCACTAGTGTCTGATTAATGCCAGTCAGCCTGCGGTCAATAATATCCTCAACAGTAGAAATATTGCGGGTCGGATCGCTAACAGCCTTGATTAAACTGTACAAGGTTGACGTTTTGCCAGATTCAGCTGGCCCAGAGATAATAATTAGACCTCGTGTCTGCTCGGTAACTTCTAGTAGCTGCTCGCGAGCTTGACCCCAGTAGCCTAATTTCTCCAAATTCTCAACTTCGTCAGCTTGACCACTGACATGCAAGACTATTTTCTCGCCATCTGCAACAGGAATAATGGCCACACGAAGCACAAAAATCTTGTCTGCAATCTCAATCTCATATTTCCCCTCTTGCGGTACGCGATCCTCATCTACATCCAAGTTTGCCAGCTGTTTGAGGCTTTTTGTCAAGTCAGCCAAAGAAGACTTTTGTAGCTCAAAGCCTGGTTGCAATAAACCATCAATCCTGTATCTAACCACCACGTCCTTATTGTGTGGTTCAATATGAATTGACGTTGCATCTTTTTTTATTGCATCACCAACCACAGTTTGTATCAGCCTAACAGATTTTTGAGAGCTAAAAGAAGTGCCTTTGTTAGAACTATTTTCAGTCGGGCTAACAACAGGCTGTTTGACAGTCCCTCCGCTGCCGATTGGCCTCACATCCTCAATACGAATCATCACTATTATTGTACGAAACTTTGGCCTATTTTGCTAATGGTTAAGCGCAGATTTTATATCTTCGTAATTAAAGCCTTGGCTAATAAGATAGCGCATCAACTTTTGATGGTCATTGGCGTAACGCGTCAGCTTTAGCTTTTTGGCTATTAGGATTTTGAGCGCGCCGTTCTCGTCATATTGTGCTTTTTTCAACACCTCGTCGATAATATTTTCTGCCACGCCTTTTTGCTTAAGCTCAGCATAAAGCTTGCGCTGGCTAATATTCTTATTTAGCGTCCGGCTTTCCACCCAGGCGCGGGCAAAATTTGCATCGTCAAGATACTTGCGTTGGGTTAGCTTGTTTATTATCTGTTGCGTGTCTTCGGTCGGCCATTTTTTCCGCCGAGCATAATCTCGAACTTCTTTTACACTGCGCGGCCTAAGCATTGCATAAAGTAGCGCTCGTTCATATGCTTTACCAAAGTCACAGATATGTTTTAGCTCTTCTAGTCGAAGCTGATTAAGCTCCAAGCCAATGTGCAACTTTTGCTCTAGCAACTGGTTATACGTTAGGGAAAAACTGTACTCGCGATCAACAAATATCGAGATTCTCTCGGATTTTTTTACCTGGGCTTTTATTGCCGTAATGACCATCGCAAAAAGTTATAATGCTTGTTCGGAGGTAACTTTTTCGCGCACTATCTTGTCTATCTCTACCAAAGTTTTGCCATTTTCCTTAAGGTAGACTTTGGCAGCCTCGCGGCCCTGGCCGATTTTTATATCTTTATAAGAGAACCAAGCGCCAGCCTTATCTACCACACCATGTTGCACAGCAAGATCAAGCACATCACCTTCGGTAGAGATGCCCTGGTTGTACATGATATCAAATTCGGCTTGACGGAACGGCGGCGCAATTTTGTTCTTCACAACCTTCACCTTGGTGCGGTTACCGATAATCTCCTCGCCAGTTTTAATTTGACCAGTGCGGCGTATGTCTAATCTAACGGAGGCATAAAACTTCAATGCATTACCGCCAGTGGTGGTTTCTGGATTGCCAAACATCACGCCAATTTTCATGCGGATCTGATTTAAGAAGATGACAGTAGCCTTGCTTTTGTTAATAATGGCTGTAAGTTTGCGCAAGGCCTGGCTCATAAGGCGAGCTTGCAGGCCCATGTGGCTGTCGCCCATTTCGCCTTCTATTTCTGCCTGCGGAGTAAGCGCGGCAACAGAGTCGACCACGATAAGATCAACAGCATTACTGTGCACCAAGGTGTCAACAATTTCTAGTGCTTGCTCACCATTATCTGGCTGGCTAATAAGCAAATTGTTTGTATCTACGCCAAGCCGACGAGCATAGGACGGATCAAGTGCATGCTCGGCGTCAATAAAAGCCGCTGTGCCGCCACGCTTCTGGCATTCAGCAATTGCGTGCAGAGTTAAAGTAGTTTTGCCTGAGCTTTCAGGGCCATAAATCTCAATAACGCGTCCTTTTGGATAACCGCCGCCCAAAGCAAGATCAAGGCTTAGCGCGCCAGATGGAATAAATTCGACGTCAGCATGATGTTGCTCGCCCAAACGCATAATTGCACCAGTGCCAAACTGTTTCTCTATCTGTTCCATTGCTAGGCCGAGTGCTTTTAGCTTGCCTTCATTTGCAGGTGTCTTGTCGGTTTTCTCAGTCTTCTTGGTTGCGTCGGCCATATTTCCCTCACTTTTACTTTTATAATTGTAACATGTTTTAAAACTATTCAGACTTTCCACGACATATTACCCTCACATGCCTCGCATTTCAACCCCAATTTGTAGTAGAATAGTAACAAATAGGAGAATCCCATGGAACGCCAAAAAGGCTTTACTGTATTTGAACTGATTGTTGCTATCGTCTTTTTATTAGTGGCTGGCACATTTTTTTACATTCAAAAAAGGAATATAGATGTTGCCGCTAATGACAGCGCCCGCAAAGTAGCCATCAACAGCATTTATTATAATCTGGAAGAAGTTTATTATGCCGCAAATGGCGCTTATCCAGAATACTTGACCTCTGATCAGCTGACTGGTCTTGATCCAGAGCTTTTAAAAGATCCGAGCGGTATTGAAGTTAATCAAGAAGGCAGTAATTACACTTACACACCAAAAGATTGTACTGATAACAAATGTAAAAGTTACACTTTAACGGCCGACCTCGAGAATGAGAGCGATTACACAAAAACTAGCCGCCACGAGTAATTAAAATTCCGTTGGCGGTAAATTACTTCCCTCGAGCCGTTGCACAGCAATCTCAACCGCATCATTTATTCTGTGGATAGTTCCATCCGGGTTAGCCACAAATTGAAAATGGTAAATCGTTTCCTCGCCTTGCGTAGACAACCGCAACGTGCCATAATTTAACATTTGTTGCAGAATCCCGTGCTTGTCTGCGCTGACGTCCTCGACATTTATAAGGTTGACCACCTGCTGCTTGCTACTAAATAAGGAGTATTGCACAAATTGGATGATGCTTTCGGTTGTAATATAAAACCGATTTTGGTTATAGACATACGTAGCCACAAAACCGCCAATCATAAAAAAAGCTGCAAGAATAAACGCTGGCAATAAAAACATATCTGTTGAAGGCAAACTGCCGGCCTGGATATTTAGCGTTGCTGCCAGGTTATCTTTGCTTGAAGCGTAGAATGGCACGAGCAAAATCGCCAGCAGAGTAATTAAAGCTGTCATTGCCCAAATAGTGAATAGACCAATTGGATGACGATTTACTCTTTCGAGTACGTACTCGCCAGGCGACAAAGCTAGTTCTGGATATTGTTGTTTTGATTGCTGGTGCAACTGTTCTTCTTCTGGCGTAGCTTGCGATGCCCGCACTTGACGCTTTCGAAAAACAAAATGCGGCGTTTTTTGTTCTTGCTGCATATCTATCTCAAATTAATTTCTGTAATAATTATACACGAGTTAGGGGCAAGGGGCATGTCAAAAATGAACCTCCCCGAGCTTTCGCTCCACTAATATAAACTTAAGCCCATCCCACTAAAATACAACCTCCGTTGCCGTTTGTAAAAAGCTAGGACTTTCCTGGTATACCTCATCTTGCCTAAAATATGAATAATTTGTTATAACGAACTAAAACACTTTTTAGCGTAGTGCGAGCCCTTCTTTTTTCTGTGATTATTTAATACTAACTTACGATGCGCACATTATTGCATCCCACAAAATCTTGACAGCGAATGTGACTTGTTGATAACATGATTAAGTTACCTTAATTTTAAATTAAGGTAACTGCACCAAAAAACCCAACGCCATACGCAACAGGGCTAGGAGTTACTATGCGCTTCTCGCGCATTCTGGCAACGGTCACCATTACTACGGTAGCAGCTGTGACGCTTTCAGCCACAGTCCGAGGAGTAGCATTTGCTCAAAACGACACAAAAGCCGACGTCATATCTGCGATTTCTTCCGTAGGTAGACTTGTCACTCAAGCCGTCTCGACATCTACTGATGATGTATCGGCGGCGCGAACGGCGAGCATTAATATTCCACGCGACCCGTCGCAAGGCGTAGCAATCACAACAAAAGGCCAAACGACAACCATCGCACTACCGAATGCCGCAGAACTCAGCCAAGGCTTCAAAACCTCGAGCGGCATGGTTATATACCATAATGCAAACGGCAGCGATGAAGTAGTAGTACCCACAGCTGCGTCTTGCTGCCTACCGTTCTTAGTAATGTAACAACTCCTACCAGTCCGAGCACTCTTGGCACGGTCACTTC
>JAEHDC010000011.1 GCA_016880595.1 Candidatus Saccharimonadota bacterium
GACGGAGTTGTACCAGCGCCCACTCATGTTGACTTTTAGGCCGTGTGACATGTGACCGCCAAAGTAAAGTTGCAGACCCATAACGGTGTCGCCAGGGTCGCAAAGTGCGTAGTAGACAGCCATATTTGCCGGGCTACCGCTGTAAGCTTGGACGTTGGCGTGTTCTACGCCAAATAATTTTTTGGCACGATCGCGGGCTATGTCCTCAACTTTGTCTACATATTCGCAGCCGCCGTAGTACCGTTTGCCAGGGTAGCCTTCCGAGTATTTGTCGGTCAATCGCGAACCAAGGGCTTTTAGCACCTCTGGCGAAGTGTGGTTTTCGGACGGAATCATTTCTAGGCCGTTACGCTGGCGCTCGGTTTCTAGCAAAATAAGTTTTTCGATTTCATTATCTAACATAGCATTCCTCGATGATTATCTTTTTTAAAATGGTGGAAGTTAATTGTTAGATCATAAGATTAGTATAGCCGAAATACGTTTTTGAGAAAAGCTAACCGCGCGCCAAACGCTCAAAGAGTCTAACAGCCGCTGTCATATTGCGCACGTCATGACGTGCGTTATGAATTTTGATAAGTTCTATACAAAAATATCGCATGTGATATAATTTTAGTATGAAAACCTCTCCAGAGCTTACAACTTCTGCCAAGATTGGCAATTTTATTCAGCAAACTAGGACGCAGCGCGGCATGACTCAAGCCGAGCTGGCTAAACGTGTTGGCACTAGCCAAAGTGCAGTTAATCGTATAGAAAACGGGGGGCAAAATCTCAGTATGGATATGTTGGCGCGGATTTCCGACGCGCTGCAAAGCCAAATTGTGAGTTTGCAGCATCCTGGAACTCTTAATTTTAGGATTGAGGGTGGACATAAGCTCAGTGGCGCAATTACAGTGCGCACTAGCAAGAACGCGGCTGTGGCTTTGCTTTGTGCGTCGTTGCTGAACAGAGGTACAACCACGTTGCGCCGTATGCCGCGGATTGAAGAAGTTAATCGTTTAATAGAGGTTATGCTGAGTATTGGCGTAAAAGTCCGCTGGCTCAACAACCAGGGCGACATGGAAATTAAGCCTCCAGCCAAGTTGCAGCTTAGTCAGATTGATGCTGAGGCTGGTCGCAAAACCCGCAGCGTTATTATGTTTATGGGGCCGTTGATGCACCTGATGCCATCTTTTAAACTGCCGTTTGCTGGCGGCTGTAAGCTTGGGGAGCGCACGGTTTTGCCGCATTTGTACGCGCTGGAGGCTTTTGGCTTGAAGGTTAAGACTTCTGACGGTTGGTATAACTGCACTGCTGCTCCAGAAAGACCAGGCGCAATTGTGATGTATGAGAGTGGCAACACGCCAACCGAAAACGCTCTAATGGCTGCGGCGCGGACTCCTGGCGCAACTGTTATTCGACGCGCAGCCAGCAATTACATGGTTATCGACCTTTGTCACTATTTGGAGCGATTGGGCGTAAAAATTGACGGTATTGGCACGCACACACTTACTGTACACGGTTTGCGCAATATCAATTGTGATGTTGAATATTGGCCAAGCGAAGACCCAATTGAGGCTATGACGTTTTTGAGTATCGCCGCCACCACCAACTCGCCAATCACAATTAAGCGTGCGCCAATAGATTATCTTGACCTAGAGCTCCTTAAGCTTCAGCACATGGGCATGAAATTTAGTCTTAGTAAACCGTATTCTGCAGCAAATGGCAAAACGCGGCTGGTAGATATTTCTTGCGAGGATTCATCCAATCTTAAGGCTTTGGATGACAAGATTGAAGCTCACGACGATCCTGGCATGAACATGGATAATTTGCCGTACTTTGTGCCAATTGCAGCCAGCGCCCATGGGCACACTCTAATCCATGACTGGGTTTATGAGAATCGCGCCATTTATTACACTGAGCTTACCAAGCTCAACGCCAAAGTAACTCTCTTGGACGTACACCGCGTAACTGTTGATGGCCCAACCAACTGGAAGCCGGCCGAAGTTGTTACTCCGCCAGCTTTGCGCCCAGCTGTACTGATTCTAATTGGCATGTTGGCCGCCCCAGGTGTTTCGATCTTGCGTAACGTTTACTCAATTAACAGAGGTTACGAAGATTTTGCTGAGCGGCTGAATAGTATTGGCGCAAAAATAGAAGTTATTCGCGAAATTTAGGCGTTGATGTTATAATATAGATGTTCGTTTGCTCATTAAAGGGAGAGAACGTGTCTACCGTGCTTGAAACTAGTGATCCTGCTGTTGATGCTACTTGCGCCGACGGTCAGACGATTGAGCTGCAACCAGTTTGCGAAGATAGCCTTAGTGAAGGTGGTGAAGGCAGGATTGAGTTGACTGTAGATGGCGACTACGGCATTGCTCATTGGTTTACGGCCGACGGCGCTAGTAGTCCTGTGGTACTACAGCTAAACGGCGAGTCTATCACCTTTGCTGTTTTTGATAATGGCTTTTCTCTTTCTGGCGGTCCTCTGGTGAATGATCCTGCCATAGTGGCCATGCTCGTAGAGACTTATCTGTTAGTAGGTCGCGCCGATAGTGTAGTGGTTACTGCGGATTTGCCATTCGGCGATGACTATGATACTGATAGCGGTCGCTTTTGGCTCTATCTTAATCCGGATTATCTGGACAAAGTAAGGCTTGAGTAAATTTTGAGTCAATAACGAACTTCCGCCGGGGGGCTGCTGGCACTCGCCAACAGTTCTCCGGCAAGCATTTTTTTGGTATAATATAAATAAGTCATGCCCCGGTAGCTCAGTGGATAGAGCAGGAGACTTCTAAGCTTCTGGTCGTTGGTTCGAGTCCAACCCGGGGTACCATTATTTTTAATAGCCTAAATTGAGTGTGTTGCGTCGGCTTGAAGCACACTGGCGTAAAAGCAAAAAATCTGCTAGAATAATTCCGTATGGCGGATGTAGCTCAGTTGGTAGAGCGTCGGGTTGTGGTCCCGAATGTCGTGGGTTCGAGCCCCATCGTTCGCCCCAAGTATAAGAATTATAAAAAGACTTCGCACTAGAGGTCTTTTTGTTTTTAAGATGGTAAAGGCTGTGGTATCATAAAAAAATGAGCTTAGGTTTAAAACGTGGGGCGGTTAAAGTGGTCAATTACGATTTGCTTTGGCCGCAAATGTTCAAAGAAGAGAAAAAGATTCTTACGGCGGCTTTGGGCGAACGATTGTTAGAGGTAGAGCATGTTGGCAGCACATCAATTGCGGGCCTTGCCGCAAAACCCATAATCGATATGATCGGGGCGGTTGACTCTTTTGACCATCTTGATTATTTCATCGAGCAATTGCAAAAGCTGGGCTACGAATACATGCCAAATAGAATGTTTGACAACAGAAAATTCTTTCCAAAAGGCGACCAATCAAAGCGCACTCATCATTTAAACTTGGTCATTAAAAATGATCCAGAGCAATGGAATAATATAATTTTGTTTCGAAATTATTTACGGCAAAATAGCTTAGCTCGTGACCAATATGCAAAGTTAAAACAAGAGCTTGCCTGCAAATACGCTGATGATCGTTATGCGTATTCTAAGGCAAAAAATGATTTTATTCAGAGGTCCTTGAGCGCTGCGCTACATTAGCTCTGGCTCTTGTTCTAGCATGACTCCAAATTTGTCTTGAACGGCGTCAATAATTTCTTGTTTAAATTTAAGCAAGTCGTCATAATCTTTGGCATGATCGTTGACCAGAACCAATGCGTGATGTTCATACGTCTTCATCCCATGTGCGCTATAGCCACGCAACCCGGCTTTTTCTAGCAGCCAACCAGCCGCTAATTTAACTTTGCCATCTTGTAGCGGCCAAAATGCCAAGTCCGGATAATTTTCCTCGAGCCGTTCCGCCACCTCTGTATTGACAATTGGATTTTTGAAAAACGAGCCAGTATTTGCGATCTTTGCCGGGTCTGGCAAACGGCGCGAGCGTACATCTAGCACTGCTTCACGAATTGCCATTGGCGTGTATTTGCTAATTCCGCGTTCGTCCAAATAATGCTGCAAACTGTGGTAAAACGGTGGTTTTGGCGATTTTTTGGTCAATTTTAAAGTTATGGAAGTTATAATATAACGGCGTTTTTTTGGCGATTTAAAAATGCTATTGCGATAAGTAAAACCACAATCATTTTTTTGTAAAGTGACAAACTCCTTGGTTCTCAAATCGTAAGCTTCCAGTTCCTGCAAAGTGTCAGCGATTTCCGCACCATATGCGCCAACGTTTTGAACGGGGGTGGCGCCAGTGGTCCCAGGTATGCCGCTAAGTAATTCAATGCCATGCAGATTGGCGTCAATAGTGCGCGCCACTACTACATCCCAGTTTTCGCCAGCGCCAGCACAAATAGTTGCGCCTTCGGATGTCTCCTCTAAAACTTTGTAGCCGCCAATGCGATTGATTATTACTAGGCCTTCAAAGCCGTTGCTAAAAATTACATTACTGCCGCCGCCTAAAATTAACAGAGGTAGATTATGTGTTTTTGCCCAGTCAACAGCCTCTACCAGCTCATCTTTTGATGTAACGGTAGTTAAAGCCCTGGCCTTGCCGCCAATGCGCATAGTTGAATAATCTTTGAGGGAAACGTTAGATTGAATCTGCATGATATTGCTATTATATCTTGGAAGCGGAGGCGGCTCAAATGTTTTCCAAAAAATTAAAAAATCCTGATCGCCACACAACCATGCAACAATCAGGATCACTAGCTACCACCCAACCTCCAACCACTCAAACA
>JAEHDC010000012.1 GCA_016880595.1 Candidatus Saccharimonadota bacterium
ATGAACACTTTGTATACTGTCTTTAGTTAATGAGGGGTTACTATGCAAATTCAGTCACTTACTGAGCTTTTTGATAAAAAAATGAGCCGCAAGCAATTTTTGCAAACCGTTGGCTTAATTGCGCTGACAATTGCTGGCTTAGGAGCCATTGCAAAATTGCCGCAGGACAGCAAAGATCAGATTAGCACAAAGTCAAAAATGCCAAACCACTTGTACGGCAAGTAGCTTTGTCTTCTTTTAGCATGCAGCAAAAACGAATTTTTATATCTATTCTGGCACTGTGTTTTATGGCATTGTCCGTAATTCTTATAATAATTTTTAGTCAGCAAAGCCAAAGCCAGAAATCTGGCAAACTTAGCATTGTTGCAGCAGAAAACTTCTGGGGAGATATTGCCGAGCAATTAGCTGGCGATCGCGCCGAAGTCACGTCTATAATCAGCAGCCCATCGGTCGATCCGCATCTTTATGAATCTGGCGCAAAGGACGCATTGGCCGTTGCTAATGCCGACATCGCTATTGCAAATGGCCTTGGCTATGATGACTTTATGGACGAGCTGGCAGCAGCTTCACCAAACTCAGGGCGCACTTTTATTAAAATTTGCGACATCTTAAATTCTTCCACCGATGCCAATCCGCATCTGTGGTATGACGTTGAGCATATTAGCCAAGTCGCAAGCAACATCGCCGCGCAGCTTATTGCCAAAGATCCGGCTGGTTCAAATTATTACCAAGCCAATCTTAGCCAATTTAACACCTCACTCCAACCGCTGCTGACTAAAATTGATGAGATTAAAACCACTTATCCACAGGCACCTGTGGCTTATACCGAACGTGTTGCCGGCTATCTTTTGGCCGAAGCAAATTTAGATGTTAAAACTCCAGAAGCTTTTGCCATTGCACTAGAGGATGGCAATGAACCAACGCCAGCCGATCAAACCACAATGCTCGACCTCATCAAAAATAAACAGGTTAGGGCTTTCATTTACAACCCGCAGGCCGATAGTCAAACCACTGCCAGCCTCAAACAAGAAGCCGAGCAAAACAACATTCCAATTGTCGAGACCACCGAAACCATGCCAGAAAACCAAAATTACCAAGGCTGGATGCAACTTGTACTTGACTCCATACAAAAAGCGCTTAAAAATACTAAGTAATGGTTACTCAAAATATCTCCATAAAAAATGCTACGCTAAAGCTAAATAATAAGGCGTTATTTAAGAAGCTCAATCTTGAGATTGCACCTGGCGAGTTCATAGCTATTCTCGGCCCAAACGGCGCTGGTAAAACTAGTTTTTTAAAGATGCTTTTAGGCCTATACGGTTTAAGCGCAGGCAATATTGAGATACTTGGTAAATCTCCAAAAAATACTTTGGCAGAAATTGGCTATATACCTCAGCAAAAGGCTTTTGACCGGGACTTGCCAATGCGCGGTCGCAACTTAGTTGAGCTTGGCGTAAATGGTGGACGTTTTGGGATATCTGCACTTTCTGATGAAGAAAATCAGCACATAAATAAAGCAATTGAGGAAGTTCGCGCCACTTGTTTTGCAAACAGGCCAATTGGTCAACTTTCTGGCGGCGAGCAGCAGCGGCTACGGATCGCCCAGGCGATTGTTAATAATCCAAAAATCCTGCTATGCGACGAGCCACTCCTGTCTTTGGACTTGAATAGCCAGCAAATTGTTGCACAGCTTATCAACCAACAGCGTCAGTACGGTACGTCAGTGTTGTTTGTGACGCATGAGATCAACCCGGTTTTGCCCTATGCTGACCGCGTTTTGTACTTGGTAGATGGCAATTGGGCAATTGGCACACCAGCCGAAATTATGACCAGCAAGAAACTCAGCCAACTCTTTAAATCACCAGTTGATGTTTTAAATCTGCACGGTCGCTTAATTGTAGTCAATGCCAGCGAGCATGCCGAAGCCGAAGTCCAATGCGCACATCATCAGCACCAAAAATCCAATCAGGAGATGGTGTAAAATGGACAATTTTTTACTATACCTTTCGCAATCTTTTGTGCAAAACGCCTTACTGGCGACACTTTTAGTAGCAATCATCTGCGGCTTAATTAGCCCATTTGTAGTTATGCGCAAGATGTCATTTGCAGTACACGGCACCAGCGAGCTGGCTTTTACCGGCGCCGCAGCCGGACTCCTAATCGCTAACCAGGCGCTAATTGGTGCATTTGGCGGCGCCGTTGTAGTAGCCGCCTTAATTAGCTTGCTAGGAACAAATGAGCGTAACCGCGACTCAACTATAGGTGTTATTTTAGCTTTTGGCCTCGGCCTTGGAGTCCTATTGCTGAGCTTTTATAAAGGTTTTGCAACTCAAGCTACAAACATTTTATTTGGAAATATTTACGGAATTAGCGGCATACAGCTAGCGATTTTGCTGCTGGTTGGCGTAATAGTGTTTGCAGCAATCCTAGCAATTTACAGACCGCTTCTGTTCTCATCGCTCGACCCAGAAGTTGCCACTGCCAAAGGCATTCCGGTAAAAACTCTTGGCCTAGCCTTCTTGTTCATACTGGCAATTACTGTCACCGAAGCAGCACAAATTGTCGGCACTCTTTTGGTTTTAAGCCTGGCAATTACGCCAGCAGTAGCCGCACAATACATCAGCAGTAAACCAATTAGCGTAACAGTTCTATCTGTAGCGTTTGCTGTAATTGCTGGAATTGGCGGCGTGCTTTTAAGTCTAATTTTTGACAATATCAAGCCCAGCGTCTTTATTACGTTTATAAGCTTTGGAATTTACATATTGGTGCGGCTAATAGCTAGCGTAAAATCTGCTAGCAGCGCAAAATAAGCAAGCTGCCACTTAGGATTTGCAAAAAATTACGTAGCCTACAACAGTGGCAATCTTTGTTTCTTTAAAACATTGCCCAAATGGCCGCCCCGCCAGCCAATGCCATCATTCCTGTAATTAACCAACCAATAACAGTGGTAAGTGGCTTGTTCCTCCACTTGCCCATAATTTTTTTGTTGCTGCTTATTATAACTATAAACGCTAAAACTACGGGCGCCACAACGCCATTGCCAACGGCAGCGTAAATTAATGCCTTAAAGGAATCAAGGCCAATAAAGTTGAGCGCCAAACCAATAAGCATAGACACAATAATTACGCCATAAAATGCCGTGGCCTGATGCCAAGGGCGGTACAAGCCCTCGCGCCATTTAAAGCTTTCGGAAATTGCATAAGAGCTGGAGCCGGCCAAAACTGGAATTGCCAAAAGCCCAGTGCCAATGATTCCAAGCGCGAACAACAGATACGATGCATCGCCAGCGAATGGTCTCAAGGCTTCTGCAGCCTGCGCTGCACTAGTAATATCTGTTATGCCATTTGGATATAAAATTGCACCGCACGCCGCAATAATAAAGAACATTACCAGATTAGACAAGAACATGCCAGACCAAACGTCAGTGCGCATATCGTGCAGTTCCTTATCATTTGTGCCTTGACGCTGTTTAACGGTTGTTTGACCTTTTTTAATTTCTTCCTCAATCTCTTGAGAGGTTTGCCAAAAGAATAAATATGGTGAAATTGTAGTACCTAGGATTGCACAAATTAATAACAGCTGGTCTTTGTCAAAAATAATCCGTGGTATAACTGCATCATCCAGGACGTCTGCCCAATTTAAATTGGCCAAGATTGCCGAGGCAACGTAAGCCAAAAGCACCAAAGCCAGCCACTTGAGGTAGCGCGCATATTTGGCGTAAGGAACAATTATTTGCAGCAAAAAACTCAACACTGTAAAACCAATTACCAG
>JAEHDC010000013.1 GCA_016880595.1 Candidatus Saccharimonadota bacterium
CGTTGTTGATGGCGGTGGAGAGGGCGAGCTGCTTGAAAAAGAATCCTAAATCATTAGCATGCAGCGCTCAATAATCAAACACGAAACGCATGCAAAATGCACACAAACCCCCTGCATTTTCTCGACACAGATTTCGACAAAGGAAAAAGCAATGGCCCACTGGCCGTTTCTTTTTCTTTGCACTGGCACCAACAATTTATAACTTGGGCATAATTCTTGGCATAGTGTTTTTGACAAATGATATTACAATCTTTGGCCATACTATCTTTGAGGGCGGCATTATGGGCGTAGCTCTTGGTGTTGTCATTGGCTCAATCTCGCAGCTTATTGTAAGCGGTGTTGGTATGATTGGCATAGATTTTAATTATAATTTTAAGATTTTTTGGCGCAATCTTGGCTTCAGGCAGGTTTTGCGCTTGTTGCCAGCGCGATCACTTGATCAGGGCATGGACTATTTTAACAATCTTGTTGAAATAAACTTGGCGTCACGTCTGCGATCTGGCTCAATTACAGCTTATCAGGTGGCGACTACATTGCACACCGTGCCAATTAACCTAATTGGCGTGGCAATTTCAACTGCGGCGTTTCCGCGAATGACAGAGCATTTGGCTAAGGGACGAATGGACTTATTTCGCGATGAACTTCGTTCGATACTAAGAGTAATAATCTGGCTATCTTTGCCCGTTGCCACTATCGCATTTTTAGGCCGCGGTTATCTTGTAAGCTTTATAAGAGTTGGCGGCGACACCTATATTGCCGGAATCCTGAGTGTGCTAGCCGTGGCGATTTTATTTCGTTCGATTTACCACTTGGCATCGCGCAGTTTTTATGCTCAGCAAGATACCAAAACGCCACTTTACATCTCTATTGGCGCAATTTGCTTGGATATTATTTTGGCGATATTTTTTGTTTTTGAGACAGATCTTGGGGTGTTCGGCTTGGCTGCCGCTCAGTCAATCTCGTCCATTATTGAGGTGGTAATATTATTCTCAATCATGCAGCGCCGCATCCATTATGTTTTTAATTCGCATTTTGCAAAAGCGGTTATGCGCATGGTTTTTGCCGATGGTCTGATGTTTGTGGTGAGCTACATGATGATAAAAACTTTTAAGCTCACTGAATTTGGTGAAAGTATATTTGAACTTCTGCCACCATTTATTTTAATAGTTAGCGTTAGCCTTGGCGCATACCTGCTGTTTAGTAAAATTTTTGGCCTGGAAGAAGTTGACCCGATTATAAGTCGAGCAAAATCCATCTTATTCAGCAAAGTAAAACCGGTATATTAAAATGGAAAAAATTAGAAACTTTTGTATTATAGCCCACATAGACCACGGCAAGTCAACGCTTGCCGATCGTTTGCTTGAGATGACAGGCACCGTGGACAAGCGTGACATGAAAGAGCAGATGCTTGATAGAATGGATCTTGAACGCGAAAAAGGCATTACAATTAAATTGCAACCCGTTAGAATGAATTATAAGGGTCACGAACTCAACCTCATAGACACGCCTGGCCATGTTGATTTTAGCTATGAAGTATCGCGCAGCCTGGAAGCCTGCGAAACCGCTTTGTTGGTTGTGGATGCCACCCAAGGAATCCAGGCGCAAACGTTGGCAAATGTTTACTTGGCAATTGCTTCTGACTTGACAATTATTCCAGTTCTAAACAAAATCGACCTGCCAGCTGCTGATGTTCCTCGTGTCAGCAATGAGATTATAAAACTACTTGGCTGCAAACGCCAGGAAATTTTGGAAGTTTCGGCAAAGACCGGCCAAAATGTGGAAAAGGTACTTGATCGCATTATTGAGGTAGGTAAGTCGCCAAGCGGTGAAGAAGAGCAACCACTGCGCGCTCTGGTTTTTGATTCAATTTACGATGATTATCGCGGCGTAGTGCTTTATGTGCGCATTATTGATGGTCAGCTCAACAAGAGTAATCACATTAAAATGATGGCCGCAAATGCTAGTGGTATTGCATTGGAAATTGGTCATGTCACGCCGCAAATGCAACCGGATAACTCTTTAAAGACTGGCCAAATTGGCTATATTGTTACCAACTTTAAAACAGTTGCCGAGGCGCGCGTTGGCGATACCGTGACGCTCTTGGCAAATCCGGCCAGCAAAGCTTTGTCAGGCTACCAGGAGGCCAAGCCATTTGTTTATGCTGGGGTTTTTCCTAGCTCAAACGAGGAATATCCGGCGCTAAAAAACGCACTAGAAAAGCTGAGCTTAAACGACGCAGCATTGCAATATTCTCCAGAGAACAGCCAGGTTTTAGGCTATGGTTTTAGGGTTGGCTTTTTGGGTCTGCTGCATATGGACATTGTGCGCGAACGACTAGAAAGAGAGTATCGGCTGGAGCTGATTTTTACAAATCCTTCAACAGATTACCAAGTAATATTGATGAACAACGAGCAGGTTGATATTAAGAATGCTGCTGACTTGCCAGATCCATCTAAAATTAGCGAGATTCGTGAGCCGTGGATAAGAGGTGAAATAGCCTGTCCAAATGAATATGTTGGGGCTGTGATTCAACTTGTGGTGCAACAGCGCGGTCTTCAAAAACGCGTTGAATATGTGGATGAGCAGCTTGCCCTGGTGGCTTTTGAGGCTCCACTGGCAAACATGTTGACTGACTTTTATGATCAGCTAAAAAGCCTGACTAGTGGCTATGGCTCGTTTAATTACGAGCTGATGGATTATCGACCAGAAGATTTAGTGCGACTAGATTTTTTAGTTGCCAGCGAGCGAGTTGACAGCCTTAGCCTTATGGTTCACCGTAGTGAATCAATGCGGGTTGGTCGCGAAACTGTTGGCAAGCTCAAGGAAATTATCCCAAAACAATCATTCCAAGTTGTTCTGCAGGCGGCAATCGGCGGTAAAATTATTGCTCGTGAAGATATTAGCGCAATGAAGAAGGACGTTACTGGTCACCTGTATGGCGGCGACGTGTCGCGCAAAAAGAAACTCTGGGCCAAACAGAAAGCCGGAAAGGCTCGGATGAAAAAGTTTGGCCGCGTAGAGATTCCTAGTGAAGCTTTTACCGTCCTGTTAAAAAGGGATTAGATGGATCGTTTGGGTTAATTGGTGTTGATGGCGGCATTTGGTCGTTGTCGCGTTTTCGTCGTTTAAATAACAATATTAGCCAAGCAACAATAGCAGCCACGACAATGGCAATTAGTAAAATCCACCACCAGCTTAAGCCAGCAACAGCCTCGGCAGCTGTGGTTGTAGTTTCTGCAACGCCAGTTGTACTTTGAGTTGTCGTGCTCTTTGTGGTGCCTGTTGTGCCGGTGGTGCCTGTTGTGCTCTCGGTTGATGTGCCGGTACTTGTGCTGGTGCTTGTAGCGCCACTGGTAGACGTGCTTGTCGAAGTGGTTGTCTCTGAACTTGTCGGACATTCATTGTATGCTCCACCGCCGTAAGTATCGCAACCGTAAACCTGGGCTAAAATAAATGGTGATAACAGTAATTCTTGCATAGTATTTTCCTCATACTCCCTTGCAGTTTTAGCGTAAACGTTATAGTCTGTAATTACAATAACATAGTGTGAGTGGAGGTACTACACAAAATGAAATATTTAGGCGACATTTTTGGTGTTGGCACGTCGGAATTGCTAATAATTCTAGCAATCGTCTTATTGCTTTTTGGCGGTAAGAAGTTACCGGAGCTTTTTAAAAGTGCGGGCACATCTGTTCGTGAACTTCGCAAGGGTTTAGAGGGCACTGATGAAAAAAAAGTTAGCCAAAAGACCGAAAACAACTAGCAGCAATCAGCCTGAACTTCCAACTTTCCTAGAACACGTATACGAATTGCGCCGGCGTCTTTTTTGGATAGTTGCTGTCATTTTGACTACATCGGCAGTGGCGTATCCATTTCTGGATCAAATAATTAGCTTGGTCACGGCGCCCCTCGGTGGGCAGCAGCTTTATTATTTAACACCTGTAGGTGGATTTAGCTTTAGCCTAAAGATTTGCTTTTATGTGGGTATAATTTTGGCAGTGCCAATTATTATGTACCACGTTTACCGTTTCTTGGAGCCATTGATGGGTAGGAAAATGCAGCACTCGGCCTTATTTTATGTTGGATTTTCTACATCGCTTGCAGTAATGGGCGTATTGTTCGCCTATTATTTCGCGTTGCCTGGCGCATTAAGATTTTTGACAGGGGTAGATCTGAGCAATATTCAGGCAATGCTGACCGTCGATTCCTATCTTACGTTCGTTATGACATATTTAATGGGCGGTGCGCTAGTTTTTCAGATCCCATTACTTTTAATTGTTATTAATACAATGACTCCGCTTGATCCGGGTAAACTTATGAAGGCTCAACGCTACGTTATTGTTGCGGCATTTATTGCGGCAGCTGTTATTTCGCCTACGCCTGATATTATGAACCAGACAATTTTTGCTTTGCCAATGATTGCTATGTATGAGTTGGGTGTAATTATTGTATGGGCAAAAAATAGTTCGGCAAAACGTGCAGCAAAAAGAGCTCAGGAATTAAGAGAAAAAACAGTTGTCAAGGAGGAATTCAGGCGTCCATTAGCTGCGGTTGAATCCATGCAAGCAAATTTGGTTTCGACAGTTTCAAGCCACGCAGTTCCCTGCAAGAACGTTGCTTCAAGCCGTCCTGCCCAGGCTAGTAAGAGGCCTATTGATGGGTTTGTGCGAAGACCTGTAGCCACTAAAACTACGTCGGCTGCTGTGCGCTATTCAATTGCAAAACCAGCATTGAGTAATGATCGCAGAAGGCTTACGGTGCCAGCAAGAAGCGTTGACGGCTTTACTATCCGAAGGCCTCAACAATTTACAGAAACGCCTTGACTTTAAAGTCATTATGCTTAAATATAGTAAATAGAAAAACTAAAATTGTGGGGAAAATATGAAAAAAGAAATCGACGAAATCCTTCAAAAAAGAATGGACAGGAAAGATTTTCTGAAGCATGTTGGTATGGGTGTAGCAGTAATTACAGGAACCGCCGGTGTAGTAAAACTTCTTAGGCCAGAACAAAAAACCGAGCAACAAAACGTTGCTATGGGTTATGGATCATCTGTTTTCGGTGGCGTAAAAGCTACTGCTCAAAAAAGTTAGTAAAAAAGCTACACTTTTTAGGCAAATAATGTTATATTAAAAGCCAGCTTAACTAGATGGCAATTGATGAATTTTTTAGAAAGATTTTTTAAAAAGAGCGCACCAGGGGTTTCGCCAGTGCCGCATCTAAACAATAAAGATGGGTTCGTGGCGCTGCTAAAAAGCTATAAGCCAAGCGCGCAGACAATTCAAATTTTAGCCCAAACACCATTAGTCACATTAACTGCGCCCACCGCAACTGGGCGCAATACTATTATTAACGAGTTATTAAAAACCGGTAAATATCACTTTATTGTGTCTGACACAACTCGGCCTCCACGCATGAATAAGGGTATTTGGGAGAAAAATGGCGTGGAGTATTTTTTTCGTTCTGAGACAGAGATGCTTGCCGAGATTAAAAACGGTGAGTTTGTTGAAGCAGAAGTAATCCACGGTCAGCAAGTTTCGGGCATTAGTGTGCGTGAAATTGAGCACGCACACAAAGAAGAAAGAATCGCCATTACAGATGTGGATATCGAGGGCGGCATTAACGTTGCTCGTCTCAAGCCAAATGCAATTACTATTTGTCTGCTGCCGCCAAATTTTGAAGCTTGGATGTCTCGCATAAGAGGTAGGAGCGATTTTGTGCCAGAAGAGCTGCATCGTCGCTTGCAGCAAGCTACCAAGGTTTTGCGATTGGCTTTAGAAAACTCGCATTTTATTTTTGTTGTTAATGATGATCTTGACTTAGCCATAAAAACAGTCAATGATATCGCTAGTAAAAATATGCGCAATGCTTCTGACGAAAAACGTGCTCGTGATTTGGCAAAAGCACTTTATGACCGAACTGCCGATTATCTGCGTAAAAATGCGCCAGAAGTTGAGCCGTTTTAGTCCCTAGCACTCTTGACTGATGAGTGCCAAAAACTGTATCATGTCAGTAAATGACTGAACGCCAAGCCCAGATTTTGTCTGCGATAATAGAGCAGTATGCCGAAGTTGCCGCTCCGGTTGGTTCGGTTACTCTGGCAAAATTGTTTAATGTGAGCTCGGCAACGGTTCGCGCCGAAATGGCAAGATTAGAAGAAGCCGGAATGATTGCGCAGCCGCATACCAGCGCTGGTCGTATTCCAACAGATAAGGGTTACAGGTTCTATGTTAATCGTTTAACTAATGCAGAGGATGCCGCGCAGGTCAGTGACCAGCCAATGCGTGCCTTAAGCACGCGCATTAATCAGGCTGGGCGTGCGGATTTGGCAATTCGTTCGGCTGTTGACATGTTGGTGGATCTTACCAATAATGTTGGTCTGGCTACTATTGGCGATCAGCTTTATCTAAACGGTTTTAGTCGTCTGTTTACGCGCCCAGAGTTTTTGCAGTCTGGCCCGGTGCATGAAGTTGCGCGTTTGCTAGACAACATCGAGCCGTGGTTGCGCGAAGCCGCGCCTAACGAGCCGCTCAATGTTTACATTGGCAGCGAGAATCCAATTGGCCGCAGTAGTGGTTGCAGCTTAATTATTAGCCGGTTTCGCTCGCCGTTTTCTGATTTTAGCTACATTGGCGTTTTGGGGCCAACTCGCCAAAGCTACCGCGAGGTCATGGGACTAGTTAGCAACGCCGGTACAGCTTTAGAAGAATCGTTTTAATTTTAGGAGGAAATATGCAAAAGAAAAGGAATGAGGAATTTGAACAAAAAATTGTTGAGCTGACAGCTGACTTGCAGCGTCAGCGTGCAGATTTTGAAAATTACCGTAAGCGCGTGGAAGCAGAGAAAGCGTTTGTCAAACAGTCAGCTCGTAGTGCGACAATCTTACAGCTCTTGCCAATTATTGACACAATTGAGCGTGCTACCGTGCATGTTCCGGCAGACCTGGCAGAAAATGCTTGGGCGCAGGGCGTGGTTGGACTTGGCAAGAATCTTCAAAAAACTATGGCGGATTTTGGCTTGGAGCGCATTGAAGCTGAGCCGGGCACGCCGTTTGACCCAGAACTTCATGAAGCAGTTGCAACAGATGAGGCCGAAGGTGAGCAAGAGGTTGTGGCCGAAGTGCTGCGCGACGGCTACAAGCTTGACGGTCAAATTGTTCGGCCAAGTATGGTGAAAGTCACTCGACAATAAATTTATTTTCTAAACAGCTTTCGTAACTCTTGTTTTGCTTGCTCGAGCACGATTTTTTGCTGTTCTGGCAGCGTCTTGCCAGCGCGATTTATGTAAAAACTAAGCATCGACATAGCTGACTGAAGCGGCGTGCCTTTGCGCCTTGTGCTGCTTTCTGCGGATTCTTTAAGTGACAAAGCAATTCTGCGCGGGTTATTCCAGGTAAAAACGCCTGGTTCAAGATCAAGCGCATTGCTTTTTTTGGTTACATTTTGTGACCAATTCATAAACTCATTTAAGCTTAGCTTAGTCAACTTGTCCATATAAGATTTAGGACTATAATAAAAAAGGCAAGTTTTGTGCTTTGTGACGTTAAGGAGCGTGACACTCGTGGGAGAGAATGAAGGCGGGCATGTAAAGCTGGTTAACGGAAGACTGGTTAGATGCCCTGGCACTATGGAGAAGCAACCTGATGGTAGCAGCAGATGTTCGACATGCGGCCATGTTGTAGGGCGTCGTCCAATCCTTGAAGGGCCGTAATGGCGCTTTCTCGTATCCCAAGTCCAAAGGGCGTAAAGGACTGAGGCTAGCGCGTAGGCGGATGGTAGAAAACCAATGTTGTTAATTGCAACAGTATAATCCGTCGAGCGCTTGCTTGCATCCAGGACCTGTTACGCCAAATTGCACTTGCTTGGTTGCTCCTCCTGGCCTTTACTGGCAGGAGGAGCAAAAATAACGATTTTTTAGCACTCTTGACATGCGAGTGCTATTTTTTTATGCTAAAAGTATCTAGCAGTCACGTCACGTGAGTGCTAAAATGAATATAACGAACTTTGTTTTTATAAAAAGGAGAATTGACTTTATGGGTAAAATCATCGGCATCGACCTCGGTACCACTAACAGCGCCATGGCTTACATGGTTGCTGGCAAGCCGGAAATTATTACTAATGCCGAAGGCGATCGCACCACTCCAAGCGTGGTAGCTGTTGCTAAAAATGGTGACCGTTTAGTTGGAAAAGTTGCGCAGCGCCAGCGTGTTACAAATGCCAAAAATACTATGTACGGCGCCAAGCGCTTGATCGGCCGCAAGTTTAGCGACGACGAAGTGCAAAAAGATCTTCATCTTATGCCATACAAAATCGTCAAGAGCGGCGATGGCGTAAAAGTTGAGATGGGCGACAAAGAATACAGCCCGGAAGAAATTAGCGCCATGATTCTTAGCAAGCTAAAAGCTGACGCTGAAGCTTTTCTTGGCGAAAAAGTAACAGAGGCGGTTATTACCGTGCCGGCTTACTTTGACGATTCACAGCGCCAAGCCACCAAAGATGCTGGTAAGATTGCCGGCCTTGAGGTCAAGCGTATTATCAATGAGCCAACCGCCGCAGCTTTGGCTTACGGCCTGGAGAAACATAAAGAAGAAAAGATTGCTGTTTTTGACCTCGGTGGCGGTACATTCGACATCTCTATTTTGGAACTTGGCGATGGCGTGTTTGAGGTTAAAAGCACGCACGGCGACACTCACCTTGGTGGCGAAGATTTTGACAACCGCATTATGCATTACTTTATGGATGAGTTCAAAAAAGAGCATGGCGTGGATCTTAGCGGTGACAATGCAGCCATGCAACGTCTAAAAGACGAAGCAGAAAAAGCTAAAAAAGAACTCTCCAGCACAACAGAAGTTGACATTAATTTGCCATTTTTGACCGCTGATGCAAATGGTCCAAAACACTTTGAGACCAAGCTAAGTCGCGCCAAGTTGGAAGATTTGGTAAGTGATTTGATCGAAAAAACCGCTGCACCGTGCGAGAAAGCCTTAAAAGACGCAGGTTTGAAGGCAAGTGAGATTGACGAAATTGTGCTTGTTGGCGGTATGACTCGCATGCCAGCAGTTGTAGAAAAAGTCAAAAAAATCTTTGGCAAAGACCCGCTTAAAGGCGTGAATCCAGATGAAGTTGTGGCTGTTGGCGCTGCAATTCAGGGAGGCGTGCTAGCTGGCGACGTAAAGGACGTGTTGCTTTTGGACGTTACTCCGTTGAGCCTCGGCATCGAAACCATGGGCGGCGTGATGACTCCGTTAATCTCTCGTAATACAACTATCCCAACCAGTAAGTCGGAAATTTTTAGTACTGCCGCTGACAACCAGCCGCAAGTAGAAATCCGCGTGATGCAAGGCGAGCGCCAAATGGCGGCCGACAACAAAGAGCTGGGAATTTTCCAGCTTGGTGGCATTGCGCCAGCTCCTCGTGGCGTTCCGCAGATTGAAGTTACATTTAATCTGGACGCTAACGGCATTTTGCACGTTACGGCCCGCGATAAAGGCACTGGCAAAGAGCAGAGTATTACCATTAGCAACAGTGGTAACTTAAGCAAAGACGACATCGAGAAAGCTCAAAAAGAAGCCGAAGCTCATGCCGAGGAAGACAAAAAGAAGCGCGATGCAGTCGACGCCAAGAATATGCTGGCGCAAACTATTTACGCCGCAGAAAGGCTGCCGCAAGAGCACAAAGACAAGATCAGCGACGAAGATAAAAAAGTGATCGAAGAAGCCGTGCTTGAGGCTAAAAAGCACGAAAATTCCGAAGACAAAGACGAACTCGAGAACGCTGTTAAAGAGTTGAATGAAAAAATTATGCCAATTGGCGCCAAAATGTACGAAGCTGCCAGCAAAGAGGCAAAGGCAGAAGAGGGCGACAAAAAAGACGAAGGCCCGGTAGAAGGCGAAGTTGTAGATAAAGACAAAAAGGCTTAAAGCCATGGGATTGCTCGACGACCTGATTGGCCCAATCCGCGACATCGCAAGCGTTAAAAATGAAGTTACGCAAAGCTTTGCTGAGGTTAAAGATAGTTTAGTCGAAACAAGAAACCAAGTAGCCGAAGAGGTCAGCGGCGTCAGTGAGTCACTCAAGGACGCCGCCGCACCCGTGGTGGAGCCAAGTGATGCATCAGTTGACGATGGTAATGATGGCAATAAAAAATAAAGATAGATTTTACTATTCTTAATGCTGATGTCGTAGCATTGAGCGGATGTTTACAAGAATGAATCATGACCAATAACAATAGCCGGTTTATGGAACTAACAACTAAACGAGCCAATGTTGCGCTACTAACCTGGTTCCTGGCATTCGCGTTGCATAACGCCGAGGAATTGTGGCTGAATATGCCTGCGTGGTCGGCAGCCAAGATTGCGTTTTTGCCGCATTGGACTGGCGTAGCATTTTTTGCGGCAATTGTTGCGCTCGACGTGGCTGCTTTGCTCGTGGTGCTCGCTGTGATTTTCTATCGACAAAAGTGGGCAAAATGGGTGGCGATGGTTTTTATCGCTGCCACATTTGTAAATGTTTTTAGTCACGCGGCAATGTCTTGGCTAGTAGGCGCGTACATGCCTGGCCTGGCTACGTCGCTATTGCTGATTTTGCCAGCCGACATCTGGGCATGGCGCGAGCTTAGACAGGAAAAATATAACTGAATGCCCGCCATGAACTGCGCCTTTTGCGATTTGCGAGTTGAAAAAAACTCAAGAGATTATGCGTGACAAGACTATGTGCTATATATCCTTGGAAGCACATCATTTCAAGCTCGCTTTTTGCGCGCTGTCAGATAAAACAGGCTTTAATATCTTTGAGGACGATGGATCCTAGGCCGGCCAGCACGTTGCGCATATGCGTCTTGCCGGTGAGTATATAATCATTGTGGGATAACAAGAAACAGAGTAAGATCAGGTAAGCCTGCACTATTGCTTTTTGTGATTTTTATCAAGCATGCCCGCCTTGCGAAGTGTATCTACGGCAGTTCTTGATGAGACTGGATAAGAGTTTTTTGCAAATTTATATCCAAGAATTGTAAGAGGCGCACCTATTAAAATCAGAATAACACCAGTGGCACCGTAAGTAATTGGTGGTATTAGCATTATTATCCCCGCGATTAGGCCGGTTAATCCAAGCCCCGTCAGAAGTGTTCCACTAAAAAAGTGAGCATCGAATATTTTCATACTCCTATCTTATCATTTTTTGTTTAGTAGCGCCGCCCTAATTGAGCAAGTTTAGCTACCTAACATTGATGGTAGCTGTAGCACTTGCTTTCAATGCGAACATGCATGTCCATGGCTGATGTCTATATCAATTGAAAGCAATTTTTTATTTAAATTATAATTCTAGATAGATATCTGTTTGACTTTTCTGCCAAATAGCCCTCATTAATTTTAGGTCTTAGTGCGGTAGCCCCGCGCTGTGCTTCTGCGCGGGGCTATCTTGGCGATTTTACCAAATCCTCCCCACAAAGCATTTTGAAGGGCGGTTTTTGGGTCGATTTTTATCAAACCTAGCCGCGCCCTGACTTTGTCAAGCTCAATAAGGTCGCAGATCACTTCGATATCAACATTATCGACACCGCTGGAGTTTGGCTTTTCGTCAAACGGTGTCATTGTTGCATCGTAAGCGCAGCCGGCATCTTCGCCAAACGAGTTCATAAACGTAAAGCTTACGCTCATTTGCTGTCCAAACTGCGACGCACTGTGGAAGATCACTCATCGTAGCCTCCGATAGATTGTTCGAATCTGAATAAGAACATTATGCCATAAAATTTACATTTTGGCACTCTTTACCTATTAGTGCTAAAATATAACTAGTTATGACCAAACGAGATTATTACGAAATTCTAGGAATACCCAAATCGGCTAGTGCCGACGAGATTAAAAAGGCTTTTCGCAAGCTTGCTGTTAAATATCATCCAGACAAAGAGGGCGGCGACGAGGCTAAATTTAAAGAGATAAATGAAGCCTACGAGGTTCTAAAAGATCAGCAAAAACGCCAGCGCTACGACCAGTTTGGCCACGCTGGAGTTGGTGGCGCAGCTGGCGGCGGAGCTGGTGGTAACCCGTTTGGTGGTTTTGGTGGTCAGGCGCAGAATATCAACTTTGAAGATTTGGGCGGCTTTGGCGATTTGTTTGGCAGTATGTTTGGCGGTGGCCGTGCGCAGCAGCGTCAGCGTCGTGGGCAGGACGTTGCAACAGAGGTAATTTTAACTTTTGAAGAGGCAATTTTTGGCTTAGAAAAAGAATTAAGCTTGTCTTTGGATGGCACCTGCAGCCATTGCAAAGGCGACGGTGCTGAGCCTGGCTATAGTCTTAAGACTTGTCCAACTTGTCATGGTACAGGCCAAATTAATCGTGTTACTAATACCATTTTTGGGCAGATTCAGCAAACTGCGGTTTGCGATCATTGCCACGGTCGCGGCAAAATTCCAGAAAAGGTTTGCAGCGTTTGCCATGGCAAAGGGATTGAGCGGCAGACAGAGAAGATTAAGCTCAAGATTCCAGCTGGCATTGATGACGGTGCGGCAATTCGGTTGAGCGGTCGCGGCCAGGCTGTGCAGGGTGGCGAAAAAGGTGATTTGTACGTAAATATTCGAGTAAAGCCGCACAAAGAATTTACGCGCGAAGGCGATTTAATTTTGTCGAGCAAAAAAGTTGACATGGTAACTGCCGCGCTTGGCGGTACTACCTCTGTAGAAACTGTTGACGGTGAACTAACTATTAAAATTCCAGCCGGCACTCAAAGCGGCACTGACTTTAAGCTGGCTGGTCACGGTGTGCCGCATTTGCGTGGCAGCACGCGCGGCGCCCATATTGTGACAATTTTGGTTGAGACTCCAACAAAGTTGACTAAAAAGCAAAGAGAGTTGCTGGAAGAATTTCGCGATAAGCCAAAACGCGGTTTGTTTAATTAAGTTGGCTTGGTTTGCACATAAACTTGCTCGTCAATAAATTTTAGGTCGCGCTCGAACTGCTTGTGATCTGGATTGTTTAAGATTAAAACCGCGCAGAATTTATGGCCGTTTGCCGCTTTATCAACAAATGCACCAGGCTTAACTTTGACGCTAAAATAGGTGAGCGACAACAGCTTTTTTGCAGCGGTTTGATTTTTGATGTTTACAAAAATTCCGGGGTTTTTGGGGTAAAGCTCGATGACAGCGCAGTCTTCGTGCTTTGTGGCTTGCAGCTGCGGTTTTTGGCCAAGCGCCAAATAGAGCGCGGCGCCGGTTATGTCTAAGCCGTTTGCAAGCCAGTGCATTTGTTCGCGGTAACCTCCGTTGCGTGCACCGATTTCTACAATCCTAGGGCCATCCTTGGTCATAATGATTTCAATATGCGAAGGAGAATTTTTGATTCCAAGCGCGCGAATTCCAGCCACGGCGCATTCTCTCAACGCCAGTTGGTCGTTAGCTTTTAGCGCGCTTGGCAGGCGGCGGCTGTAGCAAAGAGTGTCGTCAAAACCTACATCATAACCTGTTTGGTAATCTACAATTTGTTTTAGTACTTGCGGATTGCCGTCAGCGCCGGTAAAGGCGTCAACCGAGTACATGTTGCCATGCAAAAATTCCTCCACCAAAAGACTTGGTGTGCGATTTGGTGCGTATTTTTTGTAAATAGCGCCGATTTGCTTTGCGGCTACGCGATAGTTGATTAATAATTCATCCAGATTATGGTTTTTGGTGACCAGCAAACTTTTTGCCAAGTTCGCTGGCTTGAGTATAAGAGGAAAACTATGGCTGGCGGCAAAGTCGCGCAGTGTTTGTTCGTTTTTTACAATGGCAAAATCTGGACTGATGGTGACTGGCGCTTTGGCAAAAAGTGAGCGCATCAAATATTTGTCAGTGCAAGCCGCAGCGCTGGCTGGCGAAATTCCCGGCAGCCCAAGTTCTTGGGCGATCCAACTTTTTGGCAGAATATAGCCTTCGTAGTTTGTGGCGATGATTCCGTCAATTGGATCTTTAATTTTATGCACAGCTGCAAGAACTTTTTCTTTGGAACTAAAATCGCATAGTATGCGGCGCGATTCATCTGGAAGTTCAGCACGGGTTACATTTTCTAGGGCAATAAAATCATAGTTATTTTGAGTGAGATATCTGGTAAGTGTTGATAATTTTTCGCCGATAATGAGAATTCGTTTCATTTGGCAACCTTAATATGATAGTATAAGTTTATTATGGCACGAAGAACAGATTTTCATAGAGTTATTATTGGGCGCTCCGAGACGTTGACGTTTGTTGGCACAGATCTTGTTAGTGTGCCCGCCAAAACAGATACTGGCGCTTATAGATCCTCTGTCCACGCCAGAAATATTCAGCTAAAAGATGGATTGCTGAGCTTTGAACTGCTCGCTGGCCATCCGGCTTGTGGGAATATAAGCTATCAGATGCAGGCAAGCGAGTTTTCGGAAGTTACAATTACTAACTCATTTGGCGAGAGTGAAACTCGCTACGACGTTAAGCTAAAAGTAAAGCTGGGGCCAAAAGTTTTCTTTGCGCGGTTCACCTTGGCTGACCGCTCAAAAATGATTTACCCAGTCTTGCTTGGCCGTAAGTTGTTGAATGGCCGGTTTATTGTTGATAGCGCCGAAACAAGCTTGGACCGTGTAGCCCTAAAAGAGCGTTACGGTGTTGAGCTGCCTAAAGATGAAGATGACGAGGAGGACCAGAATGAAAATAGCGATATTATCTAAAGGCTCGGCAAATTACTCAACAAAACGTCTCAAAGAAGAGGCAGAGCTGCGAGGCCACGAAATTAAGGTTGTTAACTATGCTAAGAGCTACGTAACTGTAGAAAAAAGTAATCCGGTGGTGCGATATAACGGTAAAGAGTTAAATGACTTTGACGTAATAATTCCGCGCATTGCGCAATCTTACACCAGTTATGGTACGGCTATTGTGCGTCAGTTTGAAATGCGCGGTGTGTTTACAACGGCCAGCTCTATTGCTATTAATCGCTCGCGAGATAAGTTGCGCAGCTACCAGGTCTTAGCGCGTGCTGGAGTGGATATTCCAAAGACGCTGTTTGCCCGCGAAACCGCAGCTTTTGACGACCTTATTGAGCAGGCCGGTGGCACGCCGCTTATCATAAAAGTGGCACGCGGCACGCACGGTAACGGCGTGGTTTTGGCTGAGACGCAAAAGGCTGCCAAAGCTGTAATGCAGGCATTTTATGTTGAGGGCGTAAACTTTGTGGTGCAGGAATTTGTTAAAGAGTCGGCTGGTGTTGACATACGGGCTTTTGTGGTTGGTAGCAAGGTTGTCGCTAGCTATAAGCGTCAGAGCTTAGATGATGATTTTCGCTCTAATTTGCATCAGGGCGGCGAAGGCGTAGTTGTAAAGCTCACTGAAGAAGAGCGCCATACTGCCGTAAAAGCGGCGCGCACTATGGGTTTGCCAGTTTGCGGCGTAGATTTAATGCGCTCTAGTCGTGGGCCATTGGTGCTTGAGGTTAACTCTTCGCCAGGCTTTGGTATCGAAAAAATTACCGGCCGCAATGTTGCAGAAAAAATTATCGAATACATTGAACTAAATGCCAAACGCACTCACAAAAAAGATCGAATTGGCGCGTAACCTGTATTGTTACGCTTTGGGCTTTTGTTGTCTTTTGGCGTTGATTGCGGTTTATCGCCCGTCATACAAATTTGACGTCACAATAAATAATTCCAAAATTTTTGCAAACGTAGTAACAACCGCAGCTCAGCAACAAAAAGGTTTGGGCGGCTTGGGAAGTTTGTCATCTGGTAATGGCATGCTATTTGCCTTTCGCGAGCCAGCTAAGCGCGGCATTTGGATGAAAGATATGAATTTTGCCATAGATGTGGTTTGGATTGGCAATGACGGCAAGGTGGCAAAAGTAGACAAGGGTATTGCACCAGAGACATATCCGGAAGTTTTTTCTGCGAAAGATGTTAAGTTTATCCTAGAAATCCCCAGTGGTGACGCAGATAAGTTTGGTATTATTGCTGGTCAGCAAGTGATTTTCTCGTGGCCGAGCACACAAAGTGCTATTATAAATACATGGTTTCTATAATTTTTTTAATAGTACTTTTTGGCCTGCTGTTCTTGATGGCATTTGCCACGCGTCGGCGCTTTGGACTACTTGGTCTGGCGCTTTGTGCCGGTTATTTACTGAGCGAAATCTACACCAATACATTAACTCCGTTTATTGAGCAGCAAGGCGTATCTATATCTTATCCACCGCTAGAAATTGTTGTCCAAACTGTACTGATTTTATTGCCAGCTGCAATCCTGCTGTTTAGCGGCGCTAGTTACCAGGTGATGTGGCAAAGAGTTTTTGGCGCGGTGGCATTTGCAGCTATGGCTATGGCGTTTTTGATGGAGCCGCTAACTTCTACGCTCCAGTTTGATACCTCGGGCATGGCTTTTGTGACGGCTTTTGGAGGCTCTAAAGATATAATTATTGGCATAGGCGTAGTTTTGGCTGTAGCCGACGCGCTTTTAACAGGCTATTTCAAGCCAAAAAAGCACAGCCATTGACAAACATGGGCTAAATACGGTAAAATTACTCTGTTAAACGGGCCCATAGCTCAGCTGGTTAGAGCACCTGCCTTTTAAGCAGGGTGTCCTGGGTTCAAGTCCCAGTGGGCCCTCCATGAAGAATACCTCTCTTAGCAAGAGGTATTTTTCATGGAGACAAGAGTTTTGGCTGGTCGCAAAGACGCTCTTTGCAACCAGCCGTGGGTAGACTCTAAAAAGATGGAGGGCTGGTTATTCTTCGTACTTTGCGTCCTTTGCGCATAAGCAGCTCACCCTCTTCCTCTAGGATCGCATAGGCCATTGCCCAGGCCAAGCCATCCTGCAGATTGATTTGGCGCGCTTTAGTAAATGAGCAAAGAATATCATAAGATCTTTCGTATAGACCAAATGGTAACTTTCCAAGTTGAGCTTTGTCAATGTCACCAATCACCTCCGAATAATCTGTGATAAAATGCCCGTTTAGTTTCGCAAATCTGCAAAACGTGCCTTGGATTACATAGTGATGCACAGAATCATCATACCAACATTTGTAACCTTTCATTGTAAAGATATCAACTTGGCATAGTAAGTCTATGGCACTCTTTGCATCATCTGCCATACTGCGGTTTATCGATGAAGATGATCTATCCTGTAACAGATCAATAATAGTCGAATAAGCTAGCAAGTCTGGCGCAAGAAACATAGCTAACCTCCATAAGCTACCCGTAAGTTTAACTTATCATTTACCTGGCAAAAATACTAGCGGACTTTATGGATTGTATAGGTGACAACGCCCCAGAGCTGCGCATCTGTTGCTTCGTGTAAGGCAATTGGCTGGTAGGCTGGGTTTGCAGCAACAAGCCAGGCTTTTTGGCTGTCGCGTCTTAGGTATTTTAAGGTAAATTCACCATCAACGGTCGCCACAACTACATCGCCATTCTTTGGTTGCAACGATTTGTCCACAGCAACAATATCGCCAGGAAGAATGTGCGCGCCAACCATAGAGTCACCATCAACCTTAAGATAATAAGTACTAATGGGATTGCGCGCCACTAGCTCATTAAGGTTTAGAGCTGTTCCGCCAGCATCTTCGGCTGGATTTGGGAAACCAGCCTTAACAGGGGTGGCCATAAGTTTTGGAAAATCTGTCAAGTGTTTTTTCATACTTTTTTATTATGGCACAACAGAGGTAAAAAGTGTAGAAATGCTATTAATAATCATAACCATGGTTGACTTTTTTAAGTATTAATGTTAATATACGTAAAGATAAATTGAGGTTAACTGGAGGTTCTAGCGTGAATATTAAATTACGTAATCTTCTTCGTCCGAAAATGGTGTTATGTGGTCTTTTAATGGCTGTTGCACTTGCTGCGGGCTATGGTTTTGTAACACGATCTACTGTCGAAGCGGCAGTCGATTGTGATAGCAATGCCGTCATTAAATGTGGTTATAGCGATCTTTCTGACTTTATGTCAAAGTTCCAAGCTAACTCTTATGGCGACTTGCAGAACATTTATGGTTACTGGGGTCTTGGCGATGTTGATGAATATGTCGCAAGCGCTCAGCACGTTACCGTATATAAAAATGGTGAGGTTAAATTGGACGATGGTACAGTTGTTGCGACTAACGCCTACAGCTTAGGCCGACAATCCATTGGTAGTAATCGTAAAAGCATTGTAATTGCTGGTACGACCTACTATTACAGCTCAACCAGCAACAGCTTTGCTTCTAGCAGCTTAGATGGTTACGCGCTGTTTAACAGCGATGATCACAGCATGTCACTTGCAACCTTAAAAGCTTGCGGTAACCCTGTTTGGGGTACTAGTCCAGGCTACAAGTGTGAAATGCTTGAACAAACTAAAATTAGCGATACAGAATATGAGTATCTTGCCACTCCTTATGTCAAGGATGGCGCAACTGTTACCAAAATCGTTTACGACTTTGGCGATGGTAAAAGCGTAACTGTTACTGAGGACTTTGATCAATCTGTAACTCACACCTACGCTCCTGGTGATTACACCGCAACAGCTACAGTTTACTTTGACGTAAACGGTTCCGAGAAGAGCGATACCCGCGAGTCTTGTACCAAATCTGTCAGCGTGCCACAACCAGAAGTTGTCTACGTTTGTAAAGATTTGACCGCTTCGCAGGTTTCTGATAGTACAAGCAAATTTACCTTTGCTGCTGAGTCTGAAACTGAGAACGCCGTCTTAAAGAGTGCCACATTTAAGTTTGACGACAACAGCACGGTAACTGTTGATTCCGAAGACGGTAGCACGGTTAGTACAACCTACAACTACACCGAAGCCGGTGATCACACTACCTCTGTCGATTTAGTCTTCGACCAAGGTACTGATACTGGCAACGCCAACTGTGTTGTAAGTACGACTACCACTAAAGAGGAAACTCCTACAACTCCTACGACAACCACCACAGAAACTCCAACCTCATTACCAAGCACTGGTATTGAAGAAATTGCTAGCGCCACCCTTGGTCTTGGTAGCTTGACTGGCGCCGGAGTTTACTACCGCCGTTCCCACCTTAACGTGTTAGACAAAATTTTTAAGAGATAATTAGCCAAATTTTTCTGACCGCTCTTTTGCAAAGCCGCCCGTAATTGGGCGGTTTTTGCTTTATTTCACACTCCGCCAGTAGATTGTTATAATAACAATATGAGTAAAAAACAAAAGAAGCGCAACAAACCATACACTGGCGAGAATGCTGCCAGCAAACCGGTAGTGCGGCGATACCAGGCGGTTGTTCGCTCTCCCCAAGGCGAGTGGTGGCATGACCACAAAAAGCAGATCAAAATTGGTGCCATTGTCATTTGTGGTGGCGCAGCTTTTATTTATCTAATCTACGAGTTTCTAAGACTAGTGTTTTAGTGGCAGCCTAAATCCAAAAGTGCTGCCTTTGTTTTCTCTTGTCTCAAAAATGATACTGCCGCCATGCGCCGCAACTACTTTTTTAGCCATGTAAAGTCCAATACCGGTGCCGTCAGGGCGAACTTTACGAGCATTGCTAGCGCGGAAAAATTTGGTAAAAACCTTATGGCGTTCATCTTGTGGCACGCCAATTCCGTCGTCATGCACTTGCAGGATTATATCTCTGCTGTTAGAAGTAAGCTCAATAACAACTTTTCCATCTGGCTTGGAGTAAAAAATGGCGTTATCTATAAAGTTCATTAGCACCTGGCGAATCTTGCCGTCGTCTAGTGTAACCTCAGGGAAATGCGTCGGCTTATGGTAAATTAGGTTGATGCTACGCATGGTTGCAGCGGCTTGTAGCTGTTCAACTTCTTCATGGACGATGTTAGCCAAATTAACTGGAACTTCTTCCAGAATAAATTTGCCAGTTTGCAGTCGCGAAATGTTTAAGAAGTCGCCAATAAGATAAACCATACGCTGTGCACTGCTGTAAGCTTCTTCTAGTAGGTGGCGTTGTTCTTTTGAGATCTCGCCAGCGTCGCCCTCTAAAACCATTGAGAGATAGCCCTTTACGCCGGTCAGCGGCGTGCGCAGTTGATGTGATGCCATGCTAATAAATTCATCTTTTACTTCGTCGAGTTTTTGCAACTTGTGGTTACTCTCGCGCAGCTGACTGGTGGCACTTTCTACCTCATCTTTTAGTGTAATGTTGAAACGTGAGATTTCTTCGTACCTCAAAGCATTTTGCACAGCTACAGCCAGCTCATCGGTGAAGATGCGTATTAGATCAATATCTTGATCTGTAAAAGCGTCGCCACTAGCCTTAAAGCCTATGAACAGATAACCAAGATTGGCATTTGGTGTAATTAGCGGTACGACTACTGCAATACCAGCCGAAACTAGTTGGTGATATAGCGGTTCGCCGCGCTCAGATAGATAATCTGTCACAATAATGCTATGAGTTTTTGTTCCCAAAGAAACCAATAGCTCATCAATGCGCTTGAGCTGTCTTCCGTGCTGAACGCTGTGAATCCTTTGCTGATCTTTTGTTACTACAACTTCTATGCCTGTTGGTTTTACAGCGGTTCCAAGGAGTTGCTCGCTCTTTTTTAGTAGGCGCGTAACGTCAATTTCGCGGACTAGGATATTGCCAAGACTATCAATAACCTTTTCGGTATTGTAGCTATTGCGAAAGAAAATGGCTTTGGTTACAACCCTAAAGAATCTTTTAATTGGCTGGAAGGTTATAGCCATTAAGATTCCTAAGATCGGGTAAACAAAGTCGATGTTATTAGCGTTAACCCAACTGCCAAATAATGGCAAGATTATGCCGTAAATCGCTACAGCGTAAAAAATCAGAATTGTTAAAAGTGACATACAGTAGGCAACGAATCTGACGATTGTGGAACGCAAATCAAACAGCCTATGTCGGAAGATCGCATAAGTGGAGGTCAGGACAAACAAAATGCTAAATGCTGGTCCGAGTAAAACGTAATTGTAATTGCCCTGAATTGGCAAGATCAGGTTAAAGATTACGCCGCCAATAACGCTGCAGCTCAGGCCAATTAAAACCGCGCCAAGCTGCTGTCGTCTCTGGCCGCGAGTTGTTTTTAGGCCCTTAAAAAGCAGAATTAGACCACCGCCGAGCAGACCAGTAATTCCAAGCGCGTAAGCCAGAATAAACGGCGTAGTGTTGATTTCTTGATTGGTTACGTTAGTTGCTAAAAAACCAGGCACAGCAGATGCGGCAACAAAAATCCCAGCTAGGATTATTGTGAGCTTTTGGTTTTTAAGAGTTACCTCGCTCAAATCTGCCGAAAAAAACAAGAACAGCGTTGCGGTAAGCGCAGCAAAAGAGTAACTAAATAGCGCAACAATGTAGGCAATTTTACAATTTGGAGCTTGAGCAAACATGGCATTGGAAATTATCCAGGCGCTTATAGCTAGGCTCAGCGCAAAAAATAAACGGTGCGTCTTGCCTTTGGCATTGCGCATTATTACTAAAATGCCCAAAAGGCTAGTTAAGATTGCTGTAAAGTAGAGTATAAAAACCATTACGTCCATACTAGTTAGCGTGAGTAACCTCTCTGCACAACTTCTGCCACAGCTGGCTGGCCATTTTTGAGCTGATTATATGCCGCTTGGGCTGAGATCCAGGCAAAATAGCTTTCGCCTGAGTCTTGCTTGCTAATAAGACCTTGAGCAATTAGATGATATTGGATTCCAAGTTTGTCCAAAAATCTTTTGATTTCAGGGTTGCAGGTAAAAATCCAATATGATTCCGAACCAGAAGTTTTAAATGCTGCGCCGAGCGCCATCAAAAGCGCTACATAAGTCAAGCGTTTGGTCCTGCGCGAGCGTCGGCTCTGCAGCGCCATAGCCGTAACTAGCCGTGTAAGGTCCCAAACGCGGCCGTTTTTTGCTGCGCGCTTTAGCGTCATTACATCCTGTTGATGGATTAAAAGATGACCAACAAATTTTTGTTTTTCTTCAGCATTAGACCACATTTCTAGGCTTAAGCTATCTTCAAAGTCTTTAATCTTTGTTAGTCGCAAGCCAGCTATTAGTCGGCCACGGCGCAAAAATCTTTTGCGAAAAGACAAAAAATATGTTGTATCAGGAAGGCGGTCATAATGGTCGATATCTGTATTTGTGCTGTCTAGCGGCCAGTTATTTTGCTTGCCGTAAGCTGTGCGCATGGCGATATAGCTTCCGGCTGAAGTCTGCGGTCGACGAAGTTGGCTGATCTGCGGCTTGCCTATAACCTTTACTCTAATTTTTTTGGCAATTTTTTTTGCTGCCCACGCTTGAAAATTTTTCACTTTATTTGCCTGCCTTCTTGATTCATAATACTCAATATAGGGGAGAAAATCTATATGCCAAATGCCAGGTTGCGCCCAGCTGGGCCGGTAATAACACTTTGCCAGGAGATTGCGGCCATCGCCTGCGCAATAACACTTAAGATTCGCGGCGGTTATACTGTGGATTTTGGAGATTTGACAGATCTGAATCGCAAAACACGCTATATAATTATTGGCAATCACCAGAGCTTGTTGGATCCGTTTGCGATTTTTACAACTCTTTCTTTTAACCGTCGCGCCAAGCTTTTACCACTAAAGTTTATGACCAATCCCAAAATTTATCACCGTTGGTTCTTAAAACCGTTTATGTTCGCGCTGGGCTGTTATCCAGCGCATATAAAATACCATAAGCATCACACTTACGGAGTTGATGGCACAATAAAACTTCTTAATTACGGCTATAATATTTGCATGTTTCCAGAAGGGACGCGAACAACACGAGCAAATTCTAATCCAAAATCTGGTATTGTTAGAATTTTGCGCGAGTTTCCAGATGCCAAGCTGGTTTTGGCGCACCTGGAATGGCTAGCTTTGGGGCGTGGTAAAAAACACTTAAAAATTAATTTTGGTTTGGCCTCTGATGATCTGCAGACCGATGACGCAAAAGCAATCATGGAAGCAATTTATGCGCTATAATGCAAGTATGGGTGAATCATCTTCTCTTCCTGTAAAAATTGCAATCATAGAGGATGACATTGTAATCTCACAGATGTATCGCATGAAGTTTGAAGCCGAAGGCTTTGAGGTTCAAACTGCCGAAGACGGCAAAACAGGCGTTGACCTGTGCGAAAAAATGCGTCCTGACATAATCTTACTTGATATTAGAATGCCGCAAATGAATGGCGATGAAGCGCTCAAAAAAATTCGCGCTACAGATTGGGGCAAAAATATTCCAGTTTTGGTCTTAACAAATCTGGGCGAGGAAGAAGCGCCAAGCAGTTTCCATGCACTTGGAATAAATTCGTACATTGTAAAAGCCGATTTTACGCCGCGCCAAGTCAC
This sequence comes from Candidatus Saccharimonadota bacterium, assembly GCA_016880595.1. Classification (GTDB taxonomy): domain Bacteria; phylum Patescibacteriota; class Saccharimonadia; order Saccharimonadales; family EFPC-124; genus EFPC-124. The sequence goes on from JAEHDC010000013.1 coordinate 23,244, forward strand.
TGAGCGAGTTAAAGAGGTTTTGTCTGGTAGATAGCGGGCGTGCTTAGTTTTTTTGCGCTTGCGCTGCCCGGATAACATTGTCAAATAAAGCGCAAACTGTTAGCGGGCCAACTCCGCCTTTTTCTGGGGTAATTGTGATGTCCTGGCGTTGGCGCACTGCTGGATCGACGTCGCCAACAAAGCCATTTTTATCTGTTGCTACGCCGGCGTCTACTATCACGGCGTCTTTTTTAAGCATATTTGCTTTGATTAATCCGGCAACGCCGGTGGCACTGATTACAACATCTGCCTCGCGGACTTTTTGCGAAATATCTTTGGTGCTACGATCGGCCGTTGTCACTTGTACGCCTGAGTTTTTTAGCATTCTGGCTAAGGGTAGCCCAACTAATCGACCTTGGCCAAGTATTAGGACTTGTTTGTTCTTTAGTTCGACGTTGTAGCCAGCTAATAACCACAAGATTGCCGTAGGTGTTGCGGCATCCAAAATTGGACGGCTATGCAGGCCGTCTACATCTTTTTGTGGCAGCACGGAATCTAAAATTTCTGTAGTTTGATCTGGATCCGGAATTGGCAGTTGCACAATAATGCCGTGAACTGTTGAGTCGGCATTTAGCTTTTTGATAAGTGGCAGAGCTTTACTTTGGTCGATCGAAAAAACTTCAACCTCAACGCCAATATCCGCGCCGTATTTTTGCTTTAATTTCAGGTAAGTGTTGACAATTGGAGTATGGTTGGTGTGGATAATTGCTAGCTTTGGCAGGATGTGGTGAGCCTGAATAAGCCCACGTACTTGGTGGGCTTGGCGCTCTTTAATAAAGTCGGCAATTTCTTGGCCGTTAAGTGATCGCATAGCAATATTCTACCATATTTACTCTGTGTAAGCTAATTTGTATATGGTTAAAACTAATAAGGTTTAAGGAGTAGCTTAACGACATGAAGCAAAAAACTTAGTAATGTGTGGTATACTAGATTATAGAGGTGCAAAAATATGATTTCTTTTGTTTGGACATCCGGCTTCCCGTTTTTAGCGGGTACTGGAGGTTCGGAAAATTATACAGCGGGGCATATAAGAGAATTATACTCCCGTGGAATAGATGCAAACTTAACAACAATTGGTTTTGGCGAAAATGATGGGCGCGAAGATTTTCCAGACATCAAGTTCCGTGCATTTGACTCTTTGGAAGAGCTTAGCGACCTCAACGACACTTTTGTTTTTGTTGTCAGACCAACTGCTGTAAAAACTAAAAAGCAGTCACATGTAATTCTGCATTGCCCTTTATCTCTGTGTGACAGCGATGAGCAGTTTTTTTCTAATGATATTAAAGATAAGCAATTAATTACACCTAGCAAATATTCTGCTAAGATTTGGGCGCGTCATTTTGGACGTTCGGAGGAATCTGTGCCAGTTGTTTATCCGTTTGCAGATGCTGCCTTTTCTAAGGTTAAGGTTGCGAAGCGAGATGATAATAAAGTTAAGATTTTGTTTGCTGGTCGACTTACGCCCGATAAGGGCGTTTATACTTTAATGGCTGCATTGCATTTTAAACTGTTGCGTGATATAAATTTTGAGCTTACGGCTACGTCGGCTTGCGATCACAGCGAAGAAGGCAAGTTGGTTAAAAAGCTCTTCCAGGCACATCCGCAGATTAATCTTATTCAAGCTAGAAAAACTCCAGCTTCTATGGCAAAACTACTGTCCGAGCATGACATCGTGGTAATGCCAACAACCGGGCAGTTTTGGCACGAGGCGTTTGGTATTCTCTCGGTTGAGGCTCAGCATGCCGGCTGCCGCGTTGTGGCTAGCAATGCTGGCGGTTTGCCAGAGACAGATTGCGGTGGTTTAATTTTAGTCGAACCAGACAATCCGTTGGAACTTGCTAAAGGCATTGTAAAAGCCGCCAAGCTTGGCCGCTTAACAGATGAAGAACGGGCAAAAGCTGTACAGCAATTTACAGTTGCGCAGTCGGTTGACAGGCTTTTGGAGTCGATTGGTTACAACGTGTAAGCTATAATTATTTTATGGCTTCAAAATCTCCAGTCTTTGCTCTTGTGGATTGCAACAACTTTTTTGTGAGTTGCGAGCGTGTTTTTAGGCCGGATTTGTGGCATAAACCCGTGGCAGTTTTGAGTAGCAATGACGGCTGTTTGGTGGC
>JAEHDC010000014.1 GCA_016880595.1 Candidatus Saccharimonadota bacterium
ACCTCAAGGCATCTGACCTTGGGACTAAACTGTCCCTCAACATCTGGACACTCAATTGGCACGGCCGGATACAACCTGCCAGCTGTAGCATAGCCTTCTGAGCCACGCATGAACGCCATTGCCACAAAACCACCTGGTTTTACGGAATTTAAAAAGGCGTCTACGCTACGCTCGTATTCTTTGCGATCGCCAGTAATTGACTCAGCGCAAAAAAACATTGCTCCGTGGTCATAGGTGTCTGCTGGCAATTTATAGACACTTTCTTGAACAATCTTGCTATGGCGCCAGGCGCGCATTAGCGGCTCGCCGCAGTCTGGAGATGTTGCCCGCATTGCATCTTCAAACTTTTTCCAGATACCCTTGTCGCCAGCCAGACCAGCAGCTATTACTCTGCACATTTCCGCAAGGTTTAGCCAGCCAATTTCCATAAGCTCCAGAACGCCGTCATCCCATAGAAGCTGCTGCATAACCATGTCCGGATAAAAGTTTGCGCCGTGCCCAACATTGAGAATACGCCGCGCAGTGCGCGGGTCACACAACTCAGCAATGCGGCTAATCATATGCTCAATTATGAATTTGTCCTCTGGCAAAACCTCATCTCTATAATTATGTCCGATATAGCCATCGGGATTAAAGAATTCCCAGCTTGCCTGTACGTTTCCAGTCGCATCTGTCATAATTGTTAACTCCTTGGGAAGGATTTTTGCCAGCAAAAAATACACCGCCTCATCACCGAGTGGTTTACATATTTTTTGCCTATGTTTAAGATAAGGTTTTCAGAGAAATGTGCTAAACTGTTCACCAGAATGAACAACACAACCGACACTGTGTCTCAAAGATTACACCAAATTGGCCTAGATAAAGACGAAGCGCGAATCTTTGTAGAACTACTTAAAGGCCCAAATACGCATTTAAAACTAAGCCGCGCAACTGGGATAAACCGCACCAAAGTTTACCGAATTGTTGATAATCTTTATAAACAGAGCTTAATTGCTCGTCGGACAGATGACCTTGGCACTTTTTTAGTGGCTAGCGACCCGCACGTTCTTGAAGCAAAGCTTATTGAGCAAGAGGAAAAAATCAAAAACCAGCGGCAGGCAATGCAAAATATTTTGCCCGACCTCTTTGCTCTTCAGCAGCAAAGTGAGGAAAACTTTTTTGTGCAAGCCTACGAAGGCCAAGCCGGCCTAAAGCAGATGTGCTGGCACGAGCTAAAATGCAACGGCCAACTTTTAGCTTTGGGCAATGGCACTATCGAACAGCTCGTCCCAAATACAAGCTGGACACAAAGACATCGTGCCATGCAAAAAGAGGCCGGTTATTACTCCCTAGAAATCACAAATTATGACTACGATCCAAAAATTATGGCAGATTTTTGCAATAATATTCTTATTGAATCTCACCAGTATGAACACCGCAAAATCTCGCCCAAAGTCATTGAGTTCGATGGACAAACCATTATTTATAACAACACCGTAGCCATCTATCACTGGAAACACGACAAAAGGGTAGGAGTTGAAATTATTAGTAAATCCTACGCTAGGATGATGCGGCAATTATTCTATCATTACTGGAATATTGCGGGTATAGAAACAAAATAGCAATCGCTTGATTTGCTTATACCAACAATTTATGTTAGAATATTTACTGTTCAAGCAATCTTGCTTAGAACCTTAACGTATTTTGGTTACGGAAGGAGTTGGCAATGCTGCCCACTACTAATATTCCGGATGCTGTTTGGATTGCCGGTAAGCTCTATTGCAAAACGCCTGAATCATCCTCAATGGCGCTAGAAGTCTTTAGCTCAGACTTCTTTATTGACCCGGGAGTTGATTGCGACTGGTACGCCAGGCCAAAAACCACTAGCATTGCAATATGCATGTCATGTAATAGAGAACTTGACATACTCGACGCCAGGCGGCACGGCAACAAATGTGCTTGCGGCGAAGTAACATGCCTTGAAGTTGTTGATGGCTCGCTAGTGCGCATAGTATTTGCCTCCAACTACGAAGCTCAGCTGCAAATGAGGTCTCATCACTGGGACGCCATAAGCAATACGTTTTACCTGCACCCTGATCCGCTGTCTTCGCCCGATCGTAAGATTGCGGATATTCACAGAGCCAAGTCTCTTATTCAACGCAATAAAAGCATCTTCACAGAAGTAACAATTGACAACAAACAGTATCTTGCTATGAGGGTCACGAGCAACGTATTTGTGCTAGACGCAGATAGATATGTTAATTTTAGTGTTCACTTTAGCAATTTGCAGCCATTTGAGATCTTTGAAGCGTGGCGCTGGGCGCCGCTGCCGGTTTCGATTAACTTGCCCGCGCGAATCATTTACGCAGGTAACCAAATTCCAGAGATTGACTGGTATTATCCAGACGATCCAGATTGGCCAGAAGACTCATTTGAAGCGATGGGCGAGTTTGTTCGTCATTTTGTTCCGCAACTCGCGGACGAGTGGGAACGGCAGTCTTGCGGCTTTCGCCATGATGCTCCTGGTGCCATTGAAGACATTACCAATTTTTGTAACCGCCGCCTCGTAACTATTTAATACATTTTGGGGAACGTGCCATTGTGCGCGTTCCCCTGTTTTTTATCAAAATTTTAGATTAAAAAGAAAGCGCCCCGGCGCCACTTCCTGGTATGGAAGCAGTCCGGGGCGACATTCGTTGTCAAAGCTAAACGAGGTCGAGATTTCCGCCATTCAAATTGGCCGCGATGGCCGCAGCATTGCGCAGCAGTAGGGCCTTGAGGTCCTCGTCATTACCACCAACAAAGGGCGGATTACTAGTAATCACAAAAGCATACGGCAAGCATCGGCAGGGATCACCTGCATCAACACCGTGCCCAGCTAAAACGCTCTCGCGCTCAGCTGGACGGCATTCATCAACATAAGCATGATACCTGCCATTGCGGTCGACGACGAGCGAGACCATCGTTGTTACAGCAACCTCATGCTGTCCGAGAGCTTCCATCTCACGGACAGAAAGGATCCTAGAAACAGCACCTGCGAACGCCATGTCAAGTCCCCACTTTAGAAGATACATTAACTAGAAGATACATTAACCTGGCCAATCGTATGGCCAAGAACCATACATGCCGTAAAGTAGCCATTGCAACTTACGGTTTTATCTAATAGTTCACCTTCGGGCGAAAGCTTTTGAAATGTTCCTGATTCAAAGATATATGAATCAGGATAAGCGCCCGGTTTAAAATCGGGCGTTATACGCGCCCAAAACAGAGTTCGATGATCAGGCATTGCGACTTCAACGTCAAAGTATGCCGCCGTTCCAGCCAGCATACGTTCAACGTCAAGTCCTGCCGACGCGCTTGCCAACAACAAGAAATGAACCGAGTCTGGTGGTGTACTCCCCTCGGCCAACGCCGAAAGCTGAGCAGAAAGCTGCGTATCTTCCATCTCACGTTTACCTCGCTTTTTTTAAGAGCAACAAATGTCTGATATCTATTAAAGCATAAATGCTATTGTAAGTCAATACAAACGTACAAATTCGCGCCCACTCCTACTTGGTGCTATAATTAACAAGTGCAAAAACAGCCAGATGCTGGCCGCGCCTTGAGCCTGCGGCTTTTGCCATTGTACATTACAATTTGTCTGCAAGGAGTGGTGCTGTTTAATCCAATAGAAAAAGCTTACATGCTCCAAATTGGTTTTAGCAAATCTAGCGTGGGAATAGCGACGTCACTGTATTTCTTGGCAATATTATTGACATCCACGCCAGCCGGTATTTTGGCAGATCGCTGGAGTCGTAAAGCTGTATTGATGCTTTCGGCCGCAACCTTTTCGACTGCTTACATCACATTTAGCCTAAGCACGTCACCATCTTCGTATGTTATTGGTAGCATTTTATGGGGAGTGTCTAGCTCATTATCTGTAGGACTGTATGATACCGTGCTATTTGACACAACCAAAGAGAGCGTTAGTAGTAGTGATTTGTACGAAAAAGTCTACGGACAATACAAGCTGTATCAGGGCTTGACAATGGCTTCGGCTGCGCTGTCCAGTAGTCTCATCGTAAAGTTACTAGGCATGCGCTGGACGTACATTTTAACAATCCCTTTTGCTATTTTGGCATTAGTGCCACTTTATTTTTTTAAAGAGCCAAAGTCATACAAAAGCATGGGGAAGGTGCGGATTCTTGATTTAATCGCAACGCTTAAGACCGCGATAAAAAATCGTCACTCGCTTGTTCTGCTCATAGGCGCAAACACACTGCACCTGTGCCTGATGAACCTAATATACACTTTTAGGCAATTTTGGTATGTCGAGCTAAATATATCTGCAACTTTCTTTGGGATTATAGTAGCTATAACTTGGCTGTCTAACTGTTTTGGATCGCTACTCGAGCGCTTCTTCCGCAAAGAAAGCCGTCATAAAAATGGCAAAGTTGCATCAATGGCAATAATGCTAGCCTGCGCTTTGTGCCTGGCCTTTGTGCAAAATATTGTTGTCGTAGTCATAGCACAATTGGCATTCCTGGCTTTTGGCACGGTTGTGACAATATTTTTGTCGCGCGAGCTGCACGACGTCTTTCCTTCCAACGTGCGCGCCAGCGTCTCGTCTATGTTTCAGACCATAATGTGCGCAACGTCAATCTTGCTCACACTGTTCTTTGGCGTAGTTAGCGAACGCAGCATCTTTGGCGCCGCTGGGATTTTAGTAGTGGGATGCCTCGTAATTTTGATATACTTCATTAAAATTAAGTCAATCAAAATTGAACAGCTCTAGGCGATAAAATAGGGGGCGAAGCAAAAGCTGCGCCCCCCTTACATAAACTCCTGGTAAACTAGTTTCGCGTTATCGTCATTGTCTAGCTTTTATTAATTTAAGCAGCTCCAGCCAAGCCACTGTCACAAAAGAGATCACAGCAATAACACCAATTTGTGCAAGACTAATTGTAGTTAGTTTTAGCACCGCAGCAAGGCTTGGAACAGAGGTAATCGCCAGCAAAAAACCAATTGCCGCCACAGCCCAAATTACAATTGCTTTGTTGGAAAAAAGGCCAATCTTGCTCAAGCTAACTGTACTAGAGCGCGAAATAAACGCCAAAACAATATGCGCAATAATCCAGGCAGAGAAGGCAAACGTTTGAGCGTCATCCGTAGATAAACCATTTTTCTGAGCATAAAAGTAACTAGCCCAAACCGCCGCAAACAAGCTCAAGCTAGAAAGCACAATCTTAATAAGAACACCGGAATCAATGAGCTGCTCATTAGGCTTGCGCGGTTGGCGCCAAAAAATTGTTGGCTCAGGAGGCTCAGCCACAAATGCCCACGAGGCAGCCAAATCCATAAAAAGCTCCAGCAAAATTATCTGAATTGGTGCAAAAGGGAAGTCCATGCCAACAGCAATTGGCAAGATAAAAATCAACACCAGCGCCAACTTAACAGAAAGATAATACTGAAAGCCTTTACGCAAATTGTCAAAAAACTTGCGCCCCTGAAAAATAGCGTTGGTAAGAGTAGAATAATTGTCATCAGCCAGCACCACATCGGCCGCCTCCTTGGCCGCATCCGTACCTTTTATGCCCATGGCAATGCCGACGTTCGCGCCCTTCAACGCCAGCGCATCATTAACACCATCGCCAGTTACAGCCACAATTTCACCATTTGCCTGCAACGCTTTTAACAGCCGATACTTGTCTTGCGGCGTGCTACGTGCAAAAACCGAGACCGCCTTAACCTCTGTCTTTAGCTCAGAATCAGACAACTTTGCCAGCTCCTCGCCAGTTATTACACGCTCGGCATCAATACCAACCTGACGCGCAATAAACGCCGCAGTTTGCGGATGATCGCCGGTCACCATAATTGTCCGAACGCCAGCTTTAGCAGCTTGGGCAAGCGTTTTGGCAACGCCAGTGCGCGGCGGATCTTCAATAATAATTAGGCCGAGCAAATCTACATCGTGCTCCAACTTGGCAATATCTTTTTGAGATTGACTGGCAACAACCTTCTTAGTTGCCACAGCAATTACGCGCCGGCCAGATGCAGTTTGCACAGCCAGCTCTTTTTTAAAATTTGCTTGCTCGCCAGCTGCGATTGCCAAGATTTCCTCTGGCGCGCCAATGATTATCAGCCTAAAATCATTGCCGTCTTTTTGCAGCGCAGATTTGGTCTTGTGCTCGTTTGTAAAACCACGCTTAGCAACAATCTCGCCAAAAACTTTTACGCCAAGTTCAGCAGCGCGACGTTTTATTGTTTGATCATCCGGCAGCGGTGAAGCCTCAGTCTGCAAAGCCATGGCTGTGGCAAAAATCTTTTTCTCCGATGCCGCCGGAAAGGCTGCCACCACGC
>JAEHDC010000015.1 GCA_016880595.1 Candidatus Saccharimonadota bacterium
CACACCAGATTCTCCGACTCAACGTGTGGCCGGCGAGCCTCTGCCTCAGTTTGTAAGTGTTGAACATAAAACTCGTATGCTCAGCCTCAATGATGTCTTTAACCAGGCTGAAGTTTTAGCTTGGCGCGATCGTATCCAAAAAATTTTGCCAAACACCATATTTGAGTTTTTTGTTGACACAAAAATGGACGGCTTGGCTTGCTCCCTGGTTTATCAGGATGGCATTTTGGTGCGCGGTGTCACCAGGGGCAACGGCACTGTGGGGGAAGACGTGACGCAGAACGTAAAAACCATAGAATCTGTGCCGCTGACCTTGCGCAAAACTAAGGTTGCTGATTTATTTTTGCACGGTCGCACAGAAATCCGCGGCGAAATTGTTATGTTTAAAGATGATTTTGAGCGGCTAAATCAATCGCGCGAAAAACAGGGTTTGCCACTTTTTGCCAATCCTCGTAATCTTGCAGCCGGAACAATACGCCAGCTCGACCCCAAGCTAGTAGCTGCTCGACCATTGCAATTTGTGGCCTGGGAACTGTTGCGTGACGACTTGTTGGAAGTTCCAACTTATGACATGGCATATCAAACAATCCGCGAACTTGGGCTTTATGCCAACAAGCATGCCAAAGTTGTCAGTACAATTGTTGATGTCATGAAATTTGCAAAATATTGGGAAGAGCGGCGCCATGATCTGCGGTTCAACACAGATGGCTTGGTGATTAAAGTGAACAATCGCGCAGATTTTGACCGGCTCGGCGTAGTTGGCAAAGCGCCGCGCGGTGCTGTGGCTTACAAATATCCGGCCGAGCAGGCCACTACCAAAGTCAAAGATATTTTAATTAGCATTGGTCGCACTGGGGCGGCAACTCCTGTGGCGGTTTTGGAGCCAGTTGTGGTGGCTGGCAGTACTGTGCAAATGGCCACGTTGCATAACGAGGGCGAGGTTTTGCGCAAAGATGTGCGCGTTGGTGATACGGTTATTGTACATAAAGCTGGCGATATCATACCTGAGATAGTTGAGTCGCTCAAAAAGCTACGTACTGGCGCGGAAAAACCTTTTAAAATGCCAGAATTTTGCCCAGAATGCAATACTAAGCTTGTAAAACTGAAGGCCGACGAGGCGGTTTGGCGTTGTCCAAACAGCCACTGCCCGGCGCGTGTCCAAAACCAAGTTCAACATTATGCCAGCAAATCGGCGTTGGATATTGAAGGCTTGGGCGAAAAAAACGTGCTGGCGCTTTTGGACGCCAAACTCATTCGCGATGCAGCTGACCTCTATTCTTTGACCGTAAAACAGCTGCTAGGCTTGGAGCGTTTTGCCGAAGTCTCAGCTACCAAGCTGGTTAGCGCCATCCAGGAAAAAAAGCAGCCGCTGTTGGCGAGATTTTTGTATGGTCTCGGGATTCGGCAGGTCGGCGCTCAGACTGCTGTGGATTTGGCTAATCATTTTAAATCGTTGAGCGCGCTACGCGAAGCTACGGTTGACGAGCTGCAACAGGTTGAAGGCGTGGGAGAAGTGGTGGCGGAAAGCATCGTAACTTGGTTTGCAACAGAAGCTAGCCAACAGCTTTTGGCCAAATTTGCAAATGTTGGCGTGGAGCCGCAAAAAGTTGCGCACGTTGGCGGCGCGCTAGGCGGCAAGAATTTTGTAATTAGCGGAACGCTTGGTTTGCTAGAACGAGAAGAAGCTGCGGAAAAAATCCGCGCAAAAGGCGGTGGCTTCCAAACTTCCGTTGGCAAAACTACAACCTATTTGGTTCTTGGGGAAAATCCTGGCGCTAGCAAAGTTGCCAAAGCCGAGAAGCTTGGAACAAAAATTTTGAATGAAGAAGATCTGCTACAATTAATAAAGTAAAGGAGTTTGTTGATGGATCAAATGCAATCTGCGTTGGGAACTTATTTTGCGGCTTGGAACGCCTGGAAAGAGCAAAATAAAAGCTACGATTTTAATTGCTTTAAGCCAATGCATTTTGGCTGGAAGGTGCCAAATGAGAATGCAGTTTCTAGTGAATTTTCGCAGCTTTTGCCTTTTGCCGATCAGGGCCACATTGTAACTGTTAACAATCGTAAGATTATACTTTTGGTTCTTAAGCAGTCAGTAGAAAACGTGCCGCTCATGCAACTTATCCAGAGACGGCCAGGCGGTATGGAGAATGTCGGCTTGGATCATGTAGCATTTTATTGTAGTGATTTAGAAGCGCTGATGGATGCTTTGCAAAATACGCAAATTGATTGGAAGCGCATGAACGGCCCGGCGCACCAGTGGATTTCTTTGCATTTTGGTGCTGACAATATGGAGGCAAAGATTTTTGACCGCACGTCGCCAGATATTGCTGGCAATGAGCTTTTGCAAGCTGGGTTTAAAATTATTAATTAGTATTTGCTTGGCGCAAAGAATGTGAGAAAATAAGTAAGCTCTAGCTGCAAAGTATCGTGTTCATATTGTGATGATTCGGAGGCTTTTGTGCCAACAAATTATGCCACTGGTGATGGTATTGGTAGGTTTATTCGTGATCTCCGGCCAGATATGACGGTGCGTCAGCTAGCTAATAGGCTTGGACTGCATAGGTACTCGGTTATGCGTATGCTAAATAAAATGTCGTCTAGTCCACTTCAAAGATGGCAGACGTTTTCAACATACGCCGAGGCTGCTGGCATAGAACTGGTAATTTTATTTAGAAACAAGGAAAGTGGTTTGCATTATCGGACATTTCGTAGCGCGCATATGGCTGCGGGGTTGAGCTGTGATGCTATTGCACAACTAACTAATCGGCATATCAGAATCGTCTACAAGTTTAGAGGAAACTGGGATTACGGACGAATAGTTAGACTTGAGACAGCCAGACTGTATGCCGACGCAATTGGCTGCGAACTTGTAATTTATGCTCGTCTTCAATCTAAGAACAGCTAGAGCTATGCAGACTCCGCTTTCTTGTAAGGCGGAGTCTGCGCAAACTTCTTAAAAATGTATTATAATGGGTTGAATATGGACAAATACAAAAAATTAAAGTTGTACTGCTTTTCGCCGCCTGTCATGCTTGCAACCTTTATTATAGAAATAGTTTTGGCGGTCTACACGGTTTTGCGGTATAAATTAAATCCTGTTGGCAGGTTGAGTGTAATTATTTTGGTTTGCTTGGCAGTTTTTCAGGTTGCCGAGTATAACGTTTGCGAAGCTGGCATGATGAACTCTTTGATGGCATCGCGCCTTGGTTTTGTTGCAATTACGCTATTGCCGCCACTTGGTATCCATCTTATTTATGAGCTGTCCGAGACAAAAAAGAATCAGTTGGTTCTGCCAGCGTATTTTACCGGCGCGGCGTTCATTTTTTACTTTTTGTTTGCAACACAATCGCTTAGCGGCCATCAATGCTTTGGTAATTATGTTATTTTTCAGATGTCGGCAAACTGCGGCTGGCTTTACGGTCTTTATTATTATGGCTGGATGTTGACCGGAATTTGGCTTTGTCTGGATTTGGCTAAAGAAAAGACCAAGCCCACAATGTATGGCGTGATGGTTGCATATGCTATGTTCATTTTGCCCACCGCCACTGTTAACTTGCTATCTCCGGCCACGACTATGGGCATCCCATCAATAATGTGCGGCTTTGCTGTTACGCTGGCTTTGGTGCTGGCGTTTTGGGTTTTGCCGAGAGCTGGATTAAGAAAATGATGCGTTATTTTGCAACATTTACGAGCGGCTGCCAAGAGATAATTGCATCACGGCTACAAAACTTCAGCAACAATCAACTTAAAGTCGAGGAGCTGCACGACGGTTTAGTGATTTTTAGCTCAGACTTGACCGTTAACCAGCTTAGCGAACTGCGATTTTTTACCAACATTTTTGGCCTAACAAAAGATTGTGGCGAGCAAAAAAGTCTCGAGGATGCCGCAGGTATTATTAAAACATCAGATATAAACTGCCGGGATTTTAAAACTTTTGCTACATATCTGCGCCAAGGCAGCCAGCCAGCCAGCTCGGCAGCCTTGGGTAATTTACAAAATGTAATTGCGGCTGCAACTGGCGCTCAGCCAACTTCTTTTAGGCCGGATTTAGAGTTTTTGCTTTGGTTACGCGATGACAAGCGCGCTTTGTTTGGCTGGCGGTTGCCTCTGGCTGGTTTCAAAAAAAGAAGTCTGGAAGCCGGCGAGCTCCGACCGGAAGTTGCGCATATCATGGGCTTGGTGGCTGCGCTTTCGTCAAAGCACGTGGTGCTTGATCCGTTTGCTGGTTACGGTGCAATAGTTCGCGAATGTTTGCAAGGATTCCATTGCCAAGAGGTAATTGCCGTTGAGCATAATGAGCATCTTTTGCCGCACCTCAAAAGCATCCCGCATCTTGTTGCTAAGCAAGGCGACGCAGCGCGTTTGCCGCACATTGTTTCGCGCAGCATTGATCGCGTTATAACAGATCCGCCGTGGGGACGCTTTGAGGCAAGCTCGCCAGAGAACTTGCGGCATTTGTATTTTGCTTCTCTCCAGCAGATGCATCGCGTCTTGCGCTCAAAAGGTTGCGCAGTGATTTTAACTGGGGTAGACTTCTTGCCAGAGCTGGCCCAGGAAACTGGTTTTATTCAAGAAAAACAGTACAATATTTTGGTCTCTGGCCAAAAAGCGACGTTGTATAAATTACGAAAACTTGCAACATAAGCACTTTAGAATATAATAAAAGTAGCTAGTGCGCATGGCTCTTTGCGACCTGCAAAAAACAAAAATACCCGAAAAAGAGCCGGGTGGGCGCGCATTAGCCCAAGTATCATTGCCCGCGCGGCTGCACTTGCAGCTCTTTTTATTTAAGAAATCACGCTTTTTGTATTGGTCAATTTGTGATATAATTCCTCAAGACGCGGGGCATTAGCTCATTTGGCTAGAGCGCTTCCATGGCATGGAAGAGGTGATCGGTTCGAATCCGATATGCTCCACCATTACGATTTGTATAAATCGTAAATTAATTTATTCGCTTGTAGATCGACTGAAATGTCGATCTTTTTTATTTTCCTGGTATCATCGCTGATGTCAATGAAGAAAGACCGACAGATCACCGGTCTTTTTTGCTCACTAGGCGAGGCTGTCACTCCGGAAGATTGACACCTCACGCAGGTGATCCAACGGGATCGCGAGTTTACTGACGACGCCACGAAATCAAAAATATAAGGCGATCATAACAGTAGACTCGGCATTTACAAAAAAGGTGAAGCAGCCACCAACTTGACCACCGTTCTGCGGACGGCATGCCGGTCGAGCTTAATCGGAGTTCGATTATTCGACGAAGATTGCTGCTTTATGCGATTGTGATAGTTCTATCAATCGCGTTCGTACAGCCGTCGCATTTAGCGACGCAAACAGAGCTATCGAACTTTAACAAGCCAGAGCAACTGCAGGAGCAATCCGAAGTTCCTAGGTTGGTGTCAACAGAGACATCGGCTGTAGTTGCGGCATCGGAGTTACAGTCGCAAGCGAACGCAACTGTAACGGAAACACAGAATCCGGCATCGGCTGGAACATGTGAGGAAGCCATCATAGCAGTTTGGCCAGCAAACTTACAGGCAGGCGCACGAATTGTAGCCCAAAAAGAGAGCGGAATGCGATCTGACGCTGTAGGCGCGGTTAACTATGACGGCTCGCAAGATTATGGTTGTTTTCAGATAAACAACTTTGCACATCCAGCATTTTTTGCTGGTGGAAATTGGAGCGATCCGACTTACAATGCGCAGTACGCCCTCGCAATTTATAACGGGCGCGGTAACTGGACAGCATGGTATGCGGTTCGCGGCATTCTATGGTAAGAAACTAAACTCGACAGCTCCATTGGGCATTTGGCACCTGGGCCTCGTACATTATCTCCAAAATACCCCCTCACGCTTGCCTTCATGGCGGTGAGTTGTAAAAACAAACATGCAACGTGAATAGGGCAGCTAATAGAAATTGGCTGTCCAATGGAGCTGTCGAGCGAATACTAGAAAAAAGCGGAGGGTTTTATCATGAGTGAAAGTAAAGAAGTACCTGCGCTGCTTGTGGCTGACAATGTTGGCAGTAAACAGCGAAATAAAAATAAAAAGGATGAAAAAAATATGGAAAAGATTAACAAGGCAGTTTTTGGCGTAATATTTTTAATTTTAAAAATAAGCTTCGTGATCGCGGCGGTGGCGCTATGGCGAATGCCATATGTTGAGCTGATGATAAGCTTGCCGCTATATCAGATAGTCGGCAGTATAATCGTGGCATTCTTGGCGTACTTGGAGCTTTATGCGTATTTTGCGCAACCAGCCTCTAGGCCCGCTAAAAAAAGCGCATTGGATAAATTTAAGCTCGGATACGAAGCGCAACCAATTAAATAATTATTAGAGGATTAAAACAATGAACGAGAGCATTGGTTCGCAAGAAATTGAGGTGGTTACGTCACGGCCATCACAGCCAGACGCATCAAAGAGCGTATTGACGGATGCGGATAAGAGAGAGCTCAATCTATCTGTGCTGACGCAAAATACAGCCGTCATGAACCCTACAGAATATGCACAGATGAAAAAAATGGCTGGCGAATTTTGGGCAAGTGGCGCACTGAACGATTCATTTGAAAACGTTGAGCAGGTCATAATGGCGCTTGCCGCTGGCCGCGAGATGGGTATGGGATTCATAGAGAGCATCAACGGCCTCTATTTTGTAAAAGGTAAGTTGAACATTTATGGCAAGGCTACTCCTTCTGCTTTACGTAGGCATGGCTGGCGAATTACTTACTCCGAGGAGACTCAAGAGAGCTGTACGGCTACGATTCGCAACATCGATACTGGCGAGGAAATCGTAGATACGTATACCCTCGAGGAGGCTGAGCTATCTGGGTTCACAAAGGACAAGTATGGCTTAAAAGTTGGGTGGAAACTTGGCGCAAACCGCAAGCGCAAACTGCGTTACGGGGTCTTAAGTCTGATCATCCATACGTACATACCTGAAGTGATTGGAGCTGCATCTGGCATCGCTGAGTATAGCCGGGACTACGTGGACGTTGATCTCACTAAAGATGCTGCCAAAACAGCCCAAAAAAAACTTGCGGATGCCGGCATCATATCAACAATTAATAAGAAAACTAGGCATTAGATGAGCGAAGCACTAGTAACACATATGTCACCGTCTAGTCTGGTGTCGTATTTAACCAACCCGATGTATTTCAGAATGAGGTACATACTGGGGCGACGTGACACTCAGAGTTCAGTTACCGGCGTAATAGGTAAGGCTGGTCACAAGGCTCTTGAGCGTATCTATTCCGGCATGCCAGTCGATGAGGCCATCAGAGACGGCCAGCGCATGATCGACAACATGTTGGACATGGAAATTAAGTACAACAGTACCATCAGCGACCGGGCCAAGCTGATTGCAGGCTATACTCGCGCAATCGGTTTTTATGTCGATGAGTTGCCGCAGTATCACAAGATCATCAGCATAGAGGAAGCCATCCAAGAAGAAGCTGAAAGTATGCTGCACCAAGGCACCAATTTGCCCTCACCACTCAGCGTTCGCCTCGACATGCTTGTTGCTAACCAGCAAAAAGAGCTTGAGGTTATCGACCACAAGTTTGCCTACAATTACACCAACCCTGATGTAGACGACTTCAAACGCTGGATTCAGGCAATGTTCTACTATTACGCAGTCAAGGCCCGGTACGGCATTGCCCCAGCGCGTATACGATATGAGGAATGCAAGACCTCGAAGAATAAAGACGGCTCGCCGCAAATCAAAGAGTGGGTGTTTGAGTACGATGACCCTCAACACTTTGCAGTTTTTGAGCGTCTGTTTACCGACGTTATGCTGGACATGAATAACCCAGGCCGTTTGTTTTTGCCGAATCCTGGCGACATGTTTAACGGCCAAGATATGTTTGAGCTTTACCGACAAGACATTATGCCGATCGATGCGCCGGTAGTGATAAAACACCGCACCGAGCAAAAAGAAATAGTTGAAAAACACTACACCGCTAGCGTAGGACAGTCGGCTGACACTTCAAACTACACGCCCGAGGAAAAGATACGTGCCAAGCTGCAAGAGTTTGGAATACCTGTTGAGATGCAGGAGACTCACGTAGGCGCATCAGTTACGCAATACACACTCAAGCCCTCCAGGGGCGTTGCAATGTCAAAGATTGCCAAGGTTGGCAGTGACATAGCTATTGCGCTTGGAGCTAAGTCTGTACGCATTGAGGCGCCCATTCGCGGCACAACGCTTGTGGGCATCGAAATACCGAGCATTGAACGCAAACGCATTGGCCTTGAAGATAAGCATCTAAAGATGGGTTCACTCAGCGTACCAGTTGGAGTGAACGTTTACGGCGAATTGGTACGCAAAGACCTTACCGAGATGCCGCACTTGCTAATAGCAGGGGCTACTGGATCGGGTAAATCAGTCATGTTAAACACGCTTATTAAATCGCTTACTAAGCAGATGGCGTCAGACCAAATGCAGCTCGTATTGATTGACCCTAAGCGTGTCGAGTTGGCGGCATTTCGCAGCCTGCCGCATTTGATGTTTGACGTAATAAGTGAGCCGAGTGAGGCCATAGCAGCCCTCGACATGATGGTTGAGCTTATGGAAGAACGGTACGCACGGCTTGAAGCTACCGGTCACCGCAGCCTTGAAAGTTACAACGAAGAAGCTAGACAGCGCAAAGCGGCAGAGTTGCCGAAGACGGTCATTGTCATTGACGAGTTTGCAGACCTGATGATGAACGGCGGCACTGAAAAGCGTATCACCAAAGTAATCGACGGCTATGGCCCTCGTGGCGGTGAAAAAAGTCACAAAGAGGAAAAGCCAAGCATTGAGGCGCAGATTGTACGCATTGCCCAAAAGGCACGTGCGGTCGGTATTCATTTGGTGCTTGCAACGCAGCGGCCAAGTGCGGATGTAGTTACTGGGTTAATTAAAGCTAACATACCGACCAAGATATGCTTCATGACAACGTCAAAAACGAACAGTCAAATTGTACTGGATCGAGTGGGTGCTGAAGAGCTTACTGGTAAGGGTGACATGCTGTTTCTTGATCCATCTACTAACGGCATGCAGAGGCTACAAGGCCTTTACTGTTAAATAACCTCAAGAAAGGAGTAGAGACACCATGAGAAATAAACAAAAGCCTATAAAATACATTGTGGACGAGATAAATCGTAAACGATTTCCTGCGCCGCTTTTTACAACGATAGTGACACACATTGTCAATCAAGCGGCGGTTGATGAATTCCGACGCAAGAACGGTCGGTTGCCGAGACATGTGGCGGAGGAGAAGCAATGAGACCAGAAGCGCAGCAAATTTTGCAGTTTATTGACGAGCATGTGTTGACTGATTTGGCGTCGGATGAATTGCAAGAAATCATCAATAATCTACCGATAGATATAGAAGAGGCGGCCAGTAAATTCTGCGAGCACTTTGGGCTCGGCGATTGGTTTTACGAGGCGCTGATAGCAAGCAATGTAGATATCAGCGCAGAGCTGATTAACATTGGCTTGCGGAAGCAAAAGGAGGAGCATGAGGCACTGAATGACCAGGTAGAAATTGATCACGATCTGCGATTAGCGCAGGGTGCAATTGTATGAGCGCTTTGCCTCTTATCAGGAGGGCTAGTGGTGATCATGAAGTAGGCTGAGAAAATAAAAGGCACCTTGCACATTCTGTACCTTAGCCCTATCTGCACAGATAGATATGTTTTTTGTACCAGCCCTCCTGATAAGGGGCAAAGCCATATTGCCAGTAGTTCAACATAAAAGAAAGGATAAAGAATGAAAATTATACGGACAATACGTGCCTGGGTGTATAGCCTTCGTTCGAATTATGCAGAGCACAGAACAATTGAGCGAAGGCTTGATAGTTTAACTAACGATGATTTTTTGGAAAGAGTAAACAAGGGGAAGCTTGCCTAGCGAAGCGAGGGTATCGGCCAGCCGAAGCTGACATGGAGGCGCGAAAATGTGATACTGCAATCCGGTCGCGCCGGACGCTGAGCAAGATCGCTAAGTAGCGTGTCAGGATCGCTACCTGCATGTTTTGGCTTCGGCTGGCCGATTAGTAATAAAGAAAGAAAAAGATGTTAGATAAGAGTATTAGCACTACAGATAAATACAAGCTAAACCACAGAGCGAGTCTTGTGGTGAGGAATGTAAAAATCGTGAGCGAGGGTGGCAGCACCCACTACCGCACTGACTTTACGCTAAAATATCGTGAAGTTAACGATAAGCCGTTTGTATTTAGCGACGTAGATGAGGTTGCTGATTTCCTTGGTAATCTCGATATTGAAGACAATCAAATGTCATTATTTGAGGAGAATTCGAAAAAGGCTATCAGATAATCAAGCCAAAATGTAAATTGTCAATTCACAAAAACGATGAGAATCGCTGGTGCCCGATGCTCTCTAGAAATAGTGTTTGCGCCGGTAAAATGAGTGGTTAAATGGCGTGGATAGCTCGAGGTTATCCCGACGCAGCAGCCAGTGGGCAATGAGTCGTGCTCCTTGCGAGGGAAGCACGACTCACAGACTTAATTTTCATGAAATTTTAAAAAATGGAGGAGAAATAAAATGGATGAAGACTCAAAATTTTTCTTGATTTTTATTGCTGGATTCCTGGCGCTCGTGCTAGGCCTAACGGCAATAACATGCGCAGCGGCATTATTTATTATGAATTTTATCGATGTTTTAAGAAATCTAGGCGGTAAAAAATGACAACCAAGATTGAATACTGTAATTGGTCATTTGATGAATGCTTGGTAAATAGTAATAAGTGGCTCGTAAAGCGAGATTGCGAAGATGAACCTATAATATTGACAAGGGGTAGTAGTAAAAATTGGTCATCTTATCAAAAATCACTCGAGCCTAGATACCAAGGTCAACCACAAAATGCGTTCTGCCCTAAGTGTTTTAGAGAAATAAACGGCGTCAATCCTTACGATGACGGCGAGACGTGGAGGAAATCATGGCAAAAAAAGATCCATTCGTAAATGTTCGCATTAATTACGCCACATACCAAGAATTGCAGATTATCGCTGCAAACATGGACGTCTCAACTACTAAGCTCGTAAATAACCTGCTAGAGCAGGCGGTCAATTCTGCCAAGCTAGCATTGGATCGCGACGAGCTTTAGCTTATGCTTAAGAAATAGGCTATAATAAAGATAACAGAAGCGATCACAATATGTGGTCGCTTTTTTTATTTGCTTTGAAAGGAAGCGAGCGATGACAGAAAAACACAATAGCCAGAAGCTCGTTCACTGTGGCGAGCGAGATTGCCAGTACGCAGCGAAGTCTAAAGGGGCAATTACGGCGCATTGGAATAAAACGCATCGCAAGTCGCATGCTCAAAAGCGCGGTACGCGCAAAAAGAACCAAGACCAGGGCGCGCCGAGCGTTTTAACACCGCAGGTTGTCGCAAAGCTGGTTGCAGCGTTTCAGAACGGCCTCACCAAGACACAGGCGTTTCGGTATGCTGGCATTAGTAAAGATGCCTACTATGATGGCATGAAGCGCGACTCGGAGTTTGCCGACAAAATGAGAGCTGCGCAGGAACACCTTAATTTTAAATCGCGTGAGGTAATTGCCAAGGCCATAGAGTCGGGCAGTGATCTTAATGCGCGGTGGTGGCTTGAGCGTAAGGCTAAGGATGAGTTTAGCCCGCGGCGTGAGGTGACCGGCAACAAAGGCGGTCCAGTCAAAACAGATAACACAAACCGTGAGGTAGGGGCTACAGATGCCGAACTTGAAGAAGCCCTGTTTAGCTAGTATCACACGCGATGATATTCGCAGGTTAAAACTTAAATATCGTGACGATAAGCCGCGCCTTCGTGTTTTGCTGCGTTCAATTTTTGCCAAGTCTGAGAATATCCATTTGTTTGGTTGGTTTATTAATAGCAAATATGTGGAGCTGGAGTCGCCCAAATTTCATAAGGAAATCTTAAAGCTTGCTGCTGACAAAACTATTCGTAGGCTGGCAGTGGTCGCGCCTCGCGGCCACGCCAAGAGTACGACTATTAACTTTACATTTGTGCTGTGGTCGGCATGCAACAAACAGCATCGTTTTTGTGTGATTGTTAGCGATACTTACACGCAATCAGAAGAGTTTGTGAATGCGCTTAAAGATGAGTTCGAGAACAATATAATTTTACGCTGGCTGTATGGTGATTTGGTGAGTGAAGACTGGCGCAGTGGCGAATTTGTGCTTAGTACCGGCATTAAGTTTATCGCAAAAGGCTCTGGCATGAAGATACGTGGTATCCGTCATCGAGCTACGCGACCTGATTTAATAGTGTTCGATGATATCGAAAACGACGAGAACGTAGAGAGCGCCGAGCAGCGCAAAAAGCTTTACAAATGGTTCACAAAGGCCGCACTGCAAGCGCTTAGCCGTGATGGCCGCGCGATACTTATTGGCACTATTTTACATTTTGACAGCCTTGTAAATAAAGTGGCGCTCAAAAAAGATGTGTTCGTGTCTTGGGAGACGCGAATTTATTATGCTATCGTAACTGATTCCAGAGGTAGGCAGCATGCGCTCTGGCCGGAGCACATGGATCTGGCAAAGCTTATTTCGATTCGCGACAACCCTAAAGACCCTGAGTACATTGGCTCGATTACGTTTGCACAAGAGTATCAACACAAACCGTTTGACGAAGAAGATGCAATTATTCAACCTGACTGGATACGGTGGGCGGAGCGTGCGCCTGAGGACAGTCGCATTGCAGCGTCCGTGCTGACCGTTGATCCGGCCGCAAGTGAAAAAAACAAGGCTGACCCCACCGGTAAGATTTTAGCTAAATTGACACTGGAAGGAGATTTGTACGTTTGTTATATTGGTAACCAACGCATGTCTCCTAAACGCAACGCAGAGGATGTTAAGCGCTTGTATGACATCTATGAGCCTAACGCCATTGGCATTGAGGGCGGAGTGCTGGAGCTGATCTTTCGTGATTTGTTGGCAGGGCTGCCGACGATGGAAGTTAAAGCTGACAAGGACAAGGTGCGACGTTTGCTTGCTGTTGCGCGGTTTTTTGAAGGCGGGCGTGTATATATTGTCAAAAACATCAAAAATGCACAGGCGCTATATGATCAGCTTATTGAGTTTCCGAGCGGCAGCCACGACGACATGGTCGATGCATTAGTCTATGCTATCCGCTTGCTGCTTGTTGACGGCATGACTAGCGATACTGATGTAGAGACTGCGGGCGACTACGGACAGGGTGACCATAGTAGTGACGATGATGACTGGTAGATTTACGCAAAAGTGCCAATCTTTAATATATGATATCGAAACGTGATTGTTATTGTGCTATAATAAAGATAACAGAAGCGATCACAATATGTGGTCGCTTTTTTTATTTGTAAAAGGAAAATGAATTTTGCACAATTTTTTTAAACATAGCACGGCTGAATTGCCCGATTCAAGTAAGGCTCCAGCGGGTCTTTCGAGCGAAGTTGGCGTTGCCGGCGAGGTTGTGTTTACTGGCTTTAAAAACGAGGAGGCACGCACAGATAAGATCACCATTGCTCAATATGCAAAGATGATTGACACTGACGGCACGGCGGAGTCGCTTTACAACATACTTACGCTGCCGATTATGGCCACTAGCTATCGCATTGTGGCCGATAAGGATGATGCTGGTGAGGTTCAGGCTGATTTTGTACGCAAAAATTTATTAACTCCGCCGCACAAGGGCGGCATGGAGACGCCGTTTAATTTGTTTCTGCGGCAAATGATGCGTGCATTTTATGAGGGTTTTCAGCTTTTTGAGCGCGTTTATACCGTTAAGGAAAGCAAGTTGGTGCTGAGGAAGTTGGCACATCGTGACAGCACTGGAATTACGCTTAAGCGCGATGATAGCGGCGGTTTTGGCGGCGCTGTACAACGTGTTAATTATAATGGCGAGTGGAAAGAAGTCGAGATGTCGGCTCATAAATCATTCCTCTTTACTTACGGTAAGGAGCGTGATTTTTTATACGGTCGCAGCGCATTTAAGGCCGCTTATACTAATTACGATAAAAAGCGGCGTCTAGAATACTTGGATAGCATTGCATTGCAGGCAGATGCAATAAAGCCAAAATATTTGACGCGCATCGCGAAATCTGTGCTTGGGACGGATGACAAGAATAAACTGACGAAAGCTCTAGCCGCTCTGGCAAGACTTGGCGAGCGCAATCCTGTTGCGTCTATCCCCTATGGGTATGAGCTGAACACTATAAACTCAGAAGGGCGTGATCCTGGCCCGTCCATTGAGCGGCAGAATGCAGAGATGGCAAGAAGCGTGCTTGCGCAGTTTATTTTGCTTGGCACGCAGGGTTCGAGCAGCGTCGGTTCGTTTGCGCTGGCCGATAGCAGCGCAGACATATTTAAGATTGCCCTTAAAGGCACAATGCAGAATATTGAGGAACACATAAATTTTTATCTCATACCTGATTTGATTGATTTAAATTTTTCCAATCCGCATTATCCTGAATTTCATTTTGACGATTTGACTAGCGATGCGCAGAAGGTTATGTCTGATGCATTCATGAAGCTAATAGAAAAAGATCGAATAAGCGAAGAAATGGTCAAGGGTATTGAAGACGCTACCGCCAGCAGGTTAGAAATCGACACTAGTAAAATTAAGAATGAGCTTGACCGCCAGGGGCGGAATGATGAAAATAATAAGCCGCCTACTCCACCAGTGATAGGTAACACTAACAACGATGGAAGTGCTGCCGGCGGCAGTGGCAAATTTCCAGATCAGCAGCTAAGCGACGATCAACAATGGTGGCGAGCGCTTACGCCTGCCGAACAGACTGTTAAACTATCCGACCTGAGTAAGCGTATGGATGGCATGGAGCGGCAATTTATTGATTCGGCTGCGCCAATTATTAAAACTGTTACGGCCGATATTATAAAGCGGGCGCAGAAAGACAAGCCGAATGAGTTCGACGTTATTCTACCTGCTGATTATAGCCGAGCTATTATGGCCTCAATTAAGACATCTTATAATTATGCGAAGACCGGTGCGGCTGATGAGCTAAGAGTTAATGCTCCTGCAACCAGTAAGGACGCCTTAGCTGGTATGCAGCAGCTTACGGATTTTGTTGTTGGCAAGCAACAAGACGATTTAAAAAATCTTGTGCGCGCCGAGCTATTGAGGGCTGGGCGTACAAAGCAGTTTTCCGACAGCGATCAGCAAGCGCAGGGCGAGGCAGAGACGCCGCCTGTTTTTGCTGACACCCTAGCGGCACTTCTAGGTGCTTGGTTTGTAGATAAGCTCAAAAAAACGGCCAGCTCGATTGTTGCGCAAGGAGTCAACAATGGGCGCAATGACGTGTTTGAGGTTGTGGCAGAAGATGGTGACAGGTTTCAGTACTCGGCTATTCTTGATGGCAAGTGTACGAATGGCATGTGCCCGGCGCTGGACGGAAAAGTAGTTGACAAAGAGGAATATTTGCGCACAAAATGGAAGCCGCCAATGCACTTCCATTGCCGTTGTATTTGGGTGCTGATTCGTAAGATAGCGAAGGGCGCGATTGATACGGCAGTTCCGAAAATTACGGGCATGCCAGACACTGCAGGTGGTAAGGCTGGACCTTTATTGTAGGTCTGTTTCCGCCTGGGCCTTGTTCCAAATTTTGTCAAGATATTCGTCGATTCTATCACTGTCACGCTCTGTTAAGCCGTCGTTACTTTGTAGCGAATCGCTATCAGTACACAGCTCTTTCATCCAATCCGACCAGCCAAGCTCAAGCATGAATTCGTAAGAGTCCTTTTTGTCCGCCAAGAACGCTTTGGCCTTGGCTATTAGCTCTTTTGATAGTTCGTCATTATAATTTATTATGTCAATCATTTGCACCTCCTCGTATTACTCTGCTTACGGTTTATAATAGAATGCCTATTTTGTCAATGACTTTTAATTTAAGCAGACGTAAAGTATTTACAATTCTTTAGCTAATGGTTATAATATAAATAACGAACATGGTCGCATTACGGCCATGTTTTTCTCTTTATAGTGAAGCAAGCAGCGGTCGCATAATGCGACCTTTTCGTTATGAAGGATTTAACGAAATGACAGCTGCGCATAATACACATGGTTTTGTTTTAGTCACAACAAATGGCTCTATTGAACTTGCTGATAATTCTAGCGGCAGGTTTAGACGTTACTGGAAGCAAATTGCCGAGTACGGCAGCTTTGTTGATCCACATGGAGGCAGTGAGCCAATAAAGCTTGATCGCCCTTGGGCAGATAAGATTGTTGAAAACTTTAAGGCTGGCGTGCGTGGGTTTGTGCCTGTTCCGCTTGGTCACCCAAAAACTGATTCTGAGCTTGCTGAGAAAAATCGTGGCGAACTGATCGATGTCGAAGCGCGTGATGATGGTCTGTATGGATTGCTAGAGATTCGTGATCCAAAAACTGTCGAGCAGATCGACACGAAGCAGATACCTGATGTGAGTGTGGCATTTGACGATGACTACCGTGATAAAAAAACTGGCAATTGGGTTGGCGCCACACTTAAGCATGTTGGCTTGGTTGTGAATCCATATCTTAAGGGCATGACACAATTTGAGCCGGTGCAGATGAGCGACAGCGCCAGTGCTGCCGTGCTATTCAGTGAAGGTGTTCAACAAATTAATAATAGTGAGGAGAGAACAGTGGAGACGATAGACGTAAAAAACGACCGAGATTTTGATGTTGAGGTTAAATACACAAATGCAGACGGCGAGCAAATAAGCGCTGTCAAGGCTGGCGAAAGCATTACTGTGCCAAAAGACCAAGAAGAGGCTGTAAAAAAGCAGATTGTTGATGCTGTCGCACCAGCTACCGATGACGACGAGCAGCTTTCTGATGAACAGAAAAAAGCAAAGGAGCTGGCAGAGCGCGAAGCTGCCATTACTGTGCGCGAGGCTAAATTGTCGGAGGCGCAGGCTAGCGCCGAGTTTGAGCGGCTGTTAAGCGAGGGTAAGATTGTGCCAGCACAGAAGGATCCATTTATTGCGTTGAGCGCCAAGGGTTCGGCTACGGTTGAACTGTCCGACGGCGCTAAGAAAACTGTTAGCGTTTTATTGTCTGAGTTGTTTAAGTCTGCTCCAAAGGGCAGATATTTGAGCGAGGATGGCGAGAACGATGATGATAAGAATGGTGGCGATACAGAAGTTGAGCTGTCCGACGAGGAGAAGTCGTTGGCAAAAGACTTTGGCAATACACCAGAAGAAATCGCTGAGTTCAAGAAGAGCCAGCAGGTAAATAATTAAAAAAAGGAAGAACGAATATGAGTGATACTACCGTAGCGTTAGACGATAAGCGTCAGATTGGCGATCTGCTCGCCATCTCTCTTGCCGCCGTTAAAGTGGTCAAGGGACAGCTTTTGAGTTTTAATACGTCAGGGTATGCAAAAAATGCATCTGACACTGCAAGTGAAGTGTTTGCTGGTGTTGCTATTGCCACCGTCGACAATAGTGCTGGTTCAGCTGGTGAGCTGACTGTGCGTGCTTGGCGTCGTGGCGTGTTTAGTATGGCGTGCGCTAGTGCTGCGCAGTCGTGGGTTGGTCAGAAGGTTTACGCCGTAGATAATCAGACGGTCGCCCTCGCCGCTACGACCACTAACGACGTTCTGGTTGGCACTGTCGTACAGTTTGTTTCAACAACAGAAGTAAGGGTTCAGATCTAGCTAGAAACTAGAAGAAAGGCAACATAGAGATGGCTACTATTACCAACGAAGTCCTACAGGGGCTAAATACCAATATTAATGTCACGTGGCAGAAACGTTTTTCCACAGCTGTAAATGCTGACATCTGGGAAAAGATTGCAATGCCAATGAATAGCAAAAACGCTAGCGAGAAATACGCTTTCTTAGGTGCTATACCTGACCTGCGCGAGTTTAAGGACGAGCGCGTGCCTGGCACATTAAGTGGCTTTAGTTATGAGATTAATAACAAGAAGTTTGAATCGACTATCGATGTCGACCGTGATCTTATTGAAGATGATCGCACGGGCCAGATTATGTTATGGGTCAACGGCTTATCCACAAAGGCTGGACAGGCCTACACAAAGCTCATTAGCCAGACGTTCAAGCTGGGCTTTTCGACTGCTATTTATGACGGTCAAAATTTTTTTAGTGCTAGCCATACACTTGGCAGCAATTACCTTAGCGCCGGCAAAGACATAAATGGCACAAATGTCGACGCAGCAGAATTACTGCTCGCAGGGCAGGTTGATGATAAGGGCAGTCCTTGTGGATACAAGGGTACGCACTTGATTGTTGGGCCGTACAACCGTGCTGCCGCTAACGCGCTGGTGAATGTATCGACATTGAGTGGTGGTGCGGCTAATCCGTACTACAAGCGCTATGAAATTGTGGAACTGCCTTATCTTGCGGTGGGTGATAAGCAGTGGGCTATTGCAGATTTGAGCCAGGGTGTCCTGCCGTTCATTATGCAGATCCGCGTGGCTATAACTTTGATGAGCAAGACCGACCTTAACAGCGATCGCGCTTTCGATAAAGATGTGTTTACTTGGGGAACTCGCGGTCGGCACAATGCCGGCTTTGGTAACCACCAGCTTATTGTTGGTGCCGTTGCTAGCTAGCAATGATCAAACCATGCTGGGGGGACTTCCCCCAGAGGCTTGATTATTAAGCAATAAAAGGAGCACTAATATGAGTAAGGTATACAAGCTGTCGTTGAATCTACCAGGCGATCTTAACTGCGTTGGCCAACGCATACTTGAGGGCCATGGTGATGTCGTTGTTACTCGCCAAGGTGGTTACGTTGGTAAACTCACTCACGAGCAGTTAAAAATTGCAGAGGCTGATCCATACATCACTGTTGGAGAAGCCGGTAAGTTGTTTATAGAGGATGAAGATACAGATGTGCCAGAAGCTACCAAGCGCGTGGCGAGCAAACCCGAGGCTGCCGATAGTGACGTGAGTGAAGGAGGCGCGGCGTAGCTTTTATGACGAATTACGCATTGTTGCAATCAATCTTGGAAGAGGCTGGCTTTAGCCATCCTGTTTTTGGCGAGATTCCAAGCGGCGTGGTTGATGGCAATAACAAGATTTTTACTGTTTGCAGCAAGCCGCTGACTGACACTGATTATTCTGATGTTGTGGACGAGAGCGACGTACGAGTTTATGTAAATGGTGTGCCTCTGGAGAATAGTGACATAGATGATATCGACGTGCAGTTTGGCATAATTACGCTGAAGGTTGCGCCTACAGCTAATGCGATTGTGACTGTCGACTATAGGTACAGCGCGGTATCTATGCAATTTGCTGACGAGGTGCGACAAGAGGCTCAGGGCTGGATTAACATGAAGATGCGTAAGTATGATGTTGTGCCATACGGTCCAGCATATGAAGACGTGCCAGCGATCATTCGCAACATATGTAGGCTTTGGGCGGCATCATCATTGTTGTTGCGCGATTATGGATTTAATAATGACACTGAACTTACCAGTAAAGACGGCGCCGAAAAACTTAAGGCAGTCAAAACGCTAATCACTGAGCTGCAAGAAGATGGTGGTGCGGTGAGTAATGGTGGTGCGGTGAGTGAGGAAGCACAGGCTGTTGAGTCAATAAGCGACGGAAATCTGTTTGGCGCGTTTGAGCGCGGCGAGCGGCCTGATAGCGATGGTGAGCGCTGGTAATGTCACTTATTGACGTTACATTTAACGTAGAGGGTGTAACTGAAGTTGCGGCGATGTTTGATACTGCCGGTAAACGCGCTGGCAATATGCGCGAGCCTATGCAAAATATCAGCCAAGTCATGCTCAAGACATTCGATATTAACTTTGCAGGTCATGGTAGCTTGTTTGGAAAGTGGCAGCGACGACAGAAGGATCCAGGCCATCCGCTGCTTGAGGACACTGGCGCCATGCGCCATGGTTTTAAAGGCAAGATTGGCGAAAGCTATGTTACATTGTTCAATACGCAAGACTACTTCTGTTTTCATCAGAGCAACGCAGCGCGCAAGACAAAGCTACCGCGGCGCATCATGATGATGATTGACGAGGAACGCCGCCGCGAAGTTATTAAAATTTTACAGCAACACATAATAGAGGGCTAAAACATGGCGCGATACGAGGACCCAATCCTGATTAAAATTATAAAAGTTCTAAACGAGCACGGTCCAGTACAATTAAAGAACAAGTATGGGCTTGGGGATCCAATTGTCGTGAACCAGTCACAGCTGCCCATGGCTTTTATCAGCTACGACACTCTAACAGTTGGTGACTACACGAATGCCGAGCTTGAGAGCAGATTGAATGTTGTCATTAACGTTGTTTATGACATTAAGCGTGATTTTATGCAAGGACTCAGTAACGTTGAGGGCCACATGAGTTTAGTTGAGCTGCTAAGCGGTCGTAATTCTGATTACTCGTTACGCGTCAATTCTATTATGGGAGCTTTACGCGCCCATCAAGACCTAGATAATAAGCTTTGGATTGATGTGGGCACCCTGAGCGAGGTTGATTACGGTGTTGGCCTAGAAAAACGTGGATCAGGGATATATACAGCCGAGGGCGTATTGCGGTTTACTGTAATTAATCAACAGTTGAAGCCAGAATATCAAGTTTGATGCGGGTGCAATAAAAAAAGAAGATAAACGCCTCTAGCTTAATCAATTTGATGATGCTATAATAAAATCATACGAACGTGGTCACAGTATTGGCTGCGTTTTTTTATTTACGGCCATTATGTGGCCGTTTTTTAATATATGGATCTAAGAATATGAGCGAAAAAACCGAAACAGCACCAAAGGTTACGGATAGCAAAGCAGAAGCGCCACTGCAATCTTTTTATTTTCCTGCACAAGATTTGCGCGTGCAGGCAATTAGCATGAGCGAAGCGGAGAAAATAGTCAATCAACAGATTAAGGAGGGTAAATAATGGCAGTTTTTAGTGGGCGACGCGTAAATGTTGGTATTGGGCTCGAGACAACTCGCGGCACGGCCGTCGCGCCGGCTTATTACATCCCAGAGTTAGATGTGAGCATGAGAGACAAGCCTACGTCACTATATGACGAATCCAGCTTTGGTAACGTCATGAAATCTAGTTCTAAAGCCACTACGCTTATCAACGGAGACGGTTCGATCTCGAGTAATCTTTGGGCAAGAGGTCTTTATTATTGGCTAGCCTTATTGTTTGGGCAGTTACCGACTACTACTGACGTTTCAGGAGATACGGCTGCAAAAAAACACGCCTTTGCCCTGTTAAACTCCAATGAGCACCTAAGTGCCACTCTGGCGCTTACGGACCCGAACCAAGATGTGAGGTATCCATTGGCTATGATCGACTCAGTTAAGATCACTTGGGCTGTAGGCGAATCTCCTAAAATTGAGGTACAAATAATAACTCAAAAGTCAGCTTCTGCCACTAACACAGTAGCCTACGCTGTCGACTCAAAGTTTGTTCCGACTCAGGCAAGCTTTAAGTTAGCTGATGCACTTAGCGGTTTAGCCGCTGCTAGCGTGCTGGCCGACATTAAGAGTTTTTCTATGGAATTCAAAAAGAACCTATCGCCGCAACAAACAGCTGATAGTAGTGATACGTACAGCGGAATCTACAATACTGATTTTGAGGTAAGCGGTAGTATAGAAAAGCTCTATAGAGACACGACGTATAGAGGCTACGCCCTGCAAGACACGATAAAGGCCATGGAATTTGCGCTATCTGACAGTCTCAACAAAGCGGGTACGACGACTCCTACGAGTCTTAAGTTCTCGCTAGCGAAGGTTGCCTTTGAAGATGCAGAGCCAAATTATGGGTTGAGCGACATTTCTACTGAGACGCTAAAGTGGGCAGGTTTAATGAGCTTAACTGAAGCGCCGATTACTGCTGAGCTGATCAATAAATACACCTACGTTTAAAAGAATAATTTAGAAGGAGACTAAGATGGCGCAAGAAAATATTACGGTGGAGTTACCTGGTTGTGGCGGTGAGGCTGTAATTAGGTCTTACATTAAAAATAAGGATCGCAAAGCTATTAGCCGCATGGTTTTTGCTGGTAAAGAATTTAAGCAATCTGAGCTAGTAGAAGCGAGTAAAAAAGGCGAGGATATTGAGCTAACAATTCCCGGAGTTAACTTAGGAAGCGTTACTAATGAACAAACTCGCCGCTTGCTGATCTCTTACGACGGCAATACTAAAGAACCATATGAGGAGATGATGGAGTCGGAGTACAAAGAGGATATGGATGTTGTAGAAAACGTTGTAAGGGCTGTCTTCAGAGATCATTCGGAGGATTCAGTTGCAAAAAAATAGATGGGTGGCACGACCAGTATAAGCGCCACCTCGATGACAATATAGGTCAGGTGCCTACAATTATTGAGCAGGTGCTGATCATGAAGGAATACGGCTGGACTGACGAAGAATTCGACGACCAACCTGAGGATATAATTTTAGCCATTCGAGTCCGCCGTCAAGTTGAGGCGGAGCTACGCAAGAAGCAAAATGATGAAATGCAGAGGAGAATACATAGTGCTAAGCATTAATTTACAAGGCCGGATTTTAGCGAGGTATTTTAATGCTCTACTGTAGACTGTCCTCGTCGCCCCCATATACTACGCTGCTGAGCGTAACATCTTTGATGTCGGTGCGAATTTTTGTCAGTATGCCATCATTTTGTAGCTGCTCGCCAATTTCATTATTAACAAGATTATCCCAATTGTATGCGTTGAATTTGTCCTTGTCGGTGTTAAAGACTAGGATTGGCTGCATAGCAACATCACCTGTACTATTTTTTACATCAATAGCAAGAGCATATTGGAATGTTGTACAGCTATCATTCTGGAATATTTGCCGCGCGATATTGATGAAATTGGTCGTACCGGTCTTAAGCACGCTAGCAGTGCTAAAATATTCTGTTTTTTCATCGCTATACGAACAAATACCGCCAATGTTGTTATTGGACTCAATTTGGGCAACGACCTCAGAGATGCTATTTGTATCTTGTGCGCCCTCTGCCGATGTTTCGTTGCCCTTGAACAAGCTTGATATTCCAAACCATGCAGCAAAGACAACAGTTGCAATCACAACAAGACCGACGGCAGTATTTTTACCATTTTCTGACATTGGCGTACCTCCTGAATATTCATTTAATTATAGCATAACGATTGCGATATCATGAATGACAAAGATATAACAATCACCATTAAGGCCAGCGCTAAAGAATTTGCTGCAGCAATGGCGGCCATGCAGTCGCAGGTAAAAAATGCGAGTCAATCAATTAATGATAATCTCGAGAGTACTGATCAAGCGACTAGTAGAACTAGTGACCGCTTCTCTAGTATGGGGACCTATATTCAAAGTGCATTAGTAGCTGTGGCGTTAGCGGCTAGTACTGCCGGCTTAGCATCGATTACGATGGCCGGAAATTTTGAGCAGAGTATGAATGTGCTTAACAGCGTAACTGGAGCATCTGCCGAGCAGATGGCTCAGCTTTCTGAGAGGGCGCGCGAGCTAGGTCAGGATATTTCGTTACCGGGAGTGAGCGCTACTGATGCTGCTAGTGCAATGACCGAATTAGCTAAGGCAAACCTGAGTGTTGATCAAGTGCTTGCTGCGAGCAAGGGTACTCTATCGTTGGCCAAGGCTGGTCAGGTTGACGTTGCATTTGCTGCGCAAACGACGGCTCAGGCGCTTAATGCATTTGGGCTAGCTGGAGAGGAGGCATCGAGAGTTGCCGATCTGTTGGCAGCAAGTGCCAACTCATCAACATCGGATGTTGAAGGTATGGCTTTGGGCTTATCGCAGGTTGGCGCTGGCGCAAAAAGTATGGGCGTTAATATACAGGACACGATTACCGCTCTGGCTATGTTCTCTAATGCCGGAATAAACGGGTCTGATGCAGGCACATCGCTAAAGACCATGTTCCAGATGTTGGCAAGTCCAACAAAAGAATCGGCCAAGGCGATGAGCGAGCTTGGACTGGACTTTTTTGACGCGCAGGGTAACTTTGTTGGCTTAGCGGACACCGCTGAGCAGCTGCAAAATAAACTCGGCAGCTTAACGGTGGAACAAAAGAATGCTGCTTTAGCTACGATATTTGGTAGTGATTCAAGCCGTGTTGCTGGTATACTCGCGGCACAGGGTGCTGAAGGCTTTGACCAGATGAGTGCTGCGGTCAATAAGTCTGGCGCTGCACAAGAGTTAGCTGCCGCACAAAATTCGGGCTTCAATGGTGCGCTAGACAACTTAATTAGTACGATAGAGACCGTTGGCACGGATCTTGGCATTAAGGTATTACCACCTCTTACTGAGTTTCTTAAATTAATGGCAGAACAGCTGCCACCAGCCGTCAACTGGGCTATTGATAATGGGCAAACGTTAGCGATTGCTGCTGCATCTATTGGCTCTGCTTTTGCCACAATACGTATAGCCGGCACCATTAGTGATTTTGCAAAGGCAAAGAAAACGCTAGACTTGTTTGTTGGCGAAAAAAATGCAGTGGGCATTAAGGCCATTGGCTCTGCTTTTATGCACGTGGCGAATGGTGCAAAATCAGCCGTAATCTGGATAGGCAAGGGGACGATAGAGATTGCTAGTCATGGTGCAGCCGTTGCTGTATCGACCGCCAAGCTTGCCGTACACGCAGTTGCGCAGGGCGCTGTAAGAACGGCGACAGCAGCATGGACGGCAGCGCAATGGTTGCTGAACGCAGCATTGAACGCGAATCCGCTTACACTAATTATGGTTGGAGTCATGGCGCTAGTGGCAGGACTGGCGTTACTGTACGCAAACTGCGAGGGATTCCGCAATGCAGTAAATGCTGCGTTCAGCATGGCTTTGGGCGCAATCCAGGCCGTTTGGAATTGGGCGAGCCAAAACTGGCCTCTGCTGCTAGCGATACTTACCGGTCCAATTGGGCTGGCGGTATTAGCCATTATTCAAAATTGGGAGACCGTCAAAACGGCATTTGCGGCTGCACTACAGTTTGTTCAAGGAATTTGGGGCGGTGTTGTTGCGTGGTTTGGCAGCGTTTGGAATGGCATTGTTAGCGTGTTTAGCAGTGTAGCGGATTGGTTCGGTAATATTTTTACCAATGCATGGAATGCAGTTATGAATGTTTTTGCTAATATTGGTGAGTTCTTTGGAAGCGTATGGAATACAATTGTTAGTATTTTCTCCAGTGTCGGTACGGCCATTGGTGATGCTATAGGCGGCTCAGTGCGGGGTGTTGTTAACTCAATCCTAGGTTTTGCTGAAGACACGATTAATGGCTTCATAGGGGCAATAAATATAGCGGTAGATACGATTAACGACATTCCAGGAGTGACTATTGGGCGGCTTAGCTACTTGGACATTCCGCGACTAGCATCGGGTGGTATAGCTAATGCTACTAGTGGCGGTCAGTTGGTTACTGTGGCCGAGGGTGGGCAGGATGAGTGGATAATTCCAGAGAGCAAAATGGCATCTGTAGTGCAGCAACTTACATCCAGCGCAAGCAAGAACACTAGCGGCAACACTATAACGCAAAATTTTACGGTCAACGTCACAGTAGAAAATGACGGCACTGACTTTACTCAAGAGCAGGCCGAAAGCATGGGCAGGACAATTGCAATGGTGCTAAGGGCACAGGGATTAGGAGTTAATGAGATGGGGGCGCTTAGATGATCTATATAAGTAGTACAGCTTCGCCTCAACAGCCGAGCAGCGTATGCGAACAGCCGGAGCGCGTTAAGACGGATACATACTCTATGGATGGATCTGTTGAGCGCAATCAAAGCGCGAGCAAAAAGTGCTCCAAGTTTGTGATAAGTATGGCAAAACCGGAAACTTATCGATTCTACGAGGCACTGTACGAGGCGGCTGCACCAGTGACCTATCGAAATGACTGTAGTAACGTGGTGGGTGGCGTGCTTGAATTTACGGGCATTATTGATGTTGAGGAGAGCGATTATATTCGTGGCGGATCGTTGATGACGGAATTAACTGTAACCGTGAGGGAGCAGTAGGTAATGCAAGCCGTTAGTTCTAAATTTACTGATGCGGTTAGTTCTAGCGCTAAGTCGCCTCGTTTGGGCTGCCTCGTATCATGGAAGAAGAACTTAAATAGCGCTGTTAGCTTTTTTAGACTGGACAGTTCTCTTTTGGACGGTCCGGATGTGCTGAAAGGTGCCGGTGATGTCGTTACGTTTTTTGACAAATACGATTATCATAATGAGAGATCTTATGTAAAAGGCTTTACTGTTACACGCAAGATTAGCAGTCGTCCGTGGGGGGTAATCATGGCGACGGCTGAACTAGAGCTAAGCAATGCCACGAAGCGCTTTTTACCAGGCTTTGACAGTGACATTGGAGACTACGTTGGCTTGCCTGAGCGACCAATAAAGTTGAACATTGGTTATAATGGTGAATCCATCAACTTATTTACTGGCTATACCAGTAGGCCGGATAATCAGTTGGGCGCGCGTACGACCAAGATTACTGCCTACGATGCTATGACATTCCTGAGTGGCAAAAAGAGCAGTCTTGAGGCATTCGTTAATGTAAAAATGGATGAGATTATTAAGGCGCTATTGTTAGAGCAAGGATTTAGCGAAAATCAATTCGTTATTGAAAAGAGTCTACAAAGAAGCATTGGTTACTACGCGTCAAGAGATAAGTACGTTACCAACATTTTTACCGAACTATGCGAGGCCGAAGCCTACTTGCTATTTGCTGATGAAGATGGCATTATACACGGCTGGAATCGGCTGCATTTTTTGGGTACTAGTGACTCGGTATGGTCGTTTAGTTTCTCCAACATGACCGACATTAGATGGTCGACGGCTGCAATAATTAATAGTGCAAAGGCCATAGCTAAGCCATACAAAGTTGCTGATTGGAATAGCATCTGGAGCGTTACGCAAGCTTCAAGTGACACGCTTGTGCCCGCGAATGGCAGCAAAGAAATCTTCGCGGAGTTCAAAGATGACGAGAATAATGAATGCATGCTAGTTGAGGCTGACGCTCCGGTCTACATTGACAATACTATCGGCAGCTCAACATACAGCACTAACCGCGCGAGTGACGGCTCAGGAGAAGACGCCGCTAATTATATTACGCTTTCAAGCATATACAACTTCGGTAACAAGTACCTGATGACGTTTACGAATAGCGCAAACTTCCCTATTTATATCACTAATATTCAATTATTTGGTAAGCTAGCCAAAGTTGACACTATTACTGGAGTTACGCAAGAGAATGACGACAGCATACAAAAATATGGTATCAACCAGGACAACGGCAGAGTTACATATGAGATGACGAGCAGCGTTGTGCAGGATGCGGCTACGGCGAATACGATGGCGTGGCTGCTGGTGCACTCATTTGGCGACCCTCTGTCTAGGTTGGACATTGATAATTTTATAATACCTCATCTACAGATAGGTGACACTGTTGGCGTATCTGCAGAGAGCATGTCCAAGTCCTGCAATATTATGGGTATTAAACTAGCCTGGGGCGAAAATATGAAGCTTACACAATCGCTCTACTGCGAAGAACGATCACAGTTAAGCTATTTTGTGTTGGACAAATCTAAGCTTGATGGTACTGCGAGGTTAATGCTATGAGTAGTAGCATGCAAAGCAGCAAAAGCAATTTTATCCAATCGTTAACCGTAGCGTACAGCGACATTATAGAAGTAACTCGCAGCGCAGGAATCGATACTGGCACTGCGCAATTGGCCACAGGCATAATTGGGGCTCCAATTTTTCTTTGTAGCGTTAAACGACCTGGAGTGTCTCCAGAGCTGAGCTTCCAAACGCCAGATATCGGCTTCATGGTCTCTGGTTCCGACGCAGGTAAAATCATCGGTCAAAGGCGAGTAGCTTATGATCCAACTAGCGGCTATGTACGTTTTTATGTCGAGGCCACTGCTATTGCCTCGAACTTCAACCAGAGTGAGACCTGGGAATTCAGCTACTCGTTGGCATACAAAAACTAAGATGCTTATGATATAATAAAAACAGCAGAAACGATCACTTGGTGGTCATTTTTGTTTTTTAAGGAGAAGTAAAAATGTCAGACGCTTTTGTAGCTATAGAATTTGATCCAAATCAGGTACTAACTAGTACTGAAATGAATCAAATGGCGGATAATCAAGCCAACTTACACAATGGCACTGCTCTTGCCGATGACTGTTTGGCATCTAGGCATCTATCTGCCGCTTCTGTGACTCCTGCCAAACTCAGCGATCAGGATTGGCTTAAGAAGATACCAGCTTTTGCTATGAGTTCTGTCGTTGCCGGTTCGTGGACACAGGATGCTACAAGCGGGACTGGTTCTATTGCCGGCCACGTAGCCCAGCTTTCGGATGGCTCGCAGAATACCGAAGGCCAGTACAAGATAGTACTTGCGGCCGGCACATATAAGATGTATTTGCACCACGACCGCGACATAAATAGAGGTATTTACACAATTAGCGTGGATGGCACTGCTATCAATACGGTCGACGCTTACGCTGCTACTCGAGTTGTTGCTGTACTATCAACAGTAACAACAGCGTTGACCATATCGACTAGCAAACTCGTGACGGTCAACATAAAGATGGCCTCTAAAAACGCTTCGAGTTCAGCATATTATGCTAACTTCTATGAGATTGTTTTTGCGAGGACGGCTTAATTGTGCGCGGGGTACGCTTATGTTTCTGCCAGTATTGCACAGCTGTGAGCCAATTAATCTCTTGTATTATATATTAGTTTTTTTGACTGTCTTTGGCGGATAAGAACGTTTAGTATGGCGAAAATAATGAATTATCTATATACTAAAATACAAGGGGTAAGAATAAACAAATGGAAGCTGCAAGAGAAAAAGCGACAGAAGTACTTAATGAGAATTTTGTAACAGCTCCACCTGTACGTGTAACTGAGATAGCGAGTAACTATGGCTTGCAGGTAAGGATTGTTGATTTAGCTGATTATCAGAATAGAATTGCCGGCTTTATTGATCTCGAAAAACATCATATCTACGTCAACAAATCCGATGCGTCAACGCGTCAAGCTTTTACCGTTGCGCACGAGCTAGGCCATTGGTTTCTTCACCGAAAGGAGCTAAGATCAGAGCCGAACAAATATGCAATTCTTTACAGGACGCCTTTGGGTGACGCAAATGTCGATATGGTGGAGCGGCAAGCAAATGCTTTTGCTGCAATGCTACTTGTACCGAAAGAATTGCTCGAAAAGTATAGAAACGAGTCTGACAACACGACAATTGCTGATATATTTGGCGTTTCGCCCGAGGTTATTGGCTATAGGCTAAAAGATGAGTTCGGGCAGCAAGCTTAAAAAAGACGAGACGGCTAAGGATAGCGATCAGCTCGAACTGAACGATTTGATTGGTGATGTTGGAGTAGCCCAAGGTGAGGTAACTGCTAAAAAATTAGATAGCGGAATTATCGACAGTGACCGACAAAGGCTTACTAATCAGAAGCTCAAGGAACGCGAGACGGAGAGAGAGGGATCTGAGAATTACTATAAATTACGCAATAAATGGTCGATTTACATCTGTCGCTTTATTGCAGCGATGCTTATATATCAGGCGGTCCTGACCTTGTGCATTGGTATGGGGTGGTTTGATTTTATAAACTATCAAACCTTCTTGAGCCTAGCTATTGGTGAAAACTTTGCTCAAATAGTTGGTATGGGCGTGATAGTCGCAAAATTTCTGTTTCCTAAGAAGTAATTTGAATTTAAAAAACCATTTTACTTATACTAGCAAAATGGTTTTTAACAGTTTACGGGTCTAGTCTAGGCGTCAGCGGCGTCTGCAACAGCTGACTCAGAAGCGGCGTCTACGGTAGTTGTCTCGGGCTCGGAAGAGTTGATCGCAGGAGTAGTTGCTGCGCTATTGAGCTCGGCCATTCTTTTGTTAATGACGTGCAAGTTGCTTTGAGCTTGCTCGGTGGCTACTATTTGGTCGTACGCTAGAGCTTTTAGTTGCGTAAGGTCTGTGATGACTGAGGTGTCGATAGTTGAATTATTCATATTTCTTCTCCTGGGTTTCTTAGTGTTCTTTTAGGTCTTAGTTGTGATAGTGCTTTTTATATATAGAGTTCTTGACCTCAATTCGTTGTTAGTTTTAGCATATCGGCTCGGCCTGTTGGGATCATCCAGATCTAGATATCTCTAGCCAGCCAATAGTAGAATTAACATAAATCAGAGATAATACGGCAGTCGCGTTAGCACTTGTATTTGGCGACCAAGCGCCGCTAAGCAGTGTAATATTGGACGGTAGAGTAAACGTCCAGCCTCCAGTAGAATCTTGCCGCGTAATGATGATTAGCGTCTGGCCAGCAATAACATTGGTCTCCAGGGTGGATAATGTTGTATTTTGAATTAGTCCTAAATATTGAATGTCGCCATTCTTTAGCAGAATTGTTGGTGCCGCCGAAACATTGCCATTATTGTGGTAGCGCCGTGTATTATATCCGGTAAAGGATAGAGCAGTTGAATTGCCACCTAATATGCTTGACTGCGACGACGAAATAGTATTGGAAACTCTTCCGCCAACAGCATTGACGTAATCTGTTGTACCAGAGGTGCTGAGCCCTCTATATTGACAAATAGTGCCGCCGTCGTCGTCGTAGATTGCCCCTATAATATCCAACCCAATACAATTGTTGGCTCGTATGCCTGCGTAGGTGCTAGTACTATCGGTAGCGCGTACTTGATTGTTGCTCCACAGTTGCGCATTATTAATAGTTATGTTGTTACAGTCATCTAGCAATATGCCATCGTGTTGGTTGCCTCGGCAGTAAATGTTATTTAAGTTCAATTCATCACATCCGACAAGATTAATCCCTTTTAAGGTGGAATTATAAATTTGTACATTGCTTATATTAGCTCTTATTCCAGCTCTTGTAGTTGAGGTGTATACATTATTTATGGATAGGCCACAAGTACCTGCGTTAGACGCATAGATGTTGTTTAACGCAAAATTGTATACATCTGACCCCAAAAACAACCCCTCAGCAAAACAACTAGTTGCCCTAATGTTGTCCAGGGTAAAATTATTGCAGCCAACCGTACAGATAACCGCACAGTCTGCTTCGTATGCCTCAATATTCTTGGCTGTAAATCCGTAGCAAGAGTCCCTAAAACGCAGCACTCCACTGGCTACTCTAGTGCCGTAAATATCTTTTACGGTAAAATCATGGCTGCCATGACGGATGTAAATTGCATGATACTCTACACCATCTACACCTGTTTGCAACACCGTAAGCCCACCGTTAAAGCGTAGGCCGTAAATAGAGAAGTTGCTAATTTCTTCTGACGTTTCAAAAGCATGAAAGCCATCATTTGGAGATACTGGCACGCCATTAACATGGCCAGAGTTAAAGGTTATGACTACTCCAGGCAAGCACGTAATGTGCACGTTAGACTTTGGGTTGACGCTGGCGGTGAGCGTGCATGAGGCGTTTATGACTATTGTTGCACCAATAGCTGTTGACGCGTCTATCGCTGCCTGGATTGCGGCCTGGGGAGAAGCGTAATTAGAGAAGTTGTAGTGAGCGTCTGTGCCAACTGTAATGGCCGTTGATGCGTTTATGAATTCTTGATTACTTACAACTTCACCTAGCCTAGTCATTACGCTAACAACCCTACGCTTTTTAATACTGCTTTGATGGCAACTAAATCTGTGGCTATGGTGCCGACTACATCGGCGATTTCATCAAGAGACGTAGCATTGGCATCATAAGCTCTATCTATGGTTAGATTAGAGACTGAATAGCTGAAATCCGTCGTAAGGGATGGTTGTATGATAGGAGTGACGCCGTAAAAGGAAAGTTTTTGAGATGCAGCAGTCCCGAGCTTTGTTCCAGCCGATGCCCCGAAGATGATATTAGCAGCATCTGCCAATGTTGTATTACCGCTATTGTCGACATTGAATTTACTAATACTTCCGACTTGCAAATCAAGTAATCTTTTTATGCCTGAGCCTGTTGTTGTCTCGGCTGCGTCAACTAAAATCGCCGAGTATCCAGCTGTACCTGATTGCGTAATGGTTGGACTAATCTTTAAAAGCGTCTGTGTGCCGCTAGACGCTGAGTATGCGCCGTTGACCAACAGTGTTATGGCCGTGGCACTTGATGTTGAGCCGTACGCCTGCACGAACCCACTAGCACTGCTCGTATTCATTTGCAAATAACCAGTAGCCGCGGTGCCAAAAGCTGTAAGCTTTATCGGACGCGCTGTTCCAGTTCCAAGACTCTGAGTCATAATTACAAGAGCTGAGCCATTGTGATAAATCACGCCACGCTCATAATTTGTGGTTTGATCTGCCGTGTTGTGAAATGCAACGCCGGTAGAACTAGCTGGCAATGTTACGGCGTGCGTGGCTACTGTAGTTGCATCGCCAATAGTGGCCATGCCGTTAACTGAGAGCGTCGACGCTGCATAGCTATTGCCACCTCCGATTAGCACACGAGCATTAACGACGTCGACTCCAAAGACCGTTGTCGTGTCAGCACTGTTTTTAACTCGAAAGGCTGTGAGTGTATTTGTTGTCGGCATAACGAGTACGTCACCAGCAACTTGCAGTTTTGTTGTCGGTGACGCGACGCCAATACCGATTCTATTTGTGCTTGCATCTGCATACAACAAATTTGCATCAGAAACGCCTTCAACGCGAGTGTCGGCATCGGTAGCGTCGTCATTTATTATAGCTGCGCTTTTCAAATTAAGCAGTCCAGCGCCAGAAATGCTAGCTTTTGTAGCCCAAGTTGAAACTCCATCGTAGTTGATAAAGTTTATGATTCCGGTGGTAGTACCTCCACCGTATACGAGTGATAGCTCACCGGCTCTAGTTGAATGCGAAAAGCCATATTGCTCAATCGCAGCACCGGCGTTACTCGCGTAGCCGACGTTGAACTGATTGGTTGCGGGTGTAATCGTACGACTACCGCCAAAATCAATATAAGAACTGACTGTTATTGCTCCTGCGACGTCTAGCTTAGTCGTAGGCGTGGCCGTACCTACTCCGACACGATTATTGCTGGCGTCAACGTAGACCAGGCTACTATCTGTAGTCCCCTTTACGTTAACGTCAAGATCGGTTGCATTGTCGTTGATGATGATTCCGGTGCTAGTAACCTTGAATGCTCCTGTCGGTGTATTTGCCTCAACAGTCAGCGGTTGAGTGTTGTGCGTAACATCATAAACTCCACAACTTCCAGTGTTATTACAAAAAGTCTCAAAGATTTGGCCATTGTCATTATTATAAAAAACAGACGCTGATCCGCCAGTAGTAGCTGGCTTAATAGTTTTGGCGCCGGTGATTATTTCGGCGCCGGTGGCGTGGATTACTGCGGCGTCTGTGGCTTTAGTAGAGAGATCTGATACTAGGTTGGTTATTTTGCTTTCGGAGATGGCTGAGACATCAGCGTCTACGATGGCGAGGGGGGCTAGTTTAGATTTGGCTATGGCTGCGGTGTCGGATACTTTTGCATTCGTGATGGCGCCCGATGAGATGACTGGCGCTGCGGCTGTGGTGCCCGTGCCTCCGAGGTCTCCGGCGAGTTGGACGACGCCTTTGGTTGTGGTGGTGGCGTCTACCACTACGTCCTCTATTGATGATGCAATCCAGGCATCATTAGCGGCGTTGCGCTGGATTACGTAATTGGCCTGCGGGCTATTGGCGGTGACAATAGTGCCCTGCGGACCTGATGCTAACACACGAGGTCTCACGATGTATTGAGAGGTCGTTATTCTTATTTGTTGACCACTATAAATAGCCTTTGCTTTTATAGTGGTCATGTAGGAAGCCTACGGCTTTCTGTATATTTTATCTCTAATGGTTGGTTTGGTATAAGGACACAAGCTGTATTATCTGCATTGAATATCTTACAATCCCAGTAGTACGTGCCCTCCTCGCTCAAAGTCAGCATTTGTGAAGTAGTAAAAGCAATAATTAGCGCTTGACTATTGCTGCTGTCAAGATCAGTTGCACCTACAACAAAGTCTTTAATAAGAACTGCATTTTCGTCAGGCAGCTTTCTATCTTTTTTGATCGAGCATATTACTTTTTTATCGACAAGATTAACGTCGGTTGCAATCACGTCCGAAAGATCGATAAGAAGCGTGAGGTCAAAGCCTATATATGCCGTATTTGGTTTTGGAGGCATGTCTTTTTCTCTCGAGTTACGCGAAGGATGGACGCACTAAAACCCTACCAACCCACTCGCATCAATATTTACATTCTTCTTAAGCCACTTATCTAAAAACACGCCACCACCATAAATCCCCAAAGTCAGCATCTCCGTCAAGCTACCATCCGGAGTAAAAGTAACGTTAAAGTGCTGTAAAACCGAGCAAATAACGCCAATGATCGTCACGGCAATAGTAGATGCAATAGATAGAATAATGGCATTGCGCCCAACGGTTTTACCCGCCTCAGTTACGGCAACACTTGAGGTTGTACTCATAGTTGCAGCTGTACTTGCCGTGGCCTCAGCAGCAATAGCCTCTATAGGCATTGCAGTCGCACTTGTGCCAGCCAATGCGTCCTCAGCGGTAATTACAGCTGTCGTCTCGTCACTAGTTATGTTTGTAGATTCCATTTTTTTACTCTCCCTAATTAGTTATTGACATCTTAGTATTAATCGTTTCTAATAATTTAATTACATCATCAAGCTTTGTAGTGTCGATCTGAGCAGTAGCAAGCTCTTCTTTAAGCGTTGTAATTAGCGGCCACGCCTCCTCATGCAAAACCTTAGTCACAAAATCGCGCTCATCGCGATGTAAAATCATACGCTTCCTCAGAATCTCAATATTCTGATAAGTCAAATCACACCAGTTATGCGTTGTGTACGTGTCCAAATCGCCTTGAGCTGGGTCAACATCCTGGGTTTTATTAAAAACCCAAGTAACGTCCTCCGCCTTAGGATGCGCAATGCCATCACCTTGTACTGCTGCCATATTTTCTTCTCCTTTTTTAATAAATTTATCAATTCGATATAGTACCGTTGCTGGATCACCATATACAGACAACATCTTTTCAGTGCCTGTCCACGGATCTAAAATAACTAAATCGCTACCAGTGGTGCCAACAACAAGCACAAAGTGCGACTGCAAGCCAGATTGTGATTGCGTGCTGTCGATCAAAGCTATATATCTAGTGTTATCGTCGAGAGCGCAAGCCGATAAATTAGCTGCTCCTGACCATTCTGTAGATCCGCCCCACTCCAGTAGCTCCGGATAAAGCAAACTTGGAGCTTGTCGATTGTTAATTATATCGTCGGAAAAATAGCCAGCCGCCTTCAGCTTCTCATTAAGCTCAGGCGGATTGACAGCTCCGCCTGCCCAGGTTATTAACTCGGCCATTGATGTCAGATAGCATCCGTAGTTGCCTATGGCGCTACTGCTACTATTGCCGAGCAGTGTGTTGGACCAGTTAGCGTCTCTTTGGCTGTACATTATTGCTCCTTTTAAATATTAAAAAACGGCCACATAATGGCCGTAAATAAAAAAACGCAGCCAATACTGTGACCACGTTCGTATGATTTTATTATAGCACATGCACGCTGATAATAAAAAATGTGTATTCAACGGTGGGAGCACCTGATAACCCACCGTAAAACACACATTCGTTATTGTTATTATATCGCATATATACATAAGCGCAATAGGTTAAGTTGCGATTTTTCCTTACTCATGGTAGAATTAAGATAATTTCCGGAGTGATCACAACAGCCTCAATCCAAGGTATTGGACGGGGCTGTTTGCTTTTGTGAATGGCTCCACTAAAGCGAGGGTAACATGGGCAGAGAACAGGTTAAGCTGCACTCTAAGCAGGCTGTACCAGTGTCACCCGAATTAGTGCGCCTACTTAATGGTAACGTCGCTTCAGCTTATTTTTATCGTCAACTGCAATTTTATGCAAATTTGCAGGATGGTTGGTTCGAAAAAAGTTCGACTGACCTAGAGAGAGATTTGGGCATTAGCCGCTATCAACAGCGCCGAATACGGGAGTCGCTAGAGAAAATGGGTATAATCGAGACGCAATCTATACGTGGCGGAACAAAACCGGCCATTAGATTTCG
Source organism: Candidatus Saccharimonadota bacterium (assembly GCA_016880595.1). Classification (GTDB taxonomy): domain Bacteria; phylum Patescibacteriota; class Saccharimonadia; order Saccharimonadales; family EFPC-124; genus EFPC-124. The sequence goes on from JAEHDC010000015.1 coordinate 35,991, forward strand.
AATACTCATTAATTATTGCCGGCCTTAACCCTCGCTAGCGCGTGAGTTCGTCGCCCCAGTCATCTGTTGACTGGGTTTTTATATGCGTATAGTTTGTGGATAATTTGGTTAAAACAGTGGATAACAAGCTGATTTTAGTGGATAAGTCTGTGTATAACACCAATATCATAGTGCGATTTGGCACATTGAGCCACCTCTATACCATAGTGCGATTTGGCGCGCGCATATATAAGGAATATAAGAATAATAAGATAATAGTAGTCAGACGTCTTGGTAGTTTACTTTAGCAAAAAAACTATCAAATACCATAATTCTTAATTATATCAAGTAGCGCTGTAGTTGACCAGTCTTGTTATCGCCGAGATGATAGGACTATAGTCAAGATAACCAATTGGTTAGGAGGGCGAGAAATAGCCTTTATAGCGTCGGGCGCTCGATAATTATTAGTGGTATAAGTCTGTGGGTGTGGAGGGGAAATGTTTTTTAATGATGCCAATTGATTATCAGATCGATGAATATTTAACTTATTGCAGCAAGCGCATGACGCAGCAAACTATGCACAGCAAAGTGCACATATTAACAAAATTTAATGAATTTAAATTTATACATGATATGTGTGAGTTTACAAACACGATATTCGAAAAATGGGTAGCTTGTCAGCTAGCGACAGGAGCATCTGGACGTACCGTTAATACAAGGATTGCTCATATGCGCGCTTTTTGTCGATGGCTGCTTGACATGGGATACGAAATTCCGTTGAGATTTAGCCTGTTAGAAAAAATTGAGGAGAAGCCGCCGCGCAGGAATTATTTTACGCGAGAACAA
>JAEHDC010000016.1 GCA_016880595.1 Candidatus Saccharimonadota bacterium
AGGTTGGCACCCAGTAGATTTTGTTGGCACCTTCAAAGCAGTTTTTATAATCATTTTTTATAAAATGTTGACGCCGGTTGGTCAATGGCTCGTAAATAACTATCAGATTTTGTCCAGGTTGAGCTAGCTCTAGCGCCGTGGCCATTCCAGCCTTAATCTTCTCTGGCGTATGCGCGTAATTGCTGTATAGGTTTGGCGCAATTAGCTCCATGCGTTGTTTGAGTCCAGGAAAACTATTGATGTGCGCTACTAGCTTGGCGATTGGTTGTTTAGTGACTTCATGCACTGCCAGAATCGCTTGCCAAGCGTCTTGACGGTTGTACTCGCCAACCAGTTGAATGGTTTTAATATTAGCGTCATCTTTGCGCGTAACAGAGATGCTGGCACTTGCCGACAGGCCAATCTCTTGTTGGTCGTCTTGCCAGATAATTGTCTGTTTGGCTTGAGTAATAAATTGCTTAAACGAATCATAATAATCTTGCCGGCTTGAAAAAATCTCGTGGTGATCCCAAGAAATTCCGGTAATAACGGCTAGGTCGCAGTTGAAAGCCAGGAAGTTGCGGTCAAATTCGTCACACTCGTACACAAAAAATTGGCTGTCTGGCTGGAGCTGACCCATGGGCGCAAAGCCAATTTTGGCTCCAACCGAGTGGCCAATTGGTACGCCGAGCTGCTTAAACAGCCAAATCACCATGGCAGTGGTTGTGCTTTTGCCATGCGTGCCAGCAATTCCAAGAAGTTTAAGGTGTTTTTTGGTAATTATTTGGCTTAGTAGTTCATCGCGTTTGCTGATTTTTATGTGATTTTTTTGCGCAAATAAGATCTCAGGATGGTTTGGATTTTCGCGCGGGATGCTGGAAGAGTAAACCAGCCAGTCAATTGGTTTTTTGGCATGTAGCGCGGCAATTGCCTCTGTTGTTTGGCCAATGTAAAGATCAACGCCTTGTTTTTGCAAGCTGTGGGTGTAATCGGACTCTTGCTTGTCTGATCCAGAAACCTCAAAGCCAGCTTGTTTGGCGATCAGCGCCAGTGGTCCAATCCCGCTACCGCCAATTCCACTGAAGAATATATGCATACTTTAAAGTATACAACATTGAACCTTTTTCTACTCAGTCGGAACAACGCCTTTATGGTGCTTGAGCGGAATTTCTTTGAGCGCGATAATACAGATGACTAGCGCTACAGAAACCACGCATCCCGAGATAAAGAAAATGTTTGTAATTGAGCTGGACAAGGCGCTTTGCAGGGTCAGGACAAAGGAATTAAACGCATCCAGCGCTACTTGCTGCACTTGTGCTGGCAAAGTTTGCAATTGCGCAATTACCGAAGCCTGGCCTTGCTGCGACAAAATACCTTGCACAGTATTGGTGTCCATATTTGTAAACGTCGAACCTTGGCCGCTGGCTTGGGCAATTTGGACAAACTTATCGTTAGAAATATCTTTTAACGAATCTGCCAAATGATTGTTTAGAACCGTTCCCATAATCGCCAGGCCAACTGTTGCGCCAATGCTTCGGAAAAGCTGCGTAGTGCTGGTTGCAACGCCTAGATCCTCTTGTGGCAAAGCATTTTGCACGGCAAGAGTGAAGATTGGCATAGCAGTGCCGAGGCCAAAGCCAGCTATTGCCATTCGCCAGGCCAAATCCCAGTAACCGCTTGTGGCAGTTAAGCCACTCAAGGCAAACATACCGGCTGTGCCAATCGCCAGGCCAGAAACAATTAAAATCTTATATTTGCCAGTCTTTTCTACAATTCGTCCAGATAAAACGCTGGCAACGGCCATACCAACAACCATTGGTAGCATGATGACGCCAGAGTTAGTCGCGCTAAAGTTCAGCACCTGTTGAGCAAAGGTTGGCAAGTAAATCATTGCACCAAAGAAGGCAAAGCCAAACAATAAGAACAGAGTGCAAACGGTTGTAAAGATTGAGTTTTTGAATAACTGGAGTGGAAGAATTGGGTCTTTTGCCTTGCGCTCGGCAAAGATAAAGCCAATTGCGGACAGAGCGCAGGCTGCAAACATGCCGATGATGGTTGGGCTGCTCCAGGCCAAATCTAGTACAATGTTATTCCATGGTAAGGCTATACTGCTGCCACCGAGGCTGGCGGCCAAGACTAGGCAAGAGAGTGTTACGGTTAGCAGGCTGGCACCAAGGTAGTCAATGCCTTTTTCTTTGCTGGTGACTACCGTTGGCATAAAGCGGGAGATTAAGCCATAAGCAAGAATGCCAATTGGCACATTGATGAAGAACGTCCAGCGCCAACTTGTAATAAGGCCAAAAATGCTGGCGCCATCTGTTAAGAATCCGCCAAGCAGTGGTCCAATTAGGCTAGACAGTCCAAAGACTGCGCCAAAAACACCTTGCCACTTGCTGCGTTCGCGAGCGTCAAACAGGTCGCCAATTGCTGCAAAGGCGTTGGACATCAAGATGCCGCCGCCAATACCTTGCAACGCGCGGAAACCAACTAGCTGCCAAATATCTTGTGCTACGCCGCACATCATCGAAGCTAGCACAAAAATGGCAATGCCGCTCAATATCAGCTTGCGGCGACCGTACATGTCGGAGAGTTTACCGGCAATTGGCACTGCAACAGTTGAAGTTAAGAGGTAGGCCGTAACCACCCACGTTAGCTCTTTGAGGGCGTTAAACTCGGTTAAAATTGTTGGTAGCGCAGTACCTACGATAGTTTGGTCAAGCGCAGCCAAAAATAGGCTGGCCATGATTGCAACCATAATAATCACCTTTTGGCGCTTTTCTAGGTGGTGTAGCATTTATTCCTCTTCTTTCGCTTTATTTTGTCTGGCTTCTTTAATTGCTTTGCGAACAATTTCAAATTGCTCGGTCATTTCTTCAAACATATCTTCAACTTGAGCCAGTGGGCAAAGCGCGATCATGCCGCGCTTGTGCAGGCCAATAACAATCACCTTGTCGCCAGTTTTTAGCGAGATTGAATCTCGGGCGTTAGCTGGAATAACAATCTGGCCTTTAGTGCCGACTGTTGCAGTGCCATAAAAAGTTGGCTTTGGGGATAAGCTGTCTTTGTCCATGTAAGTATGAAATGTATTACTAGTCATACTTTACAGCATTGCAAAGCTCTTCGCAAGATTATTTTTTGATTTTTTTGATCCAGGAGTCAATGTGGTTGGCAATAATTGCGTTTTCGTCGCCAGTAGTATAGTCATGATCAGAGGTTTTAAGCATGACAAAATCCTTTTGCGTGGTGAGTTGCTTAAAAAAGCTAACCGATTGCTCGACCGAAACTCGGCTGTCAGCGACCGAGTGAATAACTAGCGTCGGCTGAACAATCTGTTGCGGCTTAAAATATTGCTTGTAAAACCGCCAAATTTGGTTGTACTTTGGTTGCGTAGCCACAAGCGCCCGAAAAGAAATATATGATGTCAGCAGCGAGCCATACAATTTGCGTTTTCCAAAAAAGCCGTTTAGCGTAACTATGCCGTTAATTTGCGGACATCTAACCGCGGCAATTGAGGCGGTAAGAGCGCCAAGACTTGTGCCGGCAAGATAAATCTCGCGATCCGGCTCAGAAAAGTGCTCGACTACATCTATAATTTCTTCAACCTGGCGTTTGACGTTCATGCCTCTGAGGCTTGGATTTGGGTTGAAATTGAAAATTCCGTAACCGTTATCTTTAAGAATTTGGGTGGCGCCTTTTGGTGACAAATCGTCAAAGTTGGTTTGATAGCCATTGCAAATTATAAAAATCTGCTTGGCAGAAGGGGTGGTAAGGTAGCCGTCAATCTTGCGGTGCCTTGTTTTTATAGCAGCATGCATAGAACTTATTATACAAAACAACTCACAGTTTCCTATGAGTTGTTTGTCTTTTTTTGCTGAATTAATTACCAGCTGCGTTGGCGAAAGCTACCGCCACCACCACGTTTTTGATCGTTAAAATCACGTCGTGGACGGGCTTGACTTTTATCGCGTGCGCGAGCTTCGTTAACCACCAAATCGCGGCCGCCAAGGTCTTTGCCGTTGAGCGCCTCGATTGCTTCTTTGGCTTTTTCATCTTCGTCGATTTCTACAAAACCAAAGCCTTTAGAACGACCAGTTTCTGGGTTCTTGATAACTGTTGCAGAAGCAACAGTGCCGTATTCGGCAAATAGCTCATTTAAATCGGCGTCGGTGGTACTGTAAGGCAAATTGCCTACATAGAGTTTAACTGCCATGCTAATCCTTTATTACTTTTAGGCAGGACGACCCTTTTTGCTATCACCGCCGTCGTAAAAAACTTCTTCTGGTAAAATAACATACCTGCACTACTATTAGACCACGTTAGTGGCACTTTTGGCAATAGCCAATTAGCTCTACAGAGTGATTAACAGTGATAAAATTATTATTTTTTGCAATTTTATTTAAGATAGATTCCAGCTCTGGACTGGCAATCTTGATGGTGGCGCTGCAATTTTGGCAAACCGCGTGGTGGTGATGCGGGACAAAAATCTCGCTAAGCTCAATTTTATGCTCAAAACCGTGCCAAGAACGGTTAATAATTCCAAGCCTTTCAAACAGCTCTGCTGTGCGGTAAACAGTGGCGCGGTCAATGCTGTTTTTAAGATTGTTGGCCAGCGCACTAACGGTAATCGGCCCTTTGGCCAGCTCGTTAAAAATCGCCTCCCTAGGTTTTGTGATGCTAAGCCGTGAGCTTTGCAAAGTATCTAAAAGCTGTTTGTTAGAGAGTTCCATGTACTAAGTATAAGGAATTTTGCTAAAAGATTGCAAAATTTTTTGTGTACTGTTATTCCTTTGGCTCACTTGGCGAGTCAGGGCAAGCAAAACCAGCGCAGTTCCAATAAGGAGCATAGACCACTATGCCATAAATATATTGGTTTTCCTCAAGGCTTATGTCTATCGGCAGCTGTAAATAGGTTTTTACTGAGATGGTTGGGGATGATTTATAAAATCTTATTGATGCAGTGGAGTAGCCATTTGATGCATAACTAACCATCCCCCTCCCACCATCAACAATCTCATCAAAAGTCTGCGCATTTGTTACAGACGTTTGCATATTGAGCTGTTGTAGCTCAAAATCTGCTGTTTGTAAATCTGAA
>JAEHDC010000017.1 GCA_016880595.1 Candidatus Saccharimonadota bacterium
AGCCAAGGCTCCGTCACATCCGACGGAGCCTTCTTAAATTTACAACAAAATAATAAAAGTGCCCCGTCAGTCACAACTAGCAAGGCACTTGTCGTGACTGACGGGGCGGAGGCAGGCTATCTAGTCGATAGCCCCAGGTCTTGGCTCAAGCACTTGGCCAGAGCTTATTGTTTGCGCACCTCTTTGCAGAAGTTGCCGGTTCGTAAAAGTAGTGCAGTTACGCCCGACCGGAATATCCGCAAAGTAAGTATGCGCCTGAAATCCATCGACAAAAATCTGCCTGACGATCCGCGGCGTTTTACTACCAGCTCCAAGAGCATTTATAGCACACAACAAAGAATCTTCTGGCTCCGGAGTCAATGACTGCCTCTCATTGCAGCGATATAGCCACTCTGTAGGCATGTCCTGAATTCGATAAACACACGCAACTTCGTACAGCTTACCGTCCCTGCATCTAACAAATGAACCTGGCGCAAAGCGTAGTTTAGGCGCCTTGCCCGCAGGAAGTACATTTATTATGCCACGCTCCTCCCACCCAGTTGGGCTATGAAGAGAAATCATCGGCGGCAATTGGAGCGGAACTCTACGCAAAGCCTGAGTGCGTCGCCGCGGTGTATAGCTCATAACAATCCACCTTGTGCATTGGGCCAATCCGACAAATATATATTATATCATAAGCTGCCTTGTTACGAAATAGCGTAACGTTGCGCAGCCTTAAATAATATGATACAAATATAATGTTCTAGGATGACACGATAGGCGAATGGGGTGTTAACGTGGTTAGCATGCAACTCCCAGGAATTAGCGGTAGACAAGTACGCGTCCAGGTTGGTGAGCGTGCAAAAATTAGCCGCACAGCAAAATTTGGTCCGGGTGTGATTATTGGCGACGATGCAACAATTGGTAATGACTGCCAGATCGGCACTCGTTGTCGACTCGACAGTAAGGTCATCGTCAGTGAACACGTCGTACTAGGCGAAGGCGTAAAGCTGCTAGATGGAAGCGCCGTGGGTGCGTATAGCCATATTGGTAGACTATCTAAAATTACAAGTTGCCATCTTGGCGAGCGAGTTGAAGTCGGGAACGAAGCACTATGCGACTATACCACTATCGAAGATGACGTAACGATCTGCAACCACACTACCATCCACGGCTCAATCTACAAATCAATTAGCATTGGCCATAAAACGGTAATTGGGAGCCATACTTACATAAGCGACACCGTTCTGGGCAACACCACAATTGGAGATAATTGCGAAATAATAGTCAGTGCTATTGGAGAACATGTACATATTGGCAACAATATATGTATGATGCGGGCGTCTGTGAAAGATTGCGTAAAAATTGGATCTAACACTAACGTCCACAATGCTATAATCGGGTGCTTGAGCGAGATTGGCGATCGAGTCACTGTAAGGCCATATGCTAACATTCCCAGCCATTGGTTGGTTCCAGACGACGCAATCGTCAACCACAATCCAGTATCGGAGGAAGGCCCTCCTGTCGTAATCGTTAGACCGCAACCCCGCACTTAACGGATCTGAAATGCTCCGCCAAGGTGCGGGGTATTTCAGAAATGAGTTGGTGTACAGGAAAGGATTTGACGCTCTTCCCCTCATTCGCGGCAAGCTGCTCCATTTGGGCCTAAAGTAGGAAAGCATTAACAGCCACAGACAGTTATCGGTTCAAGTCCCATTCAACAAACTAAATTAAAACACCCAGCAAAGGCCAGGTGTTTTAATTTGGTGCGCGAAAGAGGACTTGAACCTCCACGTCCGCAATGGACACTAGCCCCTCAAGCTAGCGCGTCTACCGATTCCGCCATTCGCGCATGTCTAAAAAATTATAGCAAAAAAAGGCAAAAAGATAAAGCCTAGGAGCAGGGCAAATAGTCAGCCAAATGCTCCATTGAATATTCTTTGCGCATTATGCTGGCTAGTTCTTTTTGAGTTACGTCAATCTTCACCCCTGTATTTAGCGTACCGTAAGGATCAAATGCGCTTTTAATTTGCTGGAAAATCTTGTACATCTCTTTGCCATAAACGTCTGGCAAGTATGGTGCGCGCAGACGACCGTCGCCGTGCTCAGCATTAGTGCTGCCACCCAGCTTGACTACTATCTCATAATATTCATCCATAATTTTGGTGACTTTTTGGCGGTCGCTAATAGAAGCCAGGTCTAAGAACGGCTGCATGTGCAGGTTAGCATCGCCGGCGTGACCCCAAACGGCAGCCTCAAGACCGTATTTTTGGAAGAGTGCGTAAGTCTTGGCTATTAGTTCGGCAAATTTTTCGCGTGGGACAATGCCATCCTCAATAATCGGCAACGCCTTCTTCTTCCCTTCTGTATGCCACATCAAAAGCGCTGCACTGTGGCGAATTGCCCAAAGTCGCTGCTGCTCATCATAGTCTTGAGTTTCCATAAAAGTCATTTGCGATTTTTTAAGCGCCTTGCGCACAGTCTTGGCCTTTTTCTTTTGCACGTTATTTTTGTCGTCAAATTCAGCCAACAACACAAAAGGCGGATATGGCTTTTCTACAATGTTCTTTAAACGATTTGGAGAAATCTTATCCACATAGTCAAGTAAGTTTTTATCCACAATTTCGAGTGCGCTTGGCCCAACTTTTTGCAAAGCCTCAACAACGTCAGTAATATCCTGCGCGCTTTGGACGTCAATTTTAAACAGCGTAGTTTGGGCATTATATGGCTCCAACCGCACAATTGCCTCTGTTATTATGCCTAGCGTGCCTTGCGATCCGATGAAGAGCGGCGTCAAATCAACCGAACCATCCATGCGCCGCACGTCAGAAATTGCATAACCTGCCGTATTTTTTGAAACATCTGGTAGACCACTGCGCTCTTGAACTAAATCCCAGTTGTCTGATATGATTCCATCAACTTGACGGTAAATTTCGCCCTCAAAAGTAGTGTAGCCCTTACGCTTTTCTAGCTCGCGCTTGTTGATCCGGCCGGTTTGAATTACCTCACCATTTGCTAAGACTACCTCCAAACTAACAATATACCCGCGCATTGAGCCATATTTTACGGTCTTTTCTCCAGATGAATTATTGGCAATTGCGCCGCCCAAAGTGGCGTAGGCAATTGAGCTTGGATACGGCGGCAAGAATAAGCCGTGCGTTTCCATGGCCTGCTGGAATGCCAAAAAATTGAGGCCAGGTTGCATTCGCGCCAGCCGCTGCTTAATGTCTACCTCAAGCAGACGATTCATATGCGCCGGAAAAACCAACGCAACCCCCTTACCAATTGCCGCACCAGTCTGGTCACTGCCGCGCCCGCGAGCCGTTATTGGCAGCACGTGCTTTTTTTCTGCCAGTTGCCAAGCAAAACGCGCAACTTTGCGGACATCCTGAATATTCTTGGGGTAAACAACCATGCTTGGCGTAACTTTAAAGATACTGCCGTCGGTGGCAAAATAATCCCGCACGCTAGAATCGGTCAAAACTTCCCCTAAAATGTGCTCTTGTAGATAACTAGCAACTTTATTCACCTGCAACGGCCCTCACTTACTCTTATGCTTATAATAGCATAACAAATTTATATTAAACAGATCCAGACTTTTATATATTTTAAAGATATCTTTGTTGTTTTTACTTGATTTTTTACTTGCAAACAAGTAATATTATTGCATAGATCCCACATGCGCGAGTGGCGGAATTGGTAGACGCGCTAGCTTCAGGTGCTAGTGTCCCTCGGGACGTGGAGGTTCAAGTCCTCTTTCGCGCACCAATGAAACTTTTTTATTATGAGCGAGCTTAAACAGCTCGTTGACCTCTGGAATTTCAGCTATTGCCTGTGTTCCACAAGCTACTGTAGCGTAGCTTGGAACCTGGTTGAATAATACACCAAAATATTTGGCTTTAAGAACTGGATTACAGTGGTCAACAAGCAACTCTTTCATGTGTTCCACATAGTATTTGGTATATTTCAAGATGGTCGGTATGTCGGCGGTTTTTTTTGGTTGCTGTTTCTTCATTCTTGGTTTCTAGGTTGGTAATTTCTTGCTCCAATTTCACTACATCTTCCTCCATGTATTTGATTGCTGTTTGTGAGTTTACGATTTTCATTTTGTTTACGATAACTTTTATCTCCGATTCCAGCTCCTCGCGCCTTTTGGCGTAGTTTTCTTTGTCGGTGTCAACTTGTGCTTGCCTTTTCTTCCAGACGGCAATAACGGCTTCCATGACTTCGTTAAAGCGTTCAGGCTTGACAGTAACGCGCTCTATAAACTCGCTCACAGCAGCGTCAAAATCCTTTCTTGGAACTCTAAAGTAATGACCGTGATGGCTGCAATGGTAGGCAGGGTAGTATTTGCCAAGCCTGCCGCGCGAAGCACTGCCTAGAAGCAAATGGTTGCACTCTGGACAGCATATTACTTTGCGATAGGGAAACTCATTGTTGAACACATTTTTCTTGACGAATTTTGGGTTCTTTGGGGCTTCGCCAACTACTGGATGGTCTGGGTCACTTGGGTCAATTGTAATTTGAATCTTACCGCGATTTGCAGCGTTAAACAGCTCTATAGAAACCAAGCCAGCAAATTTACATTTTACTGGCTTTTCGCCTGTCCATTTCTCTGTATTAACTCCGGCGTAGATGGTTTTCTTAATATAGGCACGCAGTAGTTTACTGGTCATCGGTTTGCCACCAGTTTGGCGGGCAACCCTTGTGCGGTCATGTTTGTCGCGTACAATTTTTACTGGCGTTTTAAACCCTAGACGGTTCATTTCTTGTGCTATTTGTTCGTCACTTAAAGTGCCTTGAGATCTAAGTTCGTACATCCTTTTTATGATTTGCCCTTCGCTGGGCAGTTCTGCAAGGATAGTGCGCTTGCCATTATTGGTTTCGATTTTGTCAGTTTTATAGCCGTATGGTGCGCTGCGCGACCAATAGCCGAGTTGTGTATAGCGTATCTCTGAGCCGATCATGCGAGTCAAAATATCTCGTACTTCATCTTTTGCGCGTTCGGCCTCCAACAATTCAGTTTTGCGTGATGGGGGTATGAACGCTCCAACGGTATTTCATACCTAGATGTTCAAGGGTATTCACTTTTGTATTGTTAATGACGCCGTACATGTCCTCAAGGTCAATGTCGTGCGGCTCAAGTTGACACTTTAATAAATCGTAAGCAGTAGCTCCGGCACGAGTAAAACGGTCAATCGACTTAATTAACACGACTTTAACGTTATTTTTTGGATTTACGGCATAGTCTATCACATGCTGCATGGGCTGAACCGCGCCAGATGCGGATTCCAAATAGCTTAGAATTTCTACAAGTTCAATCCCGTGCAAAGAAGCATAGCGTTTGCCCTGTTCTATTTGGGCTTCTGGTGAGTCGCCGTCAATGCCTTGCCCTGTAGTAGAAACCCGTACCGCCAGTACACCCCTACGTTGCTTTTGGGTGTCGTACGTCATATGCCCGCGCTTTCAATCGCTTGCAACAAAGGCGAGCCATCGGCCGTATCATCAAGAATGCGGTTCACGATAAGATTAGCTAGGAATTCTATGCGTTGCTCGGTACTAAAGTTAATAGTGTCGGGCGATGCTATTGAATCCTCGTCGTTTGTTGGTCTTTGAACTCTCCCCATTACGTTTACCCTCGTTTAGCTTGGATTTTTGCCAAAGCAAATAAGCCTCAGCGGTTAGCTCAGGGTTCTTTAACAATCGGCTACAACTAACGTTAGGGTTACGGCTTAGCGGAGTTTTTTGGCTCTGCACTGCTGGACGATTCTTTTTTGATGAGCGCTTTAAGCTCCTCATCTTCGTTAGCTAGCAGATGCAGGACAAACTCCGTTAAGGTCATACCGCGACCATAGGCTACTGCCTTGGCGCGGTTCACGACCTCGGTGCTTGCGTTAATCTGAAGGCGTGGACGTACTGGTGCCATGCACCCATTGTACTACAAGTGCTACAAAGCCTCCAAAGGAGGGGTGGTTAAAAAACCATCCCTCCTTGTCCAAATGCCGCAAGGTCTTTGACGCGCGTTGGACGGAAGAATATATCTCGCTCGACATGCAACCCAAGCGGCCCCGTAACTTGGCTGATCTCCGAAAGTGAGAAGTAGCCAAATTCCGCCTCATGGCCATCCACTAGCCCCCAACAAGTAGCATCGCCGTCAAATTCAATCACATACCACGTCCAATTCGACGCAGGGTGAAAAAATTTAGCCTGTGCGATTTTTTCCTCCAGCGATTTATGCTCGGTGCCGTAAAGTTTGGGCAACTTATTTGCCAAACTTTTACTCATCAGACTAACATGCCCCATATATTACCCTCCGATTAATTGTTTAGCCGAATTGTTAAAGTACCAATTGCTTATGTACTTATTGTAGTATTTGTACTACACAAGAACAAGGTTTTGCCCATCATTTCTTGTTGTGATATATACAAAATAACTGCATTTCTCGAATTGCATCTATCTTTACTTTTCTACCTCTTTTTTCTCTTCTTTACTTTCCCTCTTCCTTAATATATAAATATAGGAAAGAAAGTGAGCATAAAGCATTGCAGAAATTTGAGCCTAGATACAGACGTCCATTAAACTCAGAACAAGTAGAGATATTAGATATTCTCTATAAATTTAGGTTCGTGACAGTAGCAACCTTGAGGGACTATTTTTTTGAGACAAATCCAGGCATGAATATTTTTAAAAGGCTTGAGACGCTAGCAGAGCAGGGATTTATAGCAAAGCGTTACTTTGACAATTACAGGCTACTGCACAAACCCGTAGCTTATTATTTGTTGCCGGATGGTGCGCGCAAGCTAGATGAGTGCCGCGATGAAGATGAAGCTGGGGTCAATGCTAAACAAATTTATAGGGATAGTGCGGTCAGTGAACAATTCGCCATGCACTGCGTAGCTATTTTCAATCTGTACAACCGTTTGGATAAAAAATATGGCGATGATCTAGACTTTTTAACCAAAAGCGATCAAGCCAATCTGGAGAGTTTTCCAAAATTAAAACCTGACGCATATTTGATTTTGGAGACAGCCCAAGAAGCGCACCATTATTTTGTAGATATTCTGGATGACGACGCACATTTGTTAGTAGAGGCATCAAAGAAAATAAAGCGCTATATTGAGTTGCGCAAAAGTGCCGATTGGACAGATTTTTCAGAAAATGCGTTTCCTAAGATAATCTTTGTTTGTAATTCGGAAAACGCTTGCAAAAGAGTGCAGAAACGCTGCGGAGCTATCCTAAACAAAACCTGGACACTAGATATAGCCTTTGAGGTCACTAACATATCCGAAATTACCTTGAGCTAATATTCGTAACTCGCTTTTGACGGAACGGCAAATGCGAGTTGGTCACTTTTGCGAAGAAAAAGTGACTTGGCTATTCCTAAAAGCAATCAAAGAACAAGAAGTTGCGATTAATCGAGTTAATAACTATAATCATAAGTAAATAAATTATGAGGGTGGGGATATGAACGAATTAAACGTTGCAGCTATTACATTACCAAATGGCGCCAAGGTGTACGTACGATCAGCTGATGCGGCCGCTGAGCTGCAAACTGGGAGAAAGTTGGGTTTTAAGGAAGGTAAGTTTGATGATGTAGCGAATGTCATTGAAGGCATATGTGATAGTTTGCGTGATGCCTTGCTAAAGGCTAAGCCGGATAATGCCACAGTTGAATTTGACCTGGAGCTAACATGGAAAGCCGGTAATATATTGGCATTATTCGCTAAGCCTGAGGCTACTGGGGATATTAAAGTTATATTTGAATGGACTAAGACGAAATAACCTCAGTTTAATTTCCAAAACACAGTTACATTAGTTGGCTAAATCTATTTATACTGGTATTGTACTTTTTACCCAAGGTAGTATATTATGAATGTAACAATCTGGCGTAGGTTGAAACCACCCCGTGGTTGGATGAAAGCTTTAAAACAAGCTAGCACCTTTCAAACACGGCAATCATGCGGTCCGAAGTTTTAGGATTGTATTCAGACTTATCAAAATTGCCATAGCAATAAACAAGTTTGAAGCCGTGCGGTTTGAGCAGTTTTTTGAGTTCAGAAGTACTGTACATCCTGGCCAGAGTTTGGTCGACCACAACGCTAGCCTCGTCAGAATGAACGTCTTGAATAATACTCGTAAAGACCGCTTCATAAACTTTGTCATGAAGATACACCTTCCTCCTTACGACCGTGTCAATCTGGAGGCCGTTGAATTCACAAACTCTGTGGTCAACTTCCTCATCTGGTTTCTGTCGTTGATAGTTTTTGGAATCAAGTATCAAGATGCCACCTCGCTTTATGTGAGCTGAGCATTGTTTGGCAAAAGCATTTACATCTTTTGTCTGTGACATATAAACGTACGAGTCCCAAAGCGAATAAGCACAATCGACTGTGTTATTTATTTTGAAAAAGCGCATGTCGGTTTCATAAAACTCAGCATCAGGCGCCGCCTTTCTCGCAATCTCTAGTAGATAACGTGAAGCGTCAACGCCAAAACCTGAGTATCCTCTTGAGGCAAGTTCCTTCAAGTGCCTTCCTGTTCCGCAGGCAATGTCGAGGAATGAATTCGCATCGATTCCTGCATATTCTTTGGCCACATCAATTAAGAAGTCCACTTCTTTTTTGGTGAATTCTTCTCTGGAATTCATGGCGTCAAATAGTGGCGCCAACTGGGTATAGTAACTTTTCCCTTTGGAATAATCAGAAAAAGAAATGTCGTTTTTAAGTAGTTTTAAATATGGAGTGTAATAAATGGAGTCGATAATATTCATAGTTTAAATGTTAAATAATATAAAAAGTTAAGGATTAGCAAGGCAAGATACCTTACCATCTGCCATACTGTATTTTAATCCGAAAGGCGATTTCTTACCATGACCAAGACGCAACACGATAGTGAAACTCGAGCCGAGGGCCAACAAGTTATTGTAGCTTGTGCACTCATTCATCACAGCTTTGATGGCACAGAAAAAATATTCTTGCCAAGACGAGCTGACACAAAAAAGTTTATGCCTGGCGTTTATGAGCTACCTGGCGGACATGTCGATTTTGGCGAAGATATCGTGGATGGTCTCAAGCGTGAACTCATAGAAGAGTTTGGCAAGAGAATTACCGTCGGTGACCCGTTTACAGCATTCACCTATAAAAATGAAATAAAGGCCTCACATTCTGTTGAGGTCGTTTATTTTGCGCGGTTTGAAGATAATATTGAAGATATCGAAATTCATCCTGAGGATCATTCTGGATATGAATGGTTCAGTGAAGACGATATCAGTAAAATGCTCATAGGCGGCAAAACTGAAGACGATGAAGAGTATAAACTAATCAAGAGAGCTTTTAGCCTTTTAAGAGGTGAACCTCTTCGATCATAAGCTATCAACCTAAAGGTTTTTAGCCGGGCTATTATTACTCAAAGTTCTTTAAGCTTGGAGATAGTTTGGCGGCATACAACCAAGAATCTTAGCAGAAATGATTAAGTTAAATAATGTGCGGCGATAGCATAAGACCGTTTGTCTGGTATTTATTGTTTAGATAAACTTCCCAAATACATATTTCTTTTGGCCTTCAATAAGTTAATATTGTGCCTCTATTTAGTAATCGCATCACCAAAGTATAGCACATATAAGCTTTTTGGCGAGTGGCCATAATCCCATTAGTAATTTCAAGAAAGGAAAATTCTATGAGTAGCAGCCTGAGATTTTCTGGCAAGACACTGCGCGCTGGCGTAATCGGGCTTGGACGTCAATCGGTAAACGACCACATACCTGCTTTGCTGCGGCGAAAAGACGTTGAGCTGGTGTGCGTGTCTGACGTTAATGTAAGCGCCCACGAAAATTTTTATAATGCATTTCCTGATCTAAAGGGCAAGACAAAAGCATTCCAAAACTTTCAGGAAACCATTAAAGAAGGTGTTGATTTTGTAGTGGTTGCAATTCCTCACGATCAATATTTTGAGGTAAGCAAAGCGCTTTGCCAGAATAAGATTCCTTTTATGAAGGAAAAGCCATTTGCTCGTACTTTAGATGAAGCGATAGCTATGGCAAGTATTAATGACATTGAAAAATACTGCTTTATTTGCACTCAGCGACGCTTCCACCCACTATATGAAAAAGCACATGAGGCATTGGATAGTCTCGGTAAATTAGCCTCATTTAATGCAATATATACACTTAATCTCCCGCAACCCGCTTCTGGCTGGCGTAAATTTACTGATGTTTGCGGCGGAGGAGTGATCATTGATATGGGCTATCATATTATTGATCAATTGATCTGGTGGTTTGGTTATCCTGATGATATTCACGCTAAAATTTCTAATTTATCTACTGAAGAAGATCTATACGATACGGAAGATTCCGCAACAATAGTCTTCTCCTACTACGACGCAGGCTTGCAGGGTTCGATTGTTCTTTCTAGGTGCACTGGGGTTAAAGCGGAGGGCTACCAAGTGTCTGGCGCAAAGCGTTTTATGGAAGGTGGAAAAAACCCAACTTTTTATTAAGGATCGCCTTTCTGGAGATCCTGTTTGTACCGAAGAAAGAAGATATGCTGAAGAAATGATGGATAATCAGCTTGATTTCTTCATTAGCACATTTACAAGTGGACACAATTTCGAGAGAAATCACCTCGACAACCTTCTCAATATGAAATTCATTGAACGCTGTTATAGAAATAAGCTGTCTAAAGACCAAACCTTGTTTATTAACGCTTACAAGCATCGAAATTCAATAGTTGAATCTACAAGAAAGAGTGCATTAGGAGGGCTAAATGAAGTACGATAAGGAACGCCAACTTAATGAATTGGGCAACGAATTACGCAAAGAGTATAAAGAGGTTATTGTTGATTTCATTATCCAGGATGGTACGAGCCATAAGGCTCTTGTGCAAAAACGATCTATGACACGCAATCTTTTTCCTGGTGCCTGGGAATTTCCTGGTGGTCATTTGGAGCCTGACGAAAGCTTAACAGGATGTTTGAAACGCCTTGTCTATGAAGAAGGACATATGTGCCTGAATGAAGTTGTTAGTATGGTACATCTATTCACCTGGGATTCCGACAAGGATGTTGTCAATGCGCAATTCCTTGTTAACGCGAGCGGTAATTTTTCTTTTAATAAAAATAAAATATCTGAATATCGTTTTATCGACTCAGAATGCTTAGACCTGCTTCTTGAGGGCACACAAGAATCGCCAATTTACAGAGGTGCCTTTTACTCATTCGAGTATCTCAAAATGTTAAAAGAAAAAAGAATCGACTTGTTCGAAACACTTCTTTTCTTCGATCAGATGGTAGCCGGATTCTTTGATTTTCTACGCTGCGAAGAGCGGGCGCCAAAAGTAGTAATTGGTAAAGAGAATGAGAAGAAATTTAACCTAGATAAGGAGAGCGGCCTGCTATCCATATCGCCAAGTTTCTTGCGTCATTATGATAAATTCGGGTGCGCCTCGATAATTCTGCACTTGATCTTTCATAACTACCGCCAAAACATTCTTTCCTATGATGATGTCAAAGCAATTCGTGGCATCATGGGCAAAAATCTAATGTTCTTTGTAGATATTGTTGCGGATAGCTATACCTACCTCTATTTTGAGCGTTATTATGGTTTTACCGAAGCAAAGTATTTAGAACTTTGCGGCCGACTCATCCAAGAATATCAAGCAGAAAAGCTAGAAGATTCAAAGTTTACAAGGCTCCTGGGGTCGCTGCTTACGATTGCAGAGAGAAGCGGTCAAGGTTTTAATGTAGTTTTGCCAGTACTAAATAATAGTGATTACAAACTATATATGATAAGGTTTGATCGTTCACTCATATATTCGAATGTGTTGATCGAAGAAAAATTATTCGGTAAATGCGTAGGCATCATGACAAATAAAAAGATAAGTGAAAAAGACTTTGTGTCGACATTTGAAAAATTAATAACCTTAGCAAAGACAGGAAAATAGCATGGCTTTAAGACATTTTTGCACCACAACATATATTTTTAATGAAGAGGGCGACAAGTGCCTTCTTATCCATCACAAAAAATTACCATTTCTTCTACCTCCAGGAGGCCATATTGATGAAGATGAAGAATACTTAGAATCTTCGCAGCGTGAAGTTGCTGAAGAACTTGGCTTCGCAAAAGAAGATTTGTTTTACCCAGAATATCTTCAGCTTAAGGACAACGAGCGCTTACAACCCTGGGCAATCCAAGAATATACAATAGTTCCTGACGAGCATTTTCATTATGACCTAGTATTCGGAGCTATCGTTAAAGAAAGTACGCCAATTAAGCCGAATGAAGGCGAAAGCCAGAATGTTCGATGGATAAAGATTGAAGATATAGATTTGTTTGAAACCACTGATGAGTGCAGAGATAATATTATAAAAATGTCAAAAAAGATTCGCGATGCTCGCGAAGTTGAACGCGTTCAGCAAGATCTTTATATCTGGCCCCGCTACGATATAAGCCTAAAGAAAGATTTGTGTCGCTTTGTTGAAGGCCGCGATTTTGGCACATGGAATCTTGGCGATTTATACGAGGGAGTTCCGTGCAGTTTTGCACAAAAGATGGGCGTTGACTATGGAATCTTTACGTCAACGGGTACGGCAGGTTTGCACGCCATTCTAATGGCGCTTGGTCTTAAACCAGGTGATGAAGTCATTGTGCCGAGTATGACATTTGTTCGAGCGGTGACGCCGCTTAATCACCTAAGCCTCCAGCCAGTTATTGCAGATATTGACCCGAGCACAGGTAATATAGATCCTATTTCAATTGAAGCCAACATTACGCTTAAAACTAAAGCCGTTATCGTAGTGCATATGTGGGGCGTACCGGCTGACTGCGAACGCATTTCTGAAATCTGCAAGAAGCATGATATTCGTATGATCGAAGACTTCTCTCATGCTCACTTTTCAATGTATAAAAATCAATTTGTCGGCAGCTTTGGAGATGCGGCTTTTGCGTCATTACAGCGAAAGAAAAACGTTTCTGTTGGCGAAGGCGGCATTATTGTCACAAAAGACAAGAAGACTTACGGGCGCCTACAGCATATTACTTCGCCTGGCTCTTTTATGGATCAGAGCAATTACTCCGATATTGATTTCTCGGGTTACGGACTTAACATGCGCATTAATCCATTTGGGGCGCTCACAGTTAAAAATTTGCTGCCCAAAATAGACGCTATTCTTGAAGACAAGCGCGTAGCCATAGAAAAGCTAACCACGATTCTCGCCAAACACAGTGACAAGTTTGAGTTAGTTGAAATTCCTGATTACGCCGACAAATCGGCTTTGTCTTGGTATTCATATAAATTAAAACTAAAGAATACAACCCTTGCGGAGCTAAAGACGAAAAAACTTTGGAAATTTTCAGACTTTGGCTATCCGCCTATTGCAAGTCACTGTTACTGGGAAAAAGATACTAATTACTTCCCGTTTTGTTTAGGTATCAAGCCTGAGGTGCGAACGAAATTACCCGGTCAAGAGGCATACCTTAAAAACCGCGTCACGCTTAATATTCCTACAGTTCCAGCATCTTATTGGACCGACAAAGTGGTTGCGAAATGGGAGGACGCGCTGGCAAACTAATACGCAGACTTGTTCACTGATATAATGAAAGGGTAATATGAGCAAAAAATATATTTATGTGTTTGGCGGCCTGCAATATTTTAAAGCTATGCAACAAGAAGCTAATAAGGATAAGTTTGTCCTTGTGCATATTGCAGATGAGTTAGAAGATGCCTCCAGCTATGCAAAATCTCCGGAAATCATTGCCGCACTTTTTGAAGATGCTTACGATAATAAAAAAGAGGTATCTGCCTTTATAAACCTTGGTCGCGGCACGGTAATTGGCGGCCTAGAGAATATCGCAAAAGCTTGGGACATCATTAAGGAAAGGCATCCTGAGTTAAAAAGTATTCTCTTTGTCGGGCCATCGCATAAAGCAGCAAAAACTTTCTTTGATAAAAAACTAATATGGCGCATTCTTGAAAAAGAGGGTATCGCCACCCCAAAGACACTGGAGATTGATACAACGCTAAATATGGAAGAGATTATGAAGCGTAGCTCAGGCTTCCCGTTTCCAGCAGTCCTAAAGGCAACAAAGCTTTCTGGTGGACGCGGTATGAAGCTTGTTAATTCTTCAGAGGAACTCGGCGATACTTTTAATGAATTTAAAAAAGCCAATCTGGGTGAGCTAATTTTAACTGAGTATGTTGATGGAATTGAGGTCTCATTTGCAGTGCTTCGTCTAGGAAACACGTTTATGCGCATGCCTGCCTGCTACAAAGAAAAAACTTCATTCGATTTAAAGCATCCAGACTCAAAGGTCAAGTTAGCGGGTGGATTCAAAGAATTTGAGGATGCCTATGGTGCAGTCGAAAAACTTATGACGACGCTTAACATAACGGGATGGCTTTACCTAGAAGGGATCCTTCACAAAGACGACAACGGTAAATCTACAATTCAATTTATTGAGGGTGCAACTCGCCTAAGCGGTAATTCACCTATAGAAATCGGCTCTCTGGAGGGATTTAACTTCTATAATACGCTAATGAGCTGGATTGAAAATGCTTGCATTGGCTTTGCTCATAGAAATCGTTTATGTATACAGTATGCCTCTTTTAAGCATCACGGCGAAGCGGATGTAAAAAAGCTATTAGCTCTTAATTGGGTATTGGAAGCTCGCTATGAAGATCTTGCAAAAGTACCATTTTCCACTGATGACAGAACGCGAATTCGCATTAGCTTTATCGGTGAAACATTTGATTTGGCAAAAGAACGCTCAAATGAGATTGCTAAAATCGTAGATAACCCTGAGTTTACTCTTGACATCCACAAGGCGTTAGATGATTATGCTAACTCAGATTATATTTATAAGCCACGCAGGCTATCTTCTGGCGCCTGGAGCGAGAACATAACTTGGGAATTCTACATCTCGAGTCATTTACCAGATCCAAAATTATGCACTGCTGCATTTTGCCTTGCGCTTCAGGGCGATAACAGAGTTGTCTTAACAAAAACAAAGCGCGGTTGGGAAATGCCTGGCGGCCACATGGAGTCTGGCGAAACGTTAGAGCAAACACTTTTTCGTGAAACACACGAAGAGGGTGGTTATACGCCGCAGCAATACAGGCTATTTGGCTACAGAAAAGTAATTTCAAAAAAACCCATTCCTGCCCGTGACGGTAAAGAGTATCCATTTCCAACAAGCTACATTCCGCATTTTATTGCAAAGAGTAACTTCCCTCTTGCTGGCGTACATGGTGATGAAGACGAAGTGCTAGATAGGCGTGCGTTTGAATTATCTGAGCTATGCGGTCTTGATGTTAGAGAAGCTGCAATCATAGAATCAGGCTTGCTACACAAAGAGAAATTGTAATTTTTGTTCGCATAAATAAGCGATCAAGAGGCGCGTATCAATCTCGAACAGCATAGTAGTAGTGGCCATATAACTTCCATTTTAGCGGCGACCCTAAGCGGAACGATTTCTCCTATAGCTCCTTCTGCGCTTAAGCGTATCTTTGCCGCCAGTCGTCTTTTTAATGGTTTCACTGGCTGGTTTTAGCTCTTCTTTTTTCGGTTCTGGCTTTGGCGGCGGAGTGTAGGGTTTGCTGTAAAGCTCTTTGGAGGTCTTTTTGACTAGGTTGGCTATTTCTTTGCTGCCTTGGTCGGTTATCAGGATGGTTTCGCCGGAGAATGTTTCGGGAGCGTCGCCAGCGCCTATGCGTATGTAAAAGTTGTGCTTTGGCAGGCGCATAATTTCACCTTCTTCAATGCGGTCTTTAAACTGGTGTAACATTAGTTCTTCGTCGGCGGGGTTGCCGGTGCGGAAGCAAACAACTGTGCCTGCGTTATCTAGGATGTTTTCGGTAAGATCACGATCTTGCTGTGATGTTGACTGCTCGGCCATGGTTAAGAAAAACTTATATTTGCGTGATTCAGAAAGTATCTGTGTGAATAGTGGCGATATAAAGTTTTGGCATTCGTCAACGTATAGGTGGAATGGGCGCCGGTCATCTTCTTCAATTTCAATGCGCCGGTATGCTGCAAGCTGTAATTTGGCAAGGACTGTCGTGCCTATCACTTCGGACGTGTCTTCGCCAATTGCACCTTTAGCCAGGTTGCAGATCAGGATTTTGCCGGAATTCATTATATCGTCAAAACTTATTGTGGATTCTTTTTGCTCTAGCATGCGCCGTGTTACCGCGGATAGCTGGAAGCGTCCGATCTTGGTAATAACGCCGTCCATAGATTTGTATTTTTGGTAATCTCCCGCTAAGCCAAATTCATGCAGCCAGAAGTCTTTAAGGTATTCGTCCTCCAGCTTGGGCACAATCTGTTTGCGGTACTCGGCGTCATTCAGCAATTTGCGGATAGTGAACAAGGTGGCGCCTTCAATGTAAAAGGCGGTGTGAATAGCGTTGCGCAGGACATGCTCAATGCGATGGCCGCCGGTATCGTCATCGGAGAACACTTTGCGGAAGATAGACACAATCGCCTCCGTTACAAAGTCTTTAGCTATCAGAAGTTCGTCACCTTCTAGCCCGGGCGGAAGCTCCAACAGGTTCATGCCTATAGGGCTGCTAATTTCTTTGGGATAGAGGTAGATGACGTCTTTAATGCGTTCCTTGGGTATGTATTTGAGCAGCCACATAGCCATGTCTCCGTGCGGGTCAATTACGGCCGCGCCTTTGCCGCTAAGAATATCTTGCAAGATAGCATATTTTAGCAGTGTGGTTTTGCCGCTGCCTGTGGCGCCAATGACGTACATGTGGCGTTCGCGCTCGTCTGCTATTAAACCGATATTCGTTATGTTGCCATGGTAAATATTGCGCCCTAGCACTACATCAAAATTACCTTTGTCGGCGCGGCTCCTGATGGCCAATGGTGGCGCAAGTGCTTTGCCGAACGAGTGTGCTACGTCGCCATTATGTACCGCCGTGCTGTTAGGAAAATGATAAATATCTGATACCTCTTTTGCTGACAGCAGGCAGCAATTTTTTCCAAAAAGTCCGGGCAGCCGGTGCTCAAATGCAAAGCGCCTGTATTTGGTACGTAGGTTATACGGAAAATTGAAACGGCTTTTTATGGCCTGGCGGCTTGTGCGATATACATTGAATGATTTGCGTATATCGTTGCCTTTGGCTAAGCTAGCCTTGCTCGCTACGACCAATGCGCGAATGTTGGTTAAAAACAAGTCGCCGTTTAACTTCTCGCTGACTTGTTGTGCCAGCTCTTCTTCTAAAGATCCCATGTCGCGCTCCGGCCTTATGCCAGCGGCAACCTGTTTGTAGTGGCTTGCAGTGCTGTACTGCGGGGATTTGCCGGATTTTGACGGGCCGTGGTAAACATCGCCAGCCGCAGAAGTTACGCCTAGTAGCGCCGAGCTAATACCATCCTTCAGTACGCCACCAAGTGATTTGTGATGTCTTTTGCCTAGCGCGTCCAAATGCTCCTTATTGTGTAACAACCGGTTGCAAATCTTATCTACCTGTCGCAAGGTGGTAGGCGACAACACAAATTGAAGCGCCATAACTTCGCCCGGCTGCAAATTGGCCATTGCGGTTAGCAGATAGCCAACGGGGTCGGCTTGTTCAAAGGATTCGTGACCCTGCAAAGGATAGTAGCGGTTTTTTAGCTTGAACTCTAACAACCTGGCGCGCAGTCGCTGGGCTTTCGTCAGATAATCCCCGACCTCTTTAACGCGAATGTCTGTGCCGAACCCGGCAATGGCTTTTTCAAAACTGTCGCGGCTCTCTTTTGGCACGCAGAAGATATAACGAATGCCTTGCTCGCGCGTACCGACTAACTCCACGGAAAACGCCATTCGGCGCAGCAGTAACTTGTCTTGAAGCGTGCGTGTGTCATTATTGCCGTGCAAAGTTTCAAAGAGTTGTTTGTGCGCTTCTGGTGTTTTGTCGTAAAAAGCAGGTGGCGTTAATTCCAAGAACAGCAAATCACGGCGTAGCAAATGACGCATTTCAAGTACTCGCAACGTTAAAAGTGCGAGCTGCCATAATAAATATGCGCTTATTACCAATATGGCTGCAATTAACGCAATACGCGGCAATGAAGAGACGAAGGCATCCAAGAAGCGCACAAAACCGTCAAACTGTTCTTGGGTTGGAAAATCTGTGTCAATCATGGCGCTTCCTTGTAATGTATAAAATTGTATTTTTGCGCATCTAAAACTGTAAAAGTCCGCTCGCTTACTACATTTAAGCCTTTAGCGTTCATTTCCGAGATTGTCCAAGAGCCAGTTGCAGGATCAACTTTTGTAACATACGCAACGTGGCCTAAACCACCGGCAGAGTTGGCGGTTTGCATGATTGCGCCAGCGGCTGGTGATTGATCAACTTTATAGCCTTGGAGCTGCGCATTCAACGCCCAGTCGGCGGCATTACCCCATGTATTGGATATGGGATGCCCGTCATTTTTGCGCATGATAAATACCCAGTAGGTGCAGTTGCCCCAAGCGTAAGTATTATCTTCTGGCGAGTTCCCGGTGTAATATATGCCATCACCAGAATTCCCCGCACTAACCTCACCGCTAATTAAACTGTCAATATCCGGAATCGAAGCCACCGCCACGCCGGGTAAAATTAGTAAAAAGAGTACTATGCCAAGAATAACTCCGGTTTCAACTTTGAATGAAACAAGTTTTTTGCGGAGCAGCAGCGGCATCATGGCGCGTATAGCTCTGCCGGATTAGTTGTAATTAGCGGATGCTCTTTTGGTGAAGCAATAATGCGGACGGCTACATGGTTTTGGTCGGCGATAGTTAGAGCATCGCCGCGCCCGCACGTCAGCAAAAAGCTTTCTTCGTACTCGCTTAGGTTGAATTCCGAAACAACGCCTTTGATAGTAGTCGTATCCTGTTTCATTAAAATGCGCAGTGAACTTTGCGAGGCAATAGCGCGACCGTATTCGCTATGTAAAAAGTCATTCGCCTGTTGGGAGATGATAGAAACGCCTAAGTAGTATTTGCGGGCGCGGCGCACCAGGCCAGATACAAAACGGGCGCTTTCTTCGTGTTCCAGCAGCATCCAGCCTTCATCAATCACAAGCAGCCGCTTTTCCGGCTTGGCCTTAACCTGATTTTGCACAAAGTTGGCAATGATCATCATCATGATTTGGCGCAAAGATTCCGGTAGGTCTTTAATATCGAAGATCACAAGCCGGTTGTCCAGCTTGATGTTGGTTTGCGCGTTAAAGACGTGGGCTAGAGTACCGCTGATGTACTTTTCTAGCCGTTCGCAAAGTTGCAATTGTCCTAAATCCTTCAGCTTGGCGTACAGGTCTTCTAGTAGCGGTGACTTTTTCGCCTTGTCGTAAATTTTGAGGATGGCTTTATCTACGGCGGCTTTCTCGCGGGCGCTCAAACCCTCGGCCATGAGCGAAATCACTTCGGTCAAATCCTGAGCGTGCTCGGACAGGTCGCTTCTGGTATGTGCAGTGGTAGCTAGGTCAAATGGATTGATTTTCTCTTTAGATTTCGCCGACAGTTTAACGTAAGTGCCATTTACCGATTCGGCTAAGTTTTTGTACTCCCGCTCCGGGTCTATGACAATGACCTTTGTGCCTTGCATGAGCTGACGCAAAATTTCAACCTTAGTTGCATAGCTTTTGCCGCTGCCAGACTGAGCAAACACAATACTGTTGGCATTATGCAAACTAAATCTATCTAAAATTACCAACGAATTGTTAGATTTGTTAACGCCGTACAAAATGCCTTTTTCTTGTACTAGCTCAGATGACATAAACGGGAAGGCCAATGCTGCAGAAGAACTGTCCAGGTTTCGTTTTTGGTTTAATTCATCCTCGCCGCGCGGCAAGACGGATTGCAAGGCTTCAAGCTGCTGGTAGCGGGCGGTTTTAATATTGAACATGCGCGCCGCTAGAGCGTTTTCCAGCATCTTCGTAACCTTATTCAATTCATCCAAAGTCTCTGCGCGTAAGCTAACGTAAATTGACATCTGGAATAATTTTTCTTGTCCGCGCTGGATTTTGTCGCGTAGCTCCATGGCAGAGTCGAGCGGGTCGGTAATCTCTGAGCCCACAATTGCACCTTTGCGCATCAAGGCTCTGCGTGTTGATTCTAGTTCGGTAATCTTACGATTTAATTTTGGCAGCGCCAACAGTGCGTCAACTTCATGAATATGGTAGGAAATATCCGCATTGTGATTGAAGTGAATTAGACTATCAAGCCAACCGCTAGAAGCCATAAATGGGTAGCCGGAGATAAACATAGTTCGCACGAATTGGCCATCAATGACTAAGTGGTCGGTGTTTTCCTCCAGACCTTCATAAGAAAGCGCGTCAACTTGATCTTGCTCGCCAAAGGTGAAGGCGAGTTCTTTTGGACGTTCGTCACGCCGCTTTTTCCACTCGGCAAATTTTGTTATCGCGGTGATCATTGCTGCTCCTTTCGGATGTACGAATTATTAAGCAAAGTAGCAACTTGCTCACTGATCGGCTGGCGCTTGGCTTGGGCAGGGCTGTAAAAAGTGTGGAATAAATCGAGTAATTCCAAATTATTTAATTGGCGTGTCCGCATTCCTAGTCGCATCAACCCTTTACCTACCATATCGGCATTGAGAGAAAGTTGTTCTTTGGCGGTTTCAAAGTCATTGGCAGCGTATGGCAGCACTACATAAAAGTGGCGCGATAGGATTTTATTATCGCGCACCAAACTTTGCACAAACTCGGTATAGTTTTCTATTTGGTCGCGGTAAATTGGTTTTTTTTCTTCGGCCAGCAGTTCTTGAACGTCTGCCAGATATTTGTCCATGTCTAGTTCACGTATCCGAACAACGATTTCTAGCGGGCAGGGCAAAGAGTCCAAGAAGCTTTCATAGGTGTCAATTAGCGCGTCTTGTTCTTCCTCGCTTTTTAGCTCAAAATTAACTGGGGATACTTCAATGACCACGCGATATTGGCTATTGGGCAATAAAAGCATATTGCCTTTAACGCCATTAATGTTAATTTGTTGCCGCGCTGAGGCCTTCTTGCGGGACTTCTGTAAGATGGACACGCAATTCTCCTTTCTTGGTTGTAGTAAAGTGGACATTTGCAGCCGGATCGGCGATTAGGCTTTCAATTCTGGCGCGTTCTGTAGCAGAGAGATGCATTAGATGTTTGACGACATCTTTTTGAGTTTTAGTTTCTGGTTGCGGCGTGTTGTCTATGGCGGCTGTTATTGAAATCTCACGAGCATGAGCACTGTTTTTATTGAACAGATAATATTTTGGTCGAGTATTGTAATGAAGCAAGGTAATTCCCCAAAATAGTAGAATTTTGCCTTTGATTCGGATGGCGAGCAATGCGGAGATCACCGCTACGCAGACTATCAGCACAACTTTGTAGACTGCATAATTAAAAAATGGCGGCAGTACAACAAACACTGCGCTGCCGCCAAAAATTGGCGAGACCAACAATAACAATTGAGAGAGGCTAAGTTTGCCTGCGATTCTGTCTTCAACGGTGGTGATCTGAGCTGGAACTATAGTGGATCTCATGTTTCAATCTCCTTTTTGATCTTTTTAGGCTTTGGTTTTGCGGCTGGTTTTTGAGTCGAGCCTTCAACAATTATTTGTTCGTTTTTGACTGGCGTTTGCATTCGCCGCGTTTCCCCAGTACTTAAGCTAGCCTCTGATCTTTTGGGCGCACGACTACTTAGCGCTTGCTGATTTGTAGGCTCGGGGCGGCCTTCGATGCGTTTTCTCTTTTTATTGCTCTCTATATTATCTGTATTGTAGTAACCTCTGCCACTATGACGTGACGAATTATGCCCACTAAGATAACTAACGCCGCGCATAAACGACCCGGCCATTTTTTTGGCCGCCCTTGGCGTACTGGCAGCATATGAAAGCTCTTTCATCACGCCTTGCGTTTTTAGCAGCGCCAAAACTGTGGCCAAACCAACCATTAAAGTCATAAGAGTATTTGGCTGGCCGCTGGTATCGTCTTGTAACATACCGCTAAAAATTGACGAAGCAAGTTGCAAAATAATCACCTGCACAAATCAAACAAAAATGGTTGTTAAGTCACTTTTAAAGAGCTGGTTGCAAAATCTTTAAAAGCAGGCAGCAAATACAGCAGCAAAACCATTGGCGACAAAACCGCACCGATATACAAAGTTATGAGGCGGCCAAGATAATAAACGAGTAGCATTACGGTCAATACCAAAAAAGCAATCATAACCAGCAGCCCGCCAATTCCAAGAGAAGATGATTCCTTAGTAATATTGGCCAGCGTGTCCCAAATAGACACGCACAAAAAGCCAGATTGCAAAGCGCGGATCATGCCGTTGGATAGCTCGATAATAGCATCTATGGCAAAAATGGAAGTATTAATTAGCAAAAACATTAGCGCCAATTGTGGCAGAATTTGTCGGATGTCAATCTCATCAAACCCCAAGGAGCTAAAACTCATAACATGAAATCCAAGCAGCGCCACAACAAGAATAAATAAAACGTCCGTAATTCCAACCATAGCCAGCCAGAGATTAAAGACACTGGAATTTTCGGCCATAAGCGGCGTGCTGTTGGTAAAATAGCCCAGGGCTTGCACAAACGGCACGCCAACAGAGCTGATAATACTTTCAAGAACAGTAATGATTGCCTCAACTACTATGTCCCAAAAATCGGTTGAATCCTGTTGCTCAATTGATGCTAAAACTGGCAGCTTTTCTGTCGTCCCTTCTACCGAAGAAGAATAGGCGTGACTTAAAATTGCTGTTAGTGCAGCAGCGGCAATAACCATCACCAAACCTATTAAGGCATTTTTGAGTACCTTTTTGGCGTGCTCAAGATTTTCCGGCTTGCCGCGGCTAGATATGTACTCGATGCCACCTGTAACCAAGAAAAACGCACAAACTAACGTTGCTATGCCGCAAAGAGTTGCAATTATTGGCGTTAGTACCGAACGCATGGTATCGGATGCAATTGCTGCGTCTGCAAACAGCACCAGTGAAGTAACTACTGGGAAAGGCATAATTTATCCCCCGAACGCGCTCGTAGCTAATCCAGTTACAATATTACTAATTACGAACGCGGCGATAACAATGGCCAAACCAACGCCCGAATAAAGTAACGTATGCTTTGATTTCTCCAAATTTTCTGGATTGCCGGAACTCATAATATAACCAAAACCTCCGGCAACAAAAAAGCCGGCTGCAACAAGACCTGCTAAGCCCGAAATAACTTTAATAACGCTTTTTATAAAGCTTTCAACCTGGGCAATATCTCCGTCCGCCGCCAAGGCAGGATGCGCAAAGACAATAGGCGCACTCAGTATCACAAACAACGTGGCAATTTTAAGATTTCTGTATTTTCCCACGTCAAAAAACCTCCTTCTAAAGATAGAGACCCAAGCCATCTTTGTTCTATAATTTACAAAATGTAGTTTACAACTAGCAAACTAAATTTCAAAACACGAGCAATTTACTTAGTGCTATAATCTAAAGCATGCACAAACAATATCTATCTAAACTTAAGGAAGCTGACAAGAGAAAATTAGCTATAGGTTCAGGGATTACTGTGACGTTAGTTATTCTTGCAACATTGTTAATAGCACAACTAATCCAGCCTAAGCGCTCAGTGGAGGCTTACTGCAATGTGTACGAGCAAGAAAAAGCAAGACTCGACGCTATGACTGACGATTCCAACCCATACCCCTCCGGTGTATTCAACGTGGAAGTGACCGATGCTGCACAAATAGCAACATCGCTGGGTCGCTTAAGCCGCGTGGCTCCGCAAGAAATAGAGTCAGAGCTAACAAGCCTGCAAAAGCTTTACCAAGACATACATGATAATCCTTCGCACGCTATAACCAACGCCCTAAACGGTGGGGCCTTGGATGATAGTTTGAAGGGGTGGACGAAAGAGCAGTGCGCAAATTGAAGTATTTTACAATACTTACTAGGGCTGGTGTTGGCTGATCTTGATTTATTTTTTTGGCGGCCATATATTACCTCCGAGGCTGTTTATTTTTCACGATGCTACCACTGCGCATAACACTACATACGACTATAGTATTTGGCTGCTTGACCTACAAATCCTACCTAACTTATTATGCTTATATTATTTGGTCGGCGATTATTATAGATATTAGCTATTCAAACAATTTTGAAGATTTTACCTTCCACGCCTTAGCTATCTTTTCGATACTGGTTATTGCAGGATTACGCACACAACACTCTACGCCTGAGATGCAGGTGTAGTCCACGATCTAAACCTGTAAGCTTGCCAAGCTGTTCTTGTGTGAGTCCAGCTTCCTTGCGGCGGCTCATATGCCCCCATGATACGATTTGTTTATTTGCTGCATGTTAGTTAGCACTAGAGGATTAGAAGCTAGCAAAACTCAGTAGCACCAGCAGTATTCCTATGCTTGTTAGGGCAAGAGTTGTGGGGAGGTGATCCTTAAAACTAGCGTTTTTATTTTTGGGCTTTGGTGTAAACGCGGTCATCATCTTGTTATTGAGTTCCACTTGTCTACTTTCGATATTAGTTGGTATTTTACCCTCGGAAAGTGCCTGTTGAAGTAGATCAGAGGAAAACTTTACGCGCTCCCATATTAGGCAAATATTAGCATCACTTTCTTTAGCTAAACTTGAAAGCGTGCTCGTATAAAGCTGACGCGTTTTGTAGGCAGCAAAAATGATCGCTCCTATCAGCACTATTTCTCCTGTGATGAACAACCACAGAGACTTGATGCTGTCTATTGCCGTAAAACCAAATCCGGCGATAATTCCTAGCGGCTGCAGGAGGCCATAAACAAACGCTCTATAGCCATCTAGATATTTTTCCTCTTGTCTAGAATAAACATTGGCGACTTTTTCTAGTAAACTAGTGTCTGTACTGGCTAGATCTTTAAGTAATTTAAGTTTCTCTTCATCTACGGGTATAGATTCATTAGGCATGGCTTGATTACTCATGCCGTAATTATACTCGATTAGACAAAGCTAGCTCAACTGACACACCACCACCGCTCCCTTCGGCATCAAAGCCGTAACGACATACAAATCCTCGCGCTTAACCTCGCAAGTTATATACAGTGTCCTGCACTCCGGCGCCCATTGCAAAAGCTGTTCTGGTGTAGCTATGCAAACACCTGCCGTATACTCATCTGGTGACCATCTACACGAGAACCTAAGCGTTTGCATCCGTATAACAACCTGGCTTAACTCGTAAATCCGTGTGGCGCTGAGCGTTCTCGCGGATTCTTTTTGTACTTTACGCATGAGTTTTAGCCATTGTTTGCGAAGAGGCGACATCATCCCGGCGTGATTGTCAGTGACTATCACCACCTTGCCGCAAGCAGTGCGCGTATACATATGCCGCGCTAAATCTTTTGTGCTTGGATTTGCACCAAAAGAGTATTCTTCAAGAATTTAAATCTCGCATCACGCCCACCATAGATTAGATTGTTTGGCTCTCTGCCTAAATCCATAAATTCACGCCGCTGAATAGCTGTAAAATCCGCCCAACCAACAATAAGTTTTTCTACCTCAGACAAATGAGACACACAAACAAAAACCTGGTGACCGCAACAGTCAAACAACCCTGCCGTGGCTTTGCTCAATGACAATGGGACTCCGCATATAGCACAAACCTTTGGCGGGGCAATAAACGCGGGTAATTTAGTGATTGCCATATTGGCCCTCACGCTTTACGCAATAATTTTTGGGCAAAATAAATACAGTCTCAGCGACTGCACAATGCCGTTGTTCCATATTTTACCTAGCTTGGATTAGTTTTTAGAAACACAGAACCCGCCGCCAGCGGATTCTTGCGAACCCCATAGCCCTTTCGAGCCATGACCAAGCTAGATGCTGAACGACGGGATCAGTATCTAGCTTGGCTTTTTTGCCATGCTTTTGCAAGTGCAAAAGTTTAGGCTTTAATTGTCCGCCCACCAAGGAGCTTGTCCTCATTATATGTTATAGATTCTGTAATTTCAATAGTATTTACAGATAAAATGCTAGTTATTGGCTGTAGAGCTAAAAGCATCTTCTTATTACTCTATAGATAATATGTCTAAGATTGTACGAAATAAATTTGGCAAAAGAATTCGTGACCTTCGTCTGAAAAAAGGCTGGTCTCAAGAAGAACTTGCCGACAAAGTTGGCTTGCACAGAACCTATGTTGGCGCAATTGAGCGTGGCGAGCAGAACGTCTCTATCGACAATATCGCCAAGCTCGCAAAGACGCTTGGCGTGACCATAGACTTGCTCTTTATGGATGTTTAGAATCAGGGAGGAAGCTTGAGTTTGTTGTTGTATGCTGCTATTTCTTGCTTGTAGCAAATTTTTTGTAGAGCTGTTCTAGTTCTTCGTCGGTAGCCGTATGGCCGATTTCATGAATGGCCGTTCCGTAAAAGATCAGGAAGTCGATGGCATTTTCTTGTGTTGCGTTTTCTGGATCGAAAATGCGTAGAAAATTAAGGACTTTATCAAGGTCTTTCTCGCTCCACTCATAATCTTCGAATTTTTTATAATCTGTCATGCTACCTCCTACTTTACTAAAAAACGATCTGTTTTCAAAAAGCTAATCATTTGCTGGGATAGCGCGTTAGACGTGGTGCGCCTCATAATCTCACATGAATCGTTTTGGGAGAGTATGTTTATGCTGCCTTCCCATAAGATTTGCCGGTCTACTACAGCTATTTTCTATGGAGGCTGCCGGTGCAAAGCACGGTAACGTCTAAAGCCAATAAATCATCAATAGCCTCGCTGGCCTGAAAGCCATACGGCGCGTTGTCAAGCTCCCTTCTTCCCGAACACCAACTCTCGAAACCTCGCAGGCTGTCTTAGCGTCTGTGCGTAGCTTCTTGGTGACATCTTTAGTGCCGTGTGGATACGGTCATTGTTGTAGTAGTCAATG
>JAEHDC010000018.1 GCA_016880595.1 Candidatus Saccharimonadota bacterium
CCTGAACCCCAACAACACCTTTGCCAAGGACCTCTTGATATTCTGACGTCACCTCTGTTAAGTTTGCGCGCGCCACCTTGCATGGCGCAATTTCGCGATTATAATATTGGCCGTCTGACTGTCTAAAAATAATATCCTCACCTGCTTCGCTAAAAGTCTGAAACTCGTGGCTATACTTGCTAAAACTGCCGCCGCTAGCCATTACAATAACAGTTTTATCGCCAATACCTAACCGTTTAAAGATATTCTCATAGGCTTTAGAAACGCGAGTATAATAGGCTTCATGCTGCGATTGGTCAAGCGCAAATGAATACATATCCTTCATCATAAACTCTCTGCCGCGCATCAATCCGCTTTTGCTCCTTGCCTCATTGCGAAACTTTGTTTGAATCTGGTAAGCCGCAAATGGCAAATCTTTGTACGAGTTAATAAAATTTTTTGCAATTGGAACAATATTTTCTTCATGACTAAATCCGAGTCCCAACTCACTACCATTGGCGAGCTTAGTCTTAAACCAATCGTCTACAACTGCGTCATCCCAACGGCCAGTGCTTTGGTATCGCTCCTTTATCTGAAGAGCTGGCATAAACACCTCTTGGCCGTCAATTTTGTTCATTTCTTCACGGACTATCTGGGCAATTTTATTCATAACCCTCAAACCAAGCGGCAAAAAACTGTAAACTCCAGCCATTTCTTTATGGATGAAACCAGCTTTAATAAGAAGTTGAGCGTTTTTTGCAACTTCATCGCCGGGAATGCTTTTGCTTGTTTTAGTAAACAGCTTGGAAAGTCTCATCGAAAATCCCTCAATTTAACATTAATATTAATAAATTTTAACCCTATTTTGGGCCCATCTCAAATCTAACCACCATTATACAGATATAGCAGATAAAAGGCCACGCTATTTTTTATAACATGCAAAAAAATACTTGGCCAAATGCTCTTTGTCTTCTCGAGCAAGTAGCAGCTTACTACACCCATGGCAAAAACGTCAAGCCCGACATTCCACTGACCATGCATAAGACCAAAGATTGCACTAGAGGCAATTGCTGCAGCCGCAAATGACATGCGTCGTCTGTAACCTGTGAACAAAATCCCCCGGAACAAAACTTCCTCTGTTATTGGCGTGATCCCAACCAAAGAGATAAATGCTAATATAAGTTCAAAACCACTTGGCGATGTGTAGCCAACATTTTGATCTTGACTTGCGTCCATGCCAAAAAATGATGTAGCAATTAATTGCAAACAGAGCGACATTACAAAATATACGCCAAAAAACATTAGAGCCTTAAAAAAATAATCCGGCCTAGGCTTATCAAAACCAATATCTTTAAACTTCTTGCCATAAATCTTTAGGCTAATGGCCACAGCCCCAAGAGATAAGGAGTAAGCCAATATTGTGGAGATTGAGTTTTTAATGTTATTACTAATTGACAATGGAATTAGAATAAAGTCAAAGAATAGCTCCAGTAAGAACCATGGTGCAAAAAGCGCCACTATTGCAATGGTCGTTCCAGAAATAATGCCCCAATGATCCTTGGGGTAAAGCCGCTCTCGGGCTTTTGCAAGAATTGTTTTAAAAGAATCTTTTAACATCTAAAAACGTCACGACTATCATTAAACAAAGGAGCGCTATCATACCGGTTGCCTGGATTGATTCTTCTCTTTCCTTGGTGAGAACTTCTTTATTTAAACGGAAAAATATTGTTACAAACAGCCTTCCGCCATCTAGCGCCGGTATTGGAAGAGCATTCATAACTGCCAGCGTAAGTGAAATTATGCCTATTAAAAACAAAACTGACCCAAAACCATCTTGCGCGCTGCTACTTAAAACACTGAAGATACCAACTGGCCCTGTTACGTTTTCACCAGCCTCGGCAAAATGGGCAGTAAACAGATTGCCAACAGTTGCAGCCAGACCCTTTAGAGTTTCATAAGTAAACTGCGCCGTTACACCAACGCCAACAATTGGCGCAGACCAAGTGGAACGTCGACTTATATTTTCGCCAACGCTCATGCCGATATAGCCTTTCCCACCTGAGCTATCACTGTTTAGCGTAGCTTCCGTTTGCTGTTGTTGGCCGTCACGAGCATAAACAACCTCAACTGTTTGTCCAGCAAAACCTTTTGTCAGTTGCAAAAATTGATCAGAGCTTGTGACGTTTTGCCCGCCAATACTGATTAGTTTGTCTCCAGACTGCAAACCAGCAATCTGAGCCGGACTATCGCTGACAATAGTTGAAGCCTCAACTGCACTACTGCTCTCAACCGTATCGCTAGCCACTGTAAATTGATTTGATAAAATTTGTGGCAGCCCCACCAAAGCTAAAGCTGTAAAAATCGCCACAGCAATAAGCCAATTTGTAATTACTCCTGCAAGCAAAATTTTGGTTTTTACCCAAAGGCTGGCGCCGCCGTATGTTCCCTTACCTTTTGCCGAGTCATACTCACCTTTAAGCCTAACGAATCCACCTAACGGCAGCCAATTCACGCTCAATAAAGTTCCATTTTTGAGCTTTTTACCCCAGGCTCGCGGCGGGAAACCGATACCAAACTCCTCTACCTCAACGCCATTGCGCTTGGCAACAATTGCATGGCCAAGCTCATGTAAAACTACCAAACCAACAAAAAGCAGGATTCCAATAACTAAAATAAAAGTCGACATTAGTTCCCCCCAAACCGCCTGGTGCGCTTATTATATTCTCTTATTATCGCATCAACATCACTAGAGCGCATGTCTGGCCATAGTTTATTCATAAAGTAGAGCTCACTATAGGCAACCCGCCAAAGCATAAAATTGCTTAAACGCTGCTCACCGCTTGTTCGTACTACCATATCTATATCTGGAATGCTTGGTTCATATAGATGTTGACGTAGGTTTTCTTCGGAAATCTCAATTCCGCTTTTAATACATGCTCTTGCCGCATCAACAATCTCGCTCTGTCCACCATAATTAAAACAAATAGCAACAGTCGTACGAGTAAAGTCTTTGCTCATCTCCTCAACCTCTTCCATAGCCTTAAGAACCTTCGGTGGAATCGTCTCTCGCGAGCCCAAAATACAAACTTTAATTTGATGATCAACTATCTCGCGCATATCTGTTTTAAAAACGCGTAAAGCCAATCCCATAAGATTGCTCACTTCATCTTTAGAGCGTTTCCAGTTTTCTGTAGAAAAAGCGTAAATGGATAAAAATTTTATTCCTCGATCTGCTGAATATAAAATCAAGTCTCTTAAAGCATTATAGCCAGCAAGGTGGCCTTCGTAGGTTGGTAGGCCGTGTTTTTTAGCCCAACGGCGATTACCATCCAAAATAAAGCCTATGTGTTTAGGTATGTTGTCTGAATTATCTTTACTCATGTGCTGCAATTATAACTCTAAATGCCTGAAAGACAAATTAAATTGTCATAATCTCTTGTTCTTTTGCTTTTGCCAAGGAGTCTAATTTTGCTTGAGTCGTCTTCATAATCTCGTCAAGTGACTTTTCTGCACGTTTTACATCATCCTCAGATAATTCTTTGGCGTCCTTCTTTATTTTGGCATCTCTTAAAGCATCATGACGAACATTGCGTAATGCAATCCGACAATCCTCAACCTTTTCACCAAGCTGTTTTACAATTTGTTGACGGCGCTCCGTATTAAGCGGTGGAATTGGAACGCGAATAACCCGACCATCATCACTAGGATTAAAACCAAGAGACTGTTCATCACGAATCGACTTAACAATTGCCTGCAAATTGCCTGGATCAAACGGGTTAATCTGCAGAAGTTGCGGCTCCGGAACTACGATTGTCGCCACTTGTAAGAGTGGCATTTTTGTGCCATAAGCTTCTACTATAATTCCATCAAGCATTCCTGGATTAGCGCGGCCAGTACGGATTTTTTTGGATTCTTCTTCAAAATGTGTCAACGCCTGATTCATGCGACTTTCATATGATTTTATATCAAACATACTTTTATTGTAACATATGCTTCTGACTTGATTTGAGCGCAAAACAATAATATGATTCTTATGAACGCCTCCTCACTAAAGATGGGAAGTAAATTGCAACTACTAAAAAACCGCACATGCTGGGCGTTAATTGCAATTAGCGTTTTGCTAATAGTTCTGAAACTGGTTGGACCTTTTCAAGCTATTGCTACCTTAGCAACGCCAGCTATTGTAATCAAGCTAGCTCTTCAAATAAAGCGTACGGCAAGAAACAATAGACTACAAAGAACCATCCAAGCCCTTGCCAAAAGCTACTGCCTTGTTAATGGCTATGATATTCAGGAATGGATTGTTAGCAACACTGTCGCTATAAGAGATTTATCTTGCGGCACAGCTGGCTGGACTAGCTACTCTAGCCTTCGAAGAGATAACTGCGGCCATGTCATACGTAATGTTGATTATTGGCTCAGGAGAGATTGGTCGCCAGACACAACAGTATTGATTGGCCGAGACCTAAGTAACAGATTGTTTGCATTGAGCATCTCTGATAATGACGCAGAGCTGGCAGACCCTATTAACAGCATGGGTGCCACAGAAGTACATTATCTTGGGAGAATTAATTTTCCAGTGGGCTGACGGTCGTTTTTTAGCCTGCGCCTCTTGTGCGCAGGCTAAACCATCAATAATTAATTACTCGTTTACACCTAACTCAAAACGAGCCATGCGACGTAAAACAATATTTTCACCTAATTTTGAAATATAATTCTTTATTAAATCTCCAACCGTTACATCTGGGTTTTTAATAAATGGCTGTTCCATTAAACATTGTTCGGCAAAGTGCTTTTTGAGTATACCTTCAACAATTTGTGGCAACATTTTTTCAGGCTTACCCTCATTTTTGATCTTTTCAGTAAACTCAGCTTCCTTAGATTCACGTTCCTGAGCTGGAACATCCTCAAGCGTTACGAAACGCGGCGCAGTTGCCGCTATGTGCATTGCCAAATCATGGACCAGAGTTTTAAAATTATCAGTGCGAGCCACAAAATCTGTCTCACAGTTAACCTCAATCAAAACGCCAATTCGATCACCATGCACATAACTATGCACAATTCCTTGGCTAGCTTCGCGTTCACTACGTTTTTCTGCTTTAGTCAAGCCTTTTTTGCGCATTTCTTCCAGGGCTTTGTCAAAATTGCCATCTGCTTCTTCCAAAGCATGCTTAGCATCGGTCAAACCTACTCCCGTTAATTCTTTTAACCTTTTAACTTCTTCAAGAGATATTGTCATTTCTTCCCCTATTTTTCTTCTACTTTGCGCGCTGCTTTGCCTTCCAAAATAGCAGCTTTGACATAATCTGTAATAATTTTTAACGCCTTCAGGGCGTCGTCGTTGGCCGGAATTGGATAGTTGGCCAAATCTGGATTAGCATTAGTATCAGCAATTGCTACTACCGGTATACTTAAACGGCGAGCCTCCGCCACGGCATTCTTATCATAGATCATATCTACCACAAAAACTGCGCCCGGCTGGCCATTAAGATCTTTAATGCCTCCGTATTTTAAGTTAAGCGCATCGATTTCTTCCTGGTAACGCTGCACTTCGAGTTTATTGTAACGACCAGCCAATTCACCAGAGGCCATACGAGTTTCAAGCTTTTTAAGGTGCTTAATTCGTTCAGTCGTAGTCTTTACATTTGTAAGCATGCCTCCGAGCCAACGTTCGGTAACATACGGCATGCCAACTTCTTCGGCCGCAGCTTTTACAATGTCCTTGGCCTGACGTTTTGTGCCAACAAAAAGCACTTGCTTGCCACTAGCGATAGTTTTAGTAATGAATGGCAACGCCACATTCAAGCTTTCGACAGTTTTGGTAAGGTCAATAATATGACTTTCGTTACGTTTGCTGTGAATGTACTTTGCCATCTTAGGATGCCAACGACTAGTTTTGTGGCCAAAATGCGCGCCCGATGCAAGCAAATCTTTAATGTCTACTTCCACTGCCATAAGAGTAAAATCCTTTTCTTCCCCTGCGCCCTTCCCTAATCAGGAGGACTTTTTACGCGTAGGGTGATTCGTTAAATTTGTAATTGCTTAAATTATACCATGCTAAGGTGTTGTTGCCTAGTACTTTTACAAAAATATCCTTTGCATCGACGCCACAGTATGCTACCATTACCGTAATGAAGCAATTGCTAAAAATCTATTGGTTCGCACTTGCAGCGACAATCATAATATGGGTTTCTACCGGCATCTTTGCCGGATGGCAGGCACTTTTAACAGTAGTTGTACTTACCTTGCTTGAGGTGACATTTAGCGCCGACAACGCGGTTATCAATAGTAAAATCATCACCAGCCTTTCGCCGCTATGGCAAAAACTTTTTATGACCCTAGGCATTATTATTGCTGTTTTTGCTGTACGTTTTGCTATGCCAATTGCCATTGTGGCGATTTCTGCAAAACTTAGCTTAAGTGAAGTTGTCAACCTAGCGCTCAATAGCCCATCAGATTATGAGCATTATTTGTCTCTTGCTGAGCCAGCAATTAACGCTTTTGGTGGCGCCTTTTTACTCATGATAGCGCTTAGCTACTTTATAGATCATGAGAAACAAACGCATTGGCTTAAATTTCTCGAGCATCGGCTTGGAAAACTTGGCAAGTTTAACGATGTTACAATTTTTATAATGCTACTCGCATCTATAATTTTGTACTTTACCGTTTCAGCAGATCACCAAGGCACCATACTTATTGCTTCAATTTGCGCAATGGCATTAAAGATTGGTCTCAATTTACTAGAAGAGGCTTTTAGCAAAAACAATCCAAGCAATAAAGTTGCCGTCCGACAAGTGTATGGAATGGCAGCATTTGCATCATTTTTGTATCTCGAGCTTCTCGATGCTTCATTCTCGCTCGACGGAGTAATCGGCGCCTTTGCTCTTACTAACAACATTATCCTAATCATGGCTGGTCTTGGCGCTGGCGCTGTTTGGGTCCGAGCTATGACAATCCATCTTGTTAAAAACAAAACGCTTGCAAAATATCAATACCTCGAGCATGGCGCGCATTGGGCAATTGGCTTTTTGGGCGGAGTTATGATGCTAAAATTATATGGGGTGGAGCTGCCAGAATGGCTAGTTGGTTCACTTGGCATTGTTTTTATTGGATTAGCCATCGCAACGAGCATAATGTCCCAACGCGACATTAAGTCATAACTTTGCATTTTTATCTTAAAAAATCTTTACATTGCCATAAAAAACAGATATAATATTTGTAATTATGAAAAGCAACCTTCACCCAACCGACTATCGTCCTGTTGTCATGCAGGATCCAAGCGCAGGCTTTGCCTTCTTAACAAAGTCTACAGCTAAAACCGACAAGACCATTAAATGGGAAGACGGTAACGAATATCCTCTCATAGAGGTTTACATTAGTAGCGCCTCTCATCCTTATTTTACAGGCAAGGAAACTCTCATCGACACCGAGGGTCGCGTTGACCGTTTTGAAGCTCGTAAAAAAGCTGCCGAAATGCGCCGAAATGCTTTGGCAAGTAAAGCCAAAAAAACCGTTGCTAGAGCCGAAGCAAAAAATAGCAAAAATAAGAAGTAACTGTCGGCGTCTACGCCAATTTTGGAGGCGGAATAATGGCACGCATACAGCTAGATATCTTACAACTTAAAACCGAACAAGCCGAATTGTCGGCTTTTTTGGCGCGCCCAGACGCCTTTAGTGACAGTGAGTATGCCAAAAAAACCAAGCGGCTAAGCGAACTAACCGAAATTATCAGCCTTGTAGAGCGCCAGCAAACCATCAGCAAACAGCTTACAGAAGCAGTAGAAATGGCGCGTGGTGATGATGAACTGGCTGAGCTTGCCAAAGAAGAAATTCCTTCTTTGGAGAATGAATATTCCAATATTGACAGCAAGCTTTTTGAAATGCTCTCGCCAAAAGACCCAAATGACGAAAAAAATGTCATTGTGGAAATTCGTGCTGGTGCGGGCGGCGATGAAGCTAGCCTGTTTGCGGCGGATCTATTCCGTGCATATCAACGCTTTGCTGAACGTCGCGGCTTCAAGACCGACCTAATCAGCGAAAGCCCGTCTGAAGTCGGCGGCTTTAAAGAGATAATTTTTAGCATAAAAGGTTCCGAAGTTTATAGTACGTTAAAATTCGAAAGCGGCGTTCATCGCGTTCAGCGCGTGCCAACAACCGAAAGCCAAGGCCGCATCCACACTTCAACTATCACTGTTGCAGTTTTGCCGGAGGCCGAAGAAACAGATGTAGTCATTAACCCTAGCGACCTACGAATTGACGTATTTCGTAGCAGCGGAAACGGCGGTCAGAGTGTCAATACAACAGATTCTGCTGTTCGCATCACTCACCTACCAACTGGCTTGGTTGTTAGCTGCCAAGATGAAAAATCTCAAATTAAAAACAAAGACAAGGCTCTAAAAGTTTTGCGCAGCCGCCTACTTGCTATAAAATTAGAAGAAGAGCAGGCAAAATTGACTGCTGAACGCCGCGGCCTGATTGGCTCAGGCGACCGCAGCGAGAAAATCCGCACATATAACTGGCCACAAGATCGTATTACTGACCACCGAATTGGCTACAGTCGTAGTAACATTCCGGGTGCTATGAATGGCGAAATTGACGATTTAATTGAACATTTGCAAGCTCGCGAGCGTGAAATGCGTGCCGCAGGAATAGAAGAAAAGCAAGGGTGAAAAATGACAATCCAGCAATATCTGCATCAAACAACAAACGACTTTGAAGCTGCAGGTATTATCAGTGCTAGGCTTGATGCTCAAGTTCTAATTTGCAGCTTACTCAAACAAAATAAAGCATGGCTTTTGGCGCATGGCGAACGGAAGATTTCCCCAGAAATATTACCTCAGCTCTTAGATATTACAGCACGCCGCGCCAGACGCGAGCCAATTGCTTACATTCTTGGTCGAAAAGAATTTTACGGCCGCGATTTTTTAGTCTCCCCAGAAGTGCTAATTCCTAGACCTGCAACAGAGCAGCTCATTGACGAAATTAAAGCATTACCTCTTGCCGATCAACCAAAAATATTGGATGTTGGCACCGGTAGCGGCATAATTGCTGTCACCTTAAATCTTGAAATGCCACAATCCCGCGTAGAGGCCAGCGATATTGACTCGAGCGCGCTACAAATTGCCGAAAAAAATGCAGAGAAACTTGGTGCGCAACAAATACGCTTTTTTGAATCGGACCTCTTGCAGCACGCCAGTCATGATTATGATTGCATCGCTGCCAACCTGCCATACGTTGATGAGAGTTGGCAGTGCTCACCCGAAACTGCTTTTGAGCCAAAAAAGGCGATTTTCGCAAAAGACAATGGATTAATTTTTATCAAAACACTATTTCTACAGACACCAAAACACCTTAAAAGTGGGGGGTTTTTGGTATTGGAAGCCGACCCGCGTCAATTTGATAACATCAAAAAAATTGCCGAGCCAGGCTTTGAATTTATAAAAATACAGGATTTTTGCGCTGTGTTTAGCAAACGCTAGTTTTTTATTAAACCTTCAATTGAGCCGGCATTTCTTAAAATTTCAGCTGCACTTACGAGCGAAAAATGCGTGGGCATTCTTTGCATAGCCTGATCGTAATTTAGTAGCTGAATACTAATTTTCTCGCCCGAACCGTGAGTCGGTGCACTCACACTTTGCACATCCCAGGCAACAAAAATATAAACAAACCATTCAATCTCATCTGATGGCTGAGCTGCCGCAGCAAGCCTCCAGTGATCAAAGACCATGCCAGTTTCTTCCATCATCTCTCTTTTTGCACAGTCCAGCTCTGTTTCTTGTGGCCGATCATGGCGCCCCCCAGGCAACGTCAAGCCACTACGTTTTTGACCAGGTTGTTCATCTTGTAGGAAAATCAGCTTTCCATCTTTTATTGCTAAAACCTTAACAGTATCAACACGCTTGAGCATTTCAAATACAGATGTAGTGCCGTCGTACATTTTTTGCGGCCAGTGATAAATATCATAAATTTTACCCCTAAATACCGGCTTTGCGGTATTAGGAATTAAATGCGCGTTTTCTGGAATAACAGTGCGCATTTACTGAGGGTACTCGGCAAGCGTTACGCTAACCGTTTGCTCTTTACCACCACGAATCAGAGTGAGCTCAACCTTGTCGCCTGGAGAATATTGTGCAATTAGCGTTGCAAAGCCTTTGCCCGGTTCAATTTCAGTACCATCAACCTTTGTGATTATATCGCCTGCCTGCAAGCTTGCCTTTTCGGCAGGACTATTAGAGACTACTGCCGACTGGCCATTACTAGCAGCTACCAGCGCACCCTTCGTCACACTTACGCCAAGCTCTTCGGCGTTTTCTGGAGTAATTGTCACGTAACGCACACCAACATACGCTTTCGAGAGTTTACCAGTGCTAATAACTGAGGCAATTTCTGTTTTTGCGGCATTTATTGGTATAGCAAAGCCAATTGATTCACCATCAGACGAGACGGCCGTATTTATACCAATCACCTCACCTTTTAGGTTCACCAAAGGTCCACCGGAATTACCAAGGTTTATAGCCGCATCAGTTTGGAACATATC
Organism: Candidatus Saccharimonadota bacterium; assembly: GCA_016880595.1. Lineage (GTDB taxonomy): Bacteria > Patescibacteriota > Saccharimonadia > Saccharimonadales > EFPC-124 > EFPC-124. The sequence continues at coordinate 10,517 of JAEHDC010000018.1, forward strand.
TTCAAGTTGCTCAGTCGTAGTACCAGTTTCATCTGATGCCGTAAGCGGTCTACCAACACCTGAGATAATTCCGCTAGTTACACTATTGCGGAAAATACCCAAAGCGTTGCCAATTGCAATAACCTGCTGTCCAGCCGCCACATCATTTGAATCACCAATCTGCGCCGCAGTCAGACCACTAACATCATTAATTTTTATAAAAGCAATATCATTACTCGGGTCACGGCCAACAACTTCAACGTCTGTATATTCTTGACCGTCACTTGTTACTACATTGATGCTTTGAGTTCCTTCTGGTACTACATGCTTATTAGTCAAAATATAGCCATCTTCGGAGATGATTATGCCACTGCCGGAGCCCTCACTTGTATAGCCGTTCGAACTTGTATAGCCATTAGTTGAAGTGCTTACAATTTCAGTTGTAATTGCCACCGCGCTTGGACTAACTCTATTAAATACCTCAGATATAACTTCACTCTGTTGCATCACAATCGTTTGGCTATTGTCATTAATAGTTTCGGCGTCAATCTTAACTATACCGAGCCTAATAACCGCCCAAACACTTATAAAGCTGACGGCCATGCAAAGTAAGGCTATGCCTAGTATTAGCCAAATCTTCTTTTTTAAATTCTTATTTATTTTGCCTGATTTTGATTTACTCTTCAGTGGCGCCGGTTCGATAATTGCATTACTCATATGCTATACTGTCACATCCCATGGTGAAGATATTATTATTATTGCCAACAACGCCGCGCCAAACAATATTGAATTGCGCACCGTTGTCTTTGTTAATTTTTCGCTCTTTACGTAATCATAAACTTTTGCAACGCAATAGCCCATAACTAACATAATGGGAGCAATTTGAGGAATCTTTATTGATAATCCAACGTCATAAATATTTGTCCAATGGTACAAAAGCCAGGCAAGCTCTAAGGAGAATAATCCCCATATTGTAGATAACAACTCGATGTATGGCTCTTCATAATTACTAACAACGTGTCTAGCCGAGACGTAGCCAATTAGCCAACAAGAAAGCATGGTTATGTATTCTGGCAATATTACTGAATATTGAAAAACCGTTACCAGACCAACAAATTGCGCTATTCCGGCCTGCAACAGAACACCTTTTCTACTGGAGCGCGGCTTTATTGCCAATAACCAAGCTCCGTAAAGCACAGCCAAAACAACTTGCAGCGCAAACTGATCTGATGCAATGTAAATTAGGCCTACAGCACTTATGCCGACCATTATATCAACAAGATTTGCCTTAATGTTAGTCCACCAAAACCGTGGGCGTAATGCGAATATTCGCCATTTACTTAAAATAACAAGGGCAAAAGCAAGATATGGTGGATCCAAACGAACCAAAAACAAAATTGCAATAGGCATTAAGAGGTTTAGACCGAAGTAGACCGCTTCGCTGGCTTTGTTACGTGTAGCTTTGGCTCGTAAAAAATCTATCACAATATTTTTATTATAGCACCTTACTGCTGAGAGAAAACTTATGGTTACACTATTCCGCTTTACTTTCCAACAATCACTACAAAATTAGCCGTAGATGTAATGCCAGACGGCAGCGTCGTTGCCGTGACTTCAACGCCCAACAAGTCTTTGAGCTTCTGCAAAGTAGCTGGCATCGTACCGCCAGAAAGGTCGTAAAGCATTATCGGTTCTGTGCCATATGAAGTTGAAATCGTATCAACCGTACCGACAGTTAAATTCTTAGCCGTTATCTCATCAGCTTGCGTTTGGGCCACACCGGTTGTACCGCTAGCATTAAATACATCAATTGTAGCGCCTTCTTTAGAGGCAGCATCAGTTGTAGACAACTTGTAAATAGCCGCCTGGATGTCAGAGTAATCAAAGTTACCAGCATTAGGACAAATGTCACCACTGTAACAGTCAGCTGTAGCAAGCGGATTATCGCTATCTTCAAGGCTAAAGGAGGTAATGTTTTCTGTTGCAACGTTTTGACCAAGCTTAATCAGTGTCTTAATTTCGTCAGCTGCAAAATTGGTTCGCAGATTATTGCCGAGTGTGGTAAGTAAGTTATTCACAGCCACAGGATTAGCCAACACACCAGCACTCACTGCCTTATCTTTTAGTGCAATCAGGATTTTACGTTGGTTGTCTTCGCGATCCGGATTTGAACGACTTAGCCCATAAGTTGGCGACGTGTCACCTCTTGCACGCGCCAAAGCCAGTGCATGAACGCCATCAAGTGTAACTGGCCCATTCTCGTATTTAACATAATAACAAGTGTAATTGCACATCCAGTCGAAGTTACGGTCTAGAATACCGCGGGAATCATCACTTTCTATCGTTACTGTAATTCCTCCAACAGCGTCAACAGCCTCCTTGAGAACGGTATAATTGACATGCACGGCATATTGAATATCTAGGCCTAGAACCTCTCCAACCTTGTCGCCCAGTGCAGCTGCGGCAGCCTCCTCTCCAAAATCTTGGTTGCAGCTATAAATAACATTAATTTTGCCCTCTGTTCCAGAATCGCAGCTTTGCCCGTACTTGACATGCAGATCGCGCGGTATACTAACAATATAAGCATTGTTAGTAGTTTGATTTATACTAACAACCATAATTGAATCTGTTAAATTAGCACCTGGGTGATCGGCATCATCCTCAGATGTACCAAATAAGACAATGTTGCTACGGCCGTTCTCATCCTCCTGCAAAGGCTGCGCTTCGTCAAAAATAGCCGATATAACATTGCCGCTAAAAATTTGGTTGCCGGCGTATAAAAATTTATATATAAAGTATCCGCCCACGCCCAAAATAGCTACAATCAGGGTAGTAATAATCGTAACTATTATCTTCTTTTTTCTTGACCACTTTTTACGCAAACGGTTATTCCTGTCTTTTCGGCTTTCTGGTTTTTTGCCATTTTTTTTAAAGAAGCCACCAGATTTCTTTTTTGGCTGATCGTCGTCCAAATTAAGATCAATACCAATCTTTTCTCTATTTGCCTGAGGTGCGACAAACTGTTGTGGGTTTGACACCAAACTTGAACTTGATGGACTTTGCAGTCCCACCGAGCTTGGTCGGCGCACGGCCTGAGCACTTTGCACTGAGTTATCTAAAAAGCGACTCGGAACATTAACGCCAGACAAATTACGCTGCCTTGGATCCGCGCTACTGCTTTTAGCACGCCTCCTGAGTATAAAACCATCTGTGTTATTATTATCTCGATTCATAAACAATTGCTTTAAACTATAGCGCTTTTGAGCCGAGTAGTAAACCATTTACGCATGATATTTTATAATTCTGAGATCAAACTTAATCGAATAATAGACTAGATTTTTAGTTGCTACCCCTGTATTATTATGCTTATGGATCCCAATAAGCCAAATGGCTCGATGCCAACAAATGAACAGACCAACCCTGCGCCTGATAATCTTCAGGTAAAAGCTTACCCCAATGAACAAATCTTGGCACCAGCGGGACAGGCGCAATATCAACAGAATGCTGTCAATAATACACCAAAAATTTTACCGCAACAGAACGATCAACAGGTCGCTTCCGCCCCTCAAACACAGCCAGCGCCAAGCTTCCAACGGCTAACTCCGCAGGGCGAGGCTGGTAGCGTTCAAGAGCCAATTTTAATTACTACCCCCACAGAGATTCCGCCAACCCAAGCATTAACACCCGTCACGCCCACTCAAGGCGCTACAACGGCTCAAGTCCAAAACGCGCCATTTGACCCTAGCCGTGTAAAGGCATACGCATCTTCAACACCGATTAATCCAATTACAGCATCCTACACGCCAGCACCGGGTACGCATATACCCGATGAAGTTGCCGCGAAGATCAATGAAACACCATTACAAAGCTCAGCTGATATTCTAAAACAAGGCAAAAAGGGCTCAAGTTTAGCCAGACTAAGAAGTGCCGCATCAATTTTTATCTTTATAGGCGCAATCATTATTGCCGCTTTCTTAATTAACTTGACGGTATTCCAAAGCTACTACGTAGACGGCTCTAGCATGACACCAACGCTCCAAAACAATGACCGCTTAATCATTAGCAAAGTTGAGCGGACATTATCTATCATACAAAGCAAAACGTATATTCCTGAGCGAGGCCAAATAGTTACTTTAGACAGCTCAATCACTGGCTTAAATGGTCAAAAGGAGCAGCTAATAAAGCGCGTTATTGGCCTGCCTGGCGATCGCGTACAAATTAGCAATGGCGTTGTAACAATAACAAACTCGGATTATCCAAACGGCGTAAATATTGACCAAGAATTGGGCTTAACTAATCTTGACGCAACCTACACAGATTCACCAGTGGACGTCATCGTGCCTCAGGGCGCCGTTTACGTTATGGGAGACAACCGTAAACAAGGCGGAAGCTACGATTCACGCTCTTTTGGCGCAGTTAGCGGTGACAAAATTAGAGGACGTTTATGGGCGCGCGTTCTGCCGCTAGATCAAGCAAGGTTATATTAACCGATCTCCTCCTAATTTAATAAAGATTGGGTTATGCGCTCAAGGTCGTCATCTGACTTAAATTCAATAATCAGCCTCCCACCATGCGCCATGTTGCGAACTGCAACTTTTGTGCCTAATCTCTTAGCTAAAGCTTGCGTAGCAGGCGTTTCACTGCGCGTTTTTGCTTTGGCTTTTTCTGAGTTTTTGGTTCCTTCTTTATAGCCAATTACAAACTGCTCAGTTTTACGCACAGACCAATTATTTGCCATAATTAGATCAAGTAGCTCCTGCTGAACCTGCGGTTCCTGAATTGCAACAATTTGCCTAGCATGGCCTTCAGTAATCTCACCTCTAATTAGCGCTGTTTTGGCATTCTCTGGCAAACTTAACAATCTTAAAGAGTTACTAACAGTACTAATTGCCTTACCGCCAGCTTTCTTGCCAATTTCTTCCAATGTCATGTTGAATTGCTGCTGAAGCTTAAGGTATGCCGTGGCAATCTCTAGCGGATTTAAGTCCTCGCGGTTTAAATTTTCTATTAATGCCAACTCAAGTTTGCGCTGATCAGAATATGTGCGAACCAAGGCCGGAATCTTCTTTTTACCAGCTATCTCTGAGGCACGCCAACGCCGCTCGCCAGCCACCAGCTCATAACCATCGCCTTTTTGAGTTACGACAATCGGCTGCAAGAGACCATGTTCATTAATTGAATTGGCTAACTCCTGAAGCGCCTCTGGGTCAAACCAACGGCGCGGCTGATGCGGATTCGGCTGAATTTTAGTAATCTCAATATCACGAAGCTCGCTTAGGGCTTTATCTTCGGCAGCGCTTGGGTCAAAAGATTCATCAAGCAAAGTTGTTGGGATAAGCGAATCAAACCCTCGCCCCAGACCACGCGTAGATTGTTTTTTAGACACGACTCAACACCTCCTTTGCTAGCGTCTTATAAGCTCTCGCGCCCTTACTCCAGCGGTCATAAACGCCAACAGGCAGACCATGGCTCGGCGCTTCCGCTAAGCGGATATTGCGCGGAATAACAGTTTTAAATACCTTATCCGGAAAATGTTTTTGAACCTCAGCCTGAACCTGCGCGCTCAAGGTGGTGCGAGAATCAACCATAGTCACCACAACCCCAAGAAGATTAAGCTCAGGATTCAAGCCTTTTTTTACAAGCTGCATAGTCTCGAGCAGTTGCCCAAGACCCTCCAGCGCATAAAACTCTGCTTGAACTGGCAATAACAAATGATCTGCGGCTATTAATGCATTTACTGTTAATAAACTTAAGCTTGGTGGACAATCAATGACAACTACGTCATAACTGTGCGAGGAAAGCGCTTGTTTTAGCCTCGTAAACTTTTGCTGTTTATTTGCTAGCTCAGCTTCATAATTAGCCATCTGCGGAATGGTTGGCAGTAAATACAAGCGTTTCTGACCGCTATCAACAACACAATCGCTTAGCGATGCCTTATGTTCCATTGCATCAATAACAGTGTAGCGCAGCTGTCGTTTATCCACACCTAAACCACTCGTCGCATTCCCCTGCGGATCAAAGTCAACTAAAAGTACGGATTTACCGCCTTTTGCCAAATAGTGAGCTAGGTTTACAGCCGTGGTAGTCTTACCTACGCCGCCCTTTTGATTTGTTACTGCAATTATTTTGCCAGCCATCTTTAATTTTCTGTTTCCCTCTCTGTTGCTGAGCATTATTGTAGCAGCTTTTGCTAATTCTTGGAACAGTTTTAGATTCAAAAACCGCCCTATTTTTAGGGCGGCTGCTTATTATTTAGTTTTGATCGAGTCAATCTTAATTTTTGTCATTTTTTGACGATGACCAGTCATGGTTTTCTCTCGTTTTTTAGACTTAAACTTCATGACTTGAATTTTTTCGCTCTTGACTTCCGGCTCAACAACCGTAGCTTTTACGCTTGCGCCTTTAACCACCGGTTTGCCGACCGTTGCGGACTTGTCGTCGAAGACCATTAATGGCTCAAGCTCGACAGTTTTAGTTTCATCTGCCAAACGGTCAACCAAAAGTGTCTGGTTTTCAGAGACAATGTATTGCTTGCCACCAATTTTAATAACTGCTTTCATGATAATTCTTTGCTTAAAGATTATAAATTGTATCTAGTAAATTTTAACAGATTACGCTGTAAGTGTAAAGGCTATTCTTCAGCATTATTTTGAGCGAGGTCGTTAAGTGCGTCATCCCAAAATTCCGAAAGCTGCTCACCATTTGCTTCTTCGTTAAGTTGCCACCTGTCTTCTGAACGCTCGTTTTCTTCACGGATGGCATTTGTTAGCTCATCGTCATCATCTTCCACCGGAGCAAATTGCATATCATGATGTGGGATTATATCTTTTATTATCATTTTGTTTTACCTTTAGATTTAACATTAGCATGATTGCCTTTTTCGGTCAAACACAAAAACGCCCTTGCTTTGCGACGCAACTTGATATATAACTTAAACAGTTGCAGCGCAAATGTGCCGCAAAAAAAAACACTTCCACAAGGAAGGTTGCCATGATCGCAACGAGGCTAACTCCAGATCAAGTCGAGTGGCTTGCTAGGTTTGGGTACGGGGAACAGGATGACTTTGTAACTCTGCAAGATGGCCGTATTATGAAAACCTCGCTAGTCTGCGAGGTTAGATGTGTGTTGCTAAAAATACAGCAGCAAGATATCAGTCTCTTCGTGAGGCTGGGAATCGCCACAGACAACGATAGCCGCATGCCTCGAGACCGCGAGGGAGCGCTTGAAAGCTACAGTCTTGTTGGCGTCAATAGCAAAGGTGGGCGCGCATGGCTGCCTGACAAGCTTACGGCCATACAAACCTTGTTGACCGTCGACAATGACGGTAATGTAGGCTTTGCCGAACATCCCCTTCAGCAAAAAGAAGTTGCGAGGGATTAATTTTGCCTATTGCATTCGTCCTCTACCAAAGTGGAAGTGTTTGGCTGGCCCTGTCAGCAAAATCCCTGCGGCGGCATCAAAACCGCCGCAGGCCACTTTATTTTTATCTACAACTCTTGATAGCGCCTATACTTTGTCAAGCGAAATCACTACCTCTATACTGTCAATCCTAATTTTCGCTGTATATTTTTGCGTTTCGCTCGTCAATTTTACAGCAAGCGTTTCTTGTTTCACAAGATCACCAAAGCTCTGCATTGCGCGTTGCAACAAAGTATCATCACTCTGCACGCATAGTACAATCCGGTCGTCGACATTCAACCCACTGTTTTTGCGTAGATTTTGGATGTGGCGCACTAAATCACGCATAGCGCCTTCTACCTTAAGCTCATCTGTCAGCTCGGTATCCAAAATTACGTCTTGATCGCCATGAAACTTAACTTGCTTTACATTTAGCTCGTCTGCAATAATTTCTGCAAACTCCTGGCCAAGCTTCGGCGCTGTTACGCTGGCGAGCGGCTGGCGCACCTTAATTTTTGCCTGAGCGCGAGCGCTTAAACCCTCATTTATCACATTGCGAGTTTGAGCCATTTCATCCAAAACTTTTTGATCAAACTCACCGGCCAGCGGCCAATCGCTCAAATGCACAGATTGCGGCATTTGATCGCTGCGCAGCTGCCGCCACAAATAGTCACTGTAAAACGGTGCCCACGGAGCCATGAGCTGGCTAATGCGCATCAGTGTGTACCACAAAGTTTGATAAGCTTGCTGCTTGTCTGCGTCGTCCTCACTCTTCCAGAATCGGCGGCGTGAGCGACGAATAAACCAGTTGCTAGCGTCGTCAATTAGCTCAAAAATCGGGTTAATAGCGTGCGCTAATTTGTAGTTGTCCGCGGCGGCGGTAACCTCTGCCACAACTTCTTCCAGCCGGCTTATCATCCACTTGTCCAGTACGTTTGTGCTGCTTGGCGCTTTTAAATCGCCCGGCGTAAAGCCGTCAATGTCTGCGTACATCTTAAAGAATCGCAAACTGTTGTTAAGCGTACCAAGCACGTTGCGGTTTAAATCTTTTAGCGCGTCGCGGTTAAAACGCATGTAATCTGCGTTGACCGCTTGCTGGTTGCTAAGCAGGTACAAACGCAGCGAGTCCGCGCCTTCTGTGGCAAAAACATCGTCCACCGGCGGATAATTTTTAAGCCGCTTGCTGAGTTTTTGGCCGTCAGCTGCCATAATCATGCCGTTTACCAACACGTTTTTGTAGGCCGGGCGGTCAAACAAAATAGTGGCAATTACGTGCTGCACGTAAAACCAAAGGCGAGTTTGATCCAGGCCTTCGCCAATGTAATCAGCAGGGAAGGACGCTTCAAACTTTTCTTTGTTCTCAAACGGATAGTGCTGCTGGGCAACCGGCATGCTACCGGATTCAAACCAGCAGTCAATTACTTCCTCTACGCGCCTATAGGTTTTACCATCGCGCGTAAAAGTAATTTCGTCGATGAACGGACGGTGCAGGTCTTCTACGTTTACACCCTCGCCCGCCAACTCTTTAAGCTCGGCGATACTACCAACAATAATGTAATCGTTTTCGTCTTCTACATTTGCCCACACTGGCATTGGCGCACCCCAATAACGGTTGCGACTAATTGCCCAGTCGCGCGCGCCCGCCAGCCACTTGCCAAAGCGACCGTCTTTAATGTGGCTTGGCGTCCAGTTGATTTCTTTGGCGGTGCGTTGCAGCTCGTCTTTAATTGCCGAGACGCGCACAAACCAGGTGTTGATTGAGTAGTACAAAAGCGGGCTGTCGCAGCGGTAGCAAAATGGGTAAGTGTGCTCAAAGGTTTCGGCGGCAAAAACGTGGCCGCGTTGGGTTAGACGCTCGATTATTAATTTGTCTGCGCCTTTAAAGAATTTGCCTGCAACGTCTGCAAAGCCAAAATCGCCAGTCATGTGGCCGGATTCGTCCACGGTTTTGCGCACTGGAATGTTGTTCTCTTGGCCCAGGGTAAGGTCATCTTCGCCAAAGGCGGGCGCAACGTGCAGTACGCCGGTGCCGTCTTCTATGCTGACAAAATTCGCCAACCAAACTTTGTATAGGTTCTGGTGATTTTCCAGGCTCTCTAAATTATCCAACGCAAATAGAGGTTCGTAGCTCTTGCCCGCCAAATCTTCCGCGCTAACTTCTTTGACGATCTCAAATTCGCGCTCGTCTTTCATGACGGCTTCTAGCCGCTTTTTAGCAAGCACTAAAACTTCCCCGCCGGTTTTTACGTACATATATTGCTCGCCTGGTTTTACGGCTATTGCGGCGTTACCTGGCAAGCTCCAAGGAGTTGTTGTCCAGCCCAACAAGTACGCATCTTCATCAACCAATTTGAATTTTACAAACAAACTTGGGTCTGGCACGTTGTCGCGGTAACCCTCGTTAAGCTCAAAGTTAGAAAGCGGCGTGGCGCAGCGCGGACAATACGGCATGCTTTTATAGCCTTTGTATAGCAAGCCCTTTTCATTAACCTGCTTCATAACCCACCAGACGCTTTCGGTGTAATCACGGTTGATGGTGGCGTAGGCATTGGCGGTGTCCGTCCAGCGGCCAATGCGGTCAAAAAAGCCTTCCCACTCGCCTTTGTATTTAAATACCGAGTCGCGGCAGGCATGGTTGAATTTGTCTAGCCCGAGATCCAAAATTTGTTTTTTGCCGCTGACGCCAAATTCTTTTTCTATGGCAAATTCTACCGGCAGACCGTGGCAATCCCAACCGTTGCGGCGCTCCACATAGTAGCCGCGCATGGTTTTGTAGCGACCCAAACTATCCTTAATGCTAGTAACCAAACTGTGGCCAAAATGGGGGAGGCCGTTAGCAAACGGCGGGCCGTCGTAAAAGCTAAAGACTGCCGCGCCTTCCCGATTCTTTAAACTCTCTTCAAACGTATTTTCTTGTTCCCAAGTCGCTAGAACCGATTCTTCAACTTCAGCCAGCGCGCTTTTTTTCTTTTCTTCGCTCATCTTTACTCCTTAAAAATAAAAACCATTTCTTTTGACTGCTGGAACCCGCTTGTGGCGGGCGGTACCATCCAGCTTCCATAAGAAATGGCTCTTGGTTGTCTGATCTTAACGCGCCAGTTTCGGCAGATTCTACTAAGGCAGCTCGCCCGTTCTTTCTGCAGCTTCGCGGTTGATAGCCGCTTATTTGACTCACATCAAAACGCCGTTGTTGAGATTATAATTTATGTAGCCTAAAAATACAAATTTTACAATTCTATATTTTTGTACGAGTACTTCTTCAAATCAGGCATAATTTGAGCCAATGTCTTGCCAGCCAATTTACCACCGGCAATAAACGCCTCTTGTGTAACCTCGGCCAGACAGAAGTCTGGCATTGTAAAAGCCAGCTGATCTTCACGACTAGTAAACTCAAAATCCACCAAAACCAGACCTTGCAAGTCATCCAAAAAAATATCTACTTCTGCCAGCCTTCCCTTATAATCATAATAATACCGCCGTTTTGCTACCTTTTTTCCGGGCGCTTTAACGAGCGCTGCAAACTCCTCGGCTGTCAGTTTTATAGTGTGCTCATGTTGAAAAGAAGAGTCCGTGCCATCAACTAAAACTTTTTTGGTAATCTCATATTTGTCGCCGTGCTGACGAATACGCAAACAAGAATGATCAATTTCTAAAGGATAGTATATGTCTACAATATTTTTTGACGGCGCCTTTAATAACTCTGGCGGCAGCTCACGCACCAGATATGTCAACTCCAACTCAACTTCGATCATTTAATGCACTCTCTTGCGGTACGTAGTAACTTAATTCGCTGTAGCTCGGCAGGTGTTCACCAATCCAGAGATTTTGAACGTGACCTTGATCATCTACAGTTAAGATTGCTGGAAATTGCATAATCTCATAAAGTCTACACATTTCCACCCCTTGGGACGAATCTGGATCAATTGCTGGCAAATTTTTGCCAGTTTGCATGGCAAAATCGCGCACGTAATCTAGCGCTTGGCGTTCATTCTCGGAATTTGGGCGATAAAAAATGTAAGCTTTCATTAATTTTATTATACCATTAAACTACTAATTGCTAATAGGCGGAGCACACACAATTGCGCACTCCACCTACCTTTACAGCTAGCCGATCAAATCTCCGTTATAGCTCTTGTAACCCCACCAGGGTCGCTCCGCCTGCCTTCTCCAAACATCAAGCGTTAAGGATATTAGTATGCAGAGAGAGTACACTGGCCATGCCAAGCAAAAGATGCCATGGAAAAAAATCGCTTCGGCACATTTGCCATACCGGAACCAACTCCAGAAAAACGAAAACTTGTTTGTCCACTGCAAGCGGCCACGGAATCCAATAGCACCCTTGGCTGTACGAGGCTTTTCGCCGCAGGCATAATAGGCCCTAAGCGTCGTCCAGGCGCCATGCCTAAAATTCCGACTATTAGCAAGCCCAGCCTTAATTAGATCCTGTTCATGCCAGATAGCCTGACTAAATGCGAGTAGCCGCCAAGCCGGCAGACTAACAAACCAAAACGCCATTACCGCAACGTAATATTGCCATTCTGTAATCGGCATCGTCCTGGTGCCAAACAAACGACCCAATGGATACAACAGATGCAAAACATACGTTATACAGATTACAATGCCCATTGGCAGCGCAAAATGGATAATAGCGCGTCTTTGGCGAAAAGCTTTGCTCCAGTCAATTTCTCGATCTCGTTCAGCCGCAAGCTGCCGGTCAAACTTCATATCCCAGCCGCGCCAGTGCTCAAAACTGTTACCAGGACCAGCGACGAAAAGAGATATCAGGCTGACGATCTCAATCCACATTAGAACAGTGCGAGCTAGACTCATCATTGCCTCCTACGGCATTGGCTAAACTGCATAGGTATCCTAAACCATTTTGGAGTAAAAAGCAAATTCGCCAATTGAGACTCCTAGCTCGCACTGCTGCGCACGAGCTAGGAGTGTAAAAGAATCAGCTACAACCGCTTGTAGCGCCGCAAGAGGTACATACATAACAGCTACCGGCTCGCTGTGTAATATTACCGCAAACCGTACACATCGGCGCAGTATCAGCGCCACTGCGCTTAGCAGATTTATCTTGCGTTTTCTTCTCGAAAATTTCTGGCTTTGGCATTTCCTCAGCCAAAAGTGTTGGTTGCTGTCTAGCCTGTTCAGCTTCCAGCTCGTCAAAACTGGCAAGGCCAAGCTCTAGACGATCATCAAAACTTAGGTAATCCAGCGCCAAGCGGCGGAAAATATAATCCACTAAGCTGCTAGCAGTTTTTACATCTGGATCGTCGGTCATACCCTGTGGCGCAAAACTCATATTGCTGAGCGTTTTTACATAACTGCGCAATGGTACGCCATATTGCAGACCATGGCTAACACTTACGGCAAAGCTATCCATTAGGCCGGAAAGCGTAGAGCCTTGCTTGGCAACACGTACAAATAATTCTCCGGGCGTGCCGTCTTCGTATTCGCCAACTGTCACAAAACCCTTAAGATCAGCAACGTGAAATTCAAAGGTGCGGGCGCGACGGTTGCGCGGCAATTCGCGACGGACAGCACCCGCCTTAACAACAACCTGAGGCGCCAGAGTCTCGGTCTTTTCTTCCTTCTTTTTCTCTTTTTTGTCGCTTAGCGGCTGCCAGGCTTTGCAGTTGTCGCGGTAAAGTGCGATTGCTTTAATGCCCATTTTCCAGGCGTCCATGTGCAGTTGCTCAATTTCCTCAACCGTTGCACTTTGCGGCATATTGACAGTCTTACTGATAGCCCCAGAGAGGAATGGCTGAGCAGCAGCCATCATCTTAACGTGGCCAAGATAGTGAATAGCATTTTCTCCAACAGCACAGGCAAAAGCATCAAGATGCTCAGGTTTGAGATGCGGCGCACCAACTACCGAGCCATTATTTGAGATATAATTAACAATCTCATCAGCCTGTTTTTTGTAATAACCAAGCGTCGCCAATGCGCGCGGCACAGTTTGGTTGACGATGCTCATTGAGCCACCGCCAACTAGAGTTTTATACTTGACCAAGCTAAAGTCCGGTTCAATACCAGTGGTATCACAATCCATCATAAAGCTAATAGTGCCGGTTGGCGCCAAAACCGTGGCCTGGGCATTGCGCACACCGTATTTTTGGCCAAGAGCCACGGCGTCATCCCAGGAGCTGGCTGCAGCCTGCAATAATTCCTGGCTCACTGAATTATGATCAATCTTATTGACCTCTTTGCGATGCTTTTTAAGCACGCCAATCATATCGTCTTTATTTTTTGCGTACTCAGTAAATGGCCCAACTCGTTTGGCGATTTTGGCGCTAGTTGCATAAGCATAACCGGTCATAATTGCAGTGAGAGCAGCGGCTTGGGCGCGGCCTTCGTCGCTATCATATGGCAATCCTTGAGCCATAAGCAAGGCGCCAAGATTGGCATAGCCCATGCCAAGCTGGCGCAATGCATGGGTATTTTTCTCTATCGCCTCTGTTGGATACTCACTGTAGCCAACCAGAATTTCCTGAGCTAAAATAATTATCTCAATAACATGTTTGTAGGCTTCAACATCAAAGCTGCCATCGTCGTTCAGAAACTTGAGTAGGTTAATGCTTGCCAAATTGCAAGCTGAATTATTAACGTGCATGTATTCGCTACAGGGGTTGGAACCGTTAATCCGCGCTAGCTTTGGTGTGGTATGCCAGTTGTTGATGGTGGTATCAAACTGGATTCCAGGGTCAGCGCATTCCCACGCAGCCTTAGCTATTTGGTGCCACAGGTCTCGAGCGCGAACTGTTTTGTGAACTTTTTTGTCTTTAACGCCAACCAAGTCCCAGTCTTTGTCAGCCTCGACAGCTTCCATAAAATCATCTGTTACGCGCACCGAGTTATTGGCATTTTGATATTGAATACTAATACTATCATGACCATTTAGGCCCATGTCAAAACCGAGGTTTTGCAATGCATGAGATTTCTTTTCCTCACGTGCCTTGCACCAAATAAATTCTTCAATATCTGGATGGTCGATGTTTAAAATTACCATCTTTGCAGCGCGACGCGTTTTGCCACCGCTCTTAATTGCGCCGGCAACAGAATCTGCTCCTCGCATAAAGCTCAGTGGTCCAGAAGCCTTTCCGCCACTGTTGCTAAGCGCTTCGTGAGATGAACGAAGCGTACTAATGTTGACTCCAGCACCAGAACCGCCCTTAAAGATCATACCTTCTTCGCGATACCAGTTAAGGATTGATTGCATCGTGTCTTCAACTTGCAATATAAAACAAGCGCTGGCTTGCTGTGCGCGATCTTCCGCACCGATATTGAACCAAACCGGGCTATTAAAGCTGGCACGTTGAGTGACTAAGATATATTTTAGCTCTTCGTTAAAAATATCCGCCTCGGCCTCATCCATAAAATAGCCGTTTTCATAACCGTGACGAGTAATTGTATCCGCAACGCGGTCGATCAACTGCCGTAAAGAGCTTTCGCGACTCTGAGTTCCGGGCGTACCGCAAAAATACTTTTGACTAACAATATTAACAGCATTTAAACTCCACGTATCCGGAAACTCTACTTGTTTTTGTTCAAAAACCGTCTTGCCGCTTCCAGGGCTAACAATTTTCGAATCACGTTTAACCCAAGTGAGCATATCGTAAGGATGCACACCTTCCTCTGTAAAATAGCGCAAAAGCGCCAAACTGGCTGCGGTAGTCGCCATAGCCGTCTCCCCTCTATTTAAATTTTGTTTTTGTTTGCAACTTAAGCAAAACATCCACACAACACCTTCGCCCACCTCTGGCAAGATATGTCGCAGGAACTGCTCCACCAGCACTTGCTACTTCTTTTGTACATCAACTCAAAGCAGTTTGCAAGCTTGCTTAAAACTGTTTATCTATTTCTCAATCAATAATTCTGCCAGCATTTTTAAGATAGCTTAAGGGGTTCGAGCTTTATGTGTAAAAAGTTACTTGACAGCAAATATGACCCTGTTTTAATATTCACAACTTTTTTGAGCAAGCGGATAAGATTAATCGTCAGATTTTTTATTACGTCTTCGCATAAATGCTGGCATATCAGCCTCGTCATCGTAATGCCAAATATTACTCGATTTTTCTTTTTCTTCTTTGACAAAACTATCTTTGCTACCGTCATTTTTATCCAAGTCCATATCAAAACTTGAGATTTCTTCGTCTTTTACCTCTGGCTCGTCAGGCTTTACGTCGTCAACAGAAAGCGCACTATTACCAATACTCTTGCTGTGGAAGTAAGCTGAATCAAAACCTGTTGCAATGACCGTTATAATTAGCTCGTCCTCCATCTCCGGCTTTAAGGTCGCACCAAAAATGATGTTGGCATCTGGCGCTACGGCACTTGTAATAACTTCAGCGGCTTCATTAATTTCATGCATCGACATGTCATAGCCACCAGTAATATTGAACAGTACGCCACGCGCTCCATCTATAGAAACCTCCAGAAGTGGAGACTCTATTGCTTGCTGAGCCGCCAAAACCGCGCGATTTTCACCACTAGCTCGGCCAATACCCATCAAAGCCGATCCGGCATTAGCCATAATCGTTTTTACATCAGCAAAATCAAGGTTGATTAGACCATGTTCAGTAATAAGCTCAGAGATTCCTTGTACGCCTTGACGCAAAACATCGTCCGCAATCTTAAAGGTTTCAAGCAGCGGCGTGCGGCGATCAATTGTCTGTAATAACCGATCGTTAGGAATTGTGATGAGCGTGTCAACCTGTTGGCCCAATTTTGCGATTGCCCACTCAGCATTTTGACGGCGTTTCTCGCCCTCAAAGCTAAAAGGCTTAGTAACCACGCCAACGCTCAAAATTCCCAGTTCTCTAGCCATCTCAGCAACAACAGGACCAGCACCACTACCGGTTCCGCCGCCGGCACCCAGAGTGATAAACACTAAATCAGCACCTTCTAGGCTTTTACGAATTTCATCTTTTGTTTCTTCTGCAGCTCTTTGACCGACGGCCGGATCGGCACCGGCGCCAAGACCACGAGTCGTATCCTTACCAATATGAATTTTTGTATTGGCTTTAGAATTATGCAAGGCTTGCGCATCTGTATTGACCGCAATAAAATGCACGCCTTGTAGACTAGAATCGGCCATGCGGTTTACGGCTGCTCCACCGGCACCACCAACACCCGCTACTTTTATAGTTGCGAATGTTTGGATATCAGCTGGTTTGACTTCAGGCATTGTGTTATGTCCCCCATTTCGTTCACATTTAGTATACAGCCATTTTCGATTTGTACCAAATGCTCGCGTGCCAAAATCTCACCGAACACAATTATTGTTACGTTTTAAAGCGCTCCAACAGATTGCCTGCACGCTTGAACAATTTCCCAAACTGTTGTGATTTTTCTTTGGATTTTGTGGCATTTCTTATCTTATTTTTAGTAATAGCCATTTCTGCAGTCTCTAAATCAGCCAGCATGAGGCCAAGCGCGGCGGCAAATTCTGGCTTGGCAATCTTATCATTCATTCCGCTAAAACCATTGAGGCTAGCAATTCTTACTGGTAAGCGAAGCTTGTCTTTTACAAAGTGAGCTAAATTTTTTAGATTAGCACCACCTCCGGTCAGAACAATTCCGCCAGGAAGCTTTCCGGAACGATCAATACTAGCCAGTTCTTTATCTACCAGCTCAAAAATTTCATCCAACCGAGCGTCCACAACCATTTCTATATCTTTGCGGCTAAACTCAAATTTTTCATCGCCGCGCTTGCACTCAACTGATTTTGGTGCATTTTTTCCCAAAGAAATGGCCGAGGCATGTTCGAGTTTTATAATTTCAGCAACATCAAGGTCAGTACGCAAGCCGATTGCCAGATCGTTAGTAATATTTACACTACCCAATGGCAGCACCGCAACGTGCTGCAAATCGCCTTCTTCATAAACAACAATACTCGTGGTAGTTCCGCCAAAATCAACAACCGCAACGCCATTCTCCATCTGCTGAGGAGTTAAAACGGCTTTTGCAGAAGCCAGGCCGGCAACCATAACTTGGTTAACTCCAGTTTGAGTCATTTCGAGGCTTTTAAGAAGATTCTTGACATTAGGGCTGAATGCCGTAATAACGTGCGCATCAACCTCTAATCGAATACCGCTCAGTCCAAGCGGATCCTTAATATTTTCTTGACCGTCTAACTCGTAGCTGCGCGCGGTAACCTGCAAAATTTCGCGATTTGCCGGTAACTGTAGCACTGTCGCAGCGTCCTGAGCGCGT
The DNA here is from genome assembly GCA_016880595.1 of Candidatus Saccharimonadota bacterium. GTDB lineage: Bacteria > Patescibacteriota > Saccharimonadia > Saccharimonadales > EFPC-124 > EFPC-124. The sequence goes on from JAEHDC010000018.1 coordinate 28,115, forward strand.
GCAATATCATCTTCGGCAATCTCATGATTTTGCGAGTTTACGGCCACAACGCCTTTAGACGACATCGCCATAATATGCGAGCCGTTAACGTCTACGCTAACGCCCTCAACATGGTGACCGCTCATTCTTTCCGCTTCATCCAAAGCTTTATCAATAGCGTGAGCAGTACCTGTAATATTAACAACTACGCCCTTGCGCATTCCGGCGTTCTGTGCTTCGCCAACTCCAACAATAGTTGCCGATTGGTTGGCACCATCAAAGTGACCAATCACACAACGAACATGCGTGGTGCCGATATCTAGGCCAACACCATAGCGTAAAGATTCTTGCATATTTTATAGTATAACGTTTATGCTTGGTCTTATGCAAATATTAACTTAGTTTTCCCACGCGGTTAAAATCTCATAGCCGTTTCTCGTGATTAAAACTGTGTGTTCAAAATGGGCTGACAAAGATCCATCAATTGTACGAATTGTCCAACCATCTGAGTCCATTTTTACGCGGTAGCCACCCAAAGTAGACATCGGCTCTATCGCAATTGTCATGCCAGCCTTTAGCAGGGGTCCCTTGCCGACCATACCATAATTTGGGATATTTGGATCTTCATGGACTTCATGACCCACGCCATGTCCAACAAGCTCGCGCACAATTCCCAAATTATGTTGGTCAAGAACTCTTTGAATGGCAGCAGAGATATCGCCAACCCTAACGCCATCCTTTACTTTTTCGATGCCTGCATAAAGCGACTGCTCTGTTGCCTTTAAAAACTGCTTTTTGGTTTTGGCGGATTTGCCAACAACCATAGAAAAGGCGCTATCCGTAATCATGCCTTTATATTTAACGCCAAAATCAAAACCTACAACATCGCCTTCATTAAATTGACGGCCGTTTGGTATTCCATGGACAACTTCGTCATTTACAGAAATGCAAATCGCATGAGGGTAGCCCATATAACCCTTAAACGGGCCAGTTGCGCTGCGTTTCTTTAACTCTTCATCTACAAAATCAGAAATTTCCAAACCTGTCATTCCGGGCCTTGTAATTTCTTTTACTTTTTTAAGGATTGAAGCCAAAATCCTTCCGCTCTCGCGCATATTCTCTATTTCATTTGGAGTTTTTACACGAGTGAACATGCTTCCAGCTCTGCCTCAACACGATCGTGAACCTGGCCGACCGTACCGGTGCCGTCAATATGTATTATGCGAATCTTATTTTGGTTTAGATAGTCCAAAATTGGATACATTCTATCACGAAAGATATGGAGACGATCTTTAATTGTTTCTGGAGTATCGTCAATTCGGCCTCGCAAGCTTAAGCGACGCAGAACTTCTGATTCCGGAACCTCCAAAACTACGACCAGCTCAATAGAACGGTTGCATAATGATAAATTATCCATCAGCCACTCAGCCTGCGACAACTCTCGTGGATATCCATCCAACACGACGCGGGAAATTCCTTCCGAGCGCTGCAAAGCGTCTATTAACACTTTATTAGTAGTTTCATCGTCAATCAATTCGCCGGATGTCATTTTTTTAAGTACATCTGCATCATGAGTATCACGCAAAAGCTGACCAGTAGATAACCATCTCCAGCCGTGACGAGCAGCTAAAATTTGCCCCTGCACACTCTTACCTGCGCCGACTGGGCCAAAAAAAATAATCATATTTTTATCCTAACTTTGATTTTACCGCAGCGGCGATGCGACCGCCGTCTGCCGATGTGCCAACTTTAGCTTTGACAGCCGAAATAATTACACCAAAATGAACATCTTTACCTTGTTCTGCGATAACCGAATCAACAACAGCTGCGAGTTCGTCTTCAGTTAACTGTTTTGGCAAAAACTCTTCAAATATAGATTTCTCTTCTAATTCGGCGTCAGCGCGATCTTGCCGGCCTGCTTTAGCATATATATTTGCAGCTTCTAAACGTTTTTTTACTTCGCGAGCAAGAACACCTTGAATTTGCTCATCACTTAAACCTTTGTCTCTTAGAAGTAAGGCTACTTCCTCCGAGAGAATAGCAGCTTTCATGCTGCGCAGAACTTCAACGCGGCGTTTATCCCCGTTAAGCATAGCGTCTTTAATATTATTAGCAAGACGCTCTTTTATCATTAACGTATACCCAAACGAATTCGCTTAAGTTTATCTGCTTTGCGAGCTCTACGGATAATTGCGCGCTCACGTCGGTCACGCTTGCTCAAAGGCTTTGTAAAATATTGAAGCGCCTTTACGCGAGGAATAATGCCAGACTGTAGCATCTTGCGATTGAACCTACGGATGAGGTTCTCGTCAGCCTCCTGACTGTCTTTACGAGTAACTTGAATCATATGCTTCTACTTTACCAAAACAGAGGCCAATTTGCAAGCACTTAATTCAAACTAATTAATTTTATAAGCCGCCCTTCATATTTTTTTATACCATGCCACTCATTTTCTAGTAACGTAAACCAAATAGCCACCTCTTCACCAGCGCTTTGCTTAAACAGTTCTGCCTTACCAAAACCAATTAAACTCATTTCTTTTCCTTCAGAGTCACAAACTTCAAGCTTAAGATGACTGCCGTCTTTACCAATTTCGCGGCGATTTTTGATTGTTGCACGCTGTAAATAAAAAATTGGCTCTGGATTGCCATGACCAAATGGCTCAAGCGTATTCAAGAAAATAGCGAGCTCCTCGTTAAAATCATCCACAGAATTTGTTGCGGCATCTGCGTGCGGTTCAAGATAAACAGATTGATCTTTAAAATTTTGAGATTTATAAAAAATGTTAACGGCCTCTCTAAATTTAGAGATATCGCAGGTTTTCAGAGTAATACCAGCCGCGAGCTTATGACCACCACCTCTTATGAGCCATTCATCAGCAGCCCGTATCGCTTCAACTGCGCTAAAATCTCCAAAACTACGCGCCGATCCTTTGGCTTCATCGTCAATTTCCTCAATGACAAACGTGGGTTTGCTAAATTTTTCTAGCAACTTCGCTGCTACAATCCCGATAACACCGTGTGACCATTTTTTACCGCTCAGAACCAAAACTGGATCATCGGAAAACTTTTCCGCCTGCTCGCATGCCTCCTTAAAAATTCTATCTTGAATCTGCCGACGCTCAGAGTTCATATCATGTAGCTTATTGGCAATTTCTAGCGCCCTTAGCGGATCTTCTTCAAGTAATAAATCTAGGCTATGCTTGGCGGTCTCCAACCTTCCTGCGGCGTTTAAATGAGGACCAATTACAAAACCAAGCGTGCGCGAGTTTATTTTCTCTAAATCAACGCCTGTAACATGTAAAATAGCCTTTAGACCTGGACGACGTGTTTTTTTAAGAACTTGCAATCCCCAAAAAACATTTGTGCGATTTTCATCAAGAAGCGTTACAACATCACAAACAGTCCCAAAAGCCACCAAGTCTAGCAACCACTTCTCTTGACCAACATCCAGACCATCTAATCTCGTCTGCAATGCCTGTACAAGTTTAAAAGCTACACCACAGCCAGCCAAATCCGTAAAGGGGTAATTGTGGTCGGGGCGCTTTGGATTAACCACTGCAATGGCTGGCGGCATAGTTTTAGAAACGCTATGGTGATCCGTTACTATAACATCCATCCCCAACCTATTAGCCGATTCAATCTCTTCATGACTCAAGCTGCCACAATCAACCGTCACTATTAACTGTGCGTCTTCTTTAGACAACATCTTAATTGCATCAATGCTCAAACCATAACCATCTGTAAAACGATTAGGTACATAGGCATTACACCTTAACCCAAACCTTTTAAAAGCGTCCAGCAATATGGCAGTCGCGGTCAATCCATCTATATCGTAATCACCATAGATGTAAACAGATTCATTGTTATTCTTGGCCTGTATCAAACGATTAACAGCTTTAGCCATATCCGGCAGCAAGAAAGCGTCATACCTGTTCAGATCATAGTTTGGGTTACAAAAGGTCAAACGTTTTTCAGCATCTTTAATACCCCTGCTCTCCAATATTTGATCAATGACCCCCGGCATGGCTACATTTACATCTGTCTTTTAAGATTCGCGTTTTGCTTTAGAGCTATTCTGCTGCGACTTAAGAACGATGCTCTGTAATTCTTTAAAAATAATAAATTGCTTGTTTGTAGAGTAAATCTTGGTATTGCCTTGTTTTTCTGCTCGCAAGAAACCAACTCTCTCGAGGCGTTTTAGTTCACGCTGAATGTTGCCCGGATCTTCTTTGATAAGCTTGGCTAGGCCGCGTACATGTGTACGAAAATCTGGATATTTAGCATAGACCACAATAATCTTGCGGCGTACTCTTGATGTTATAAATACGTCTAAACCGTACATCTTTCTAAATCACCTCACTCAGTTGTTAGTTACATAAAGTAGGATTATGAGTCGTTGATAATAATTCTACACCTTAAAAAGCTATAAATCAATTAATTTTAGATCCAATTCAAAATATTGTTATTTATTATACTTATAGCTTGTTCGTGAGTTGGTATATCATTAACATCATAATAGTGCGCTGTTTCTATATAATTATCAGTAACATTAAGGCAATGTAGCTCGTCAGCGAGAATGTGCATTCTGTCCACTGCCGCGACTGCCGCAACAGGGGTGACAATTATTAGACGATTAATCTTAATTGGTTTTAAAAAATCAGCGATAGCCTCAAGATAGGTGCTATCCCTTAAGCCATCAGATACCACTATAACAACATGCTCTTTTAGCATCTCAACATCAAGCGCGCCACCGTTAATCATGAGTCTATTTAGCCGCTGCGTCTTCTCTCTTCTTTGGTCATCAATGTAATTATGAAATTCGCTATAATAATCCTCCGCCTGGCCTTCTGTGAGCTCTTTACTATAAACAAATCCCCCACCCTGACTGACTGTGCCTACCGAAACATTCTCGCCCGGTATAGCGACATCCTCTGTTAAAAACATTCCTAATGTGCAATGAAGCCTCTGAGCAATTGGCGCACCAACCACGACAGCTCCTTGGCCAAGCGCAATAATCGCTGAATTTTCGTAGCGATACTGCATAAGCCGCCCTGCCAAGATCTCACCAGCTTCTGTTCGTGAATGAAAATACATATGCTTACAGTTTAATTCAAACTCATCAAGTTGGCTAGCGCGAATCCTATCTTAAATGTATATTATTTAGAGTGAAATACTACTTTTTTATCGCGCCAGCAATTATCATAAGGAGTTCAGAAAACGCCTATACCTATCATGGCGATAAGTTAGTTAATGTCGGTTCTTTTGTAAAAATTAATATCGGCAAAAGAATAGTTCTTGGAGTAGTCTTAAAGCAAACTACAAAACCTATTTTTGAAACAAAACCTATTTTTGAAATTTTAGATATTCCACCACTGCCAAGCGAACTTTTGCACACAGCTCAATGGATTAGTGAATATTACGCCACGCATTTTGCTCTAGTTTTGCAAGCATTGTTACCATCTGGCTTTGACAAAAAAAGACGCTCAACTGATTTTTCCTATGCCCATCCTCTTAGAAAAAGAACTAATTTTTTGCTCAATAAAGATCAGCGCGCCGTACTAGATTCTATTTTTAAGAATGTCGGAAGAACTTTTTTGCTACATGGCATAACTGGCTCCGGCAAAACACAGGTTTACATTGAGGCAATAAAAAACGCTACAAAAGACGGTGGATCTGCTATAATTTTGATCCCAGAAATTTCTTTAACGCCACAGCTCGTCGCTGAATTCGCAAACCATTTCAATAATCTCATAGTTACACACTCAAAAATGAATGAATCTAAAAGGCATGCTGCATGGCTCGAGTCATTAAAAAGCGATCAACAAACAGTTGTGATCGGCCCCAGGTCTGCGCTTTTTATGCCTCTACGGAACATAAAAATTATTATAATCGATGAATGTCATGAAACAACATATAAACAAAATCAATCACCTAAATATCACGCGCTTAGGGCGGCTAGCATTTTGGCCAAAGCACATAAAGCAACTTTTATAATGGGTAGTGCAACGCCAGCAGTCCTTGACTATTATTTAGCACAAAAAAGCCATGCGCAAATACTAGAATTGCCAAAACCAGCCGCCCAAGTAACGCCTGCACGAATAAAGCTAATAGATTCAAAACTGCGCAATAACTTTACTCATCATCGTTTTCTATCGGATGACCTTTTGCGTATGCTAGAAGAGACTATTGATAAAAAACAACAGGCTTTATTATTTCACAATCGACGTGGCACCGCCCCAATAACCCTTTGCGAAAACTGTGGCTGGATAGCTCAATGCCCGCACTGTTTCCTGTCTTTGACTATTCATGCCGATAACCATAAGCTGATATGTCACCTTTGCGGCTACTCATCCAAAATCAGTTCAGATTGTCCCGAATGCCACGAACCAACAATTTTATTCAAAGGAATCGGAACCAAATTAATCCAATCAGAGATTGAGAAGTTATTTCCACAGGCGAAAATCGCACGTTTTGACGCTGATGTACCCGAGGGTGAATCTATGAACAATAAATATCAAGATATATATGATGGCAAAGTTGATATTATTATTGGAACACAAATGCTAGCCAAGGGCTTTGACATTCCAAAATTATCTCTCGTTGGTATTATTCAAGCCGATAACGGCTTAATGTTGCCTGATTTTTATTCCGAAGAGCGTATTTTCCAGCTTCTGTGCCAAATTATGGGTCGCGCTGGTCGAAATATTCATCAAGGCGAAATTGTCATTCAAACATACCAGCCAGACCACCCAATAATCAAAGATGCCATAGCCAAAGACTATTCAGCTTTTTACGCCAACCAAATCGCTAAAAGAAAGCAAAACTCCCTTCCTCCATTCTGTCATCTGCTCAAGCTAACCTGCAGTTTTAAAACCGAATCAGGCGCCATAAACTCATGCAGAAAATTAGCCAAAAGTCTACATGAGCAATCAGACATCATCGTTCTTGGACCAACTCCGGCATTTTATGAGCGTCTTGGTGGCGCATATCGCTGGCAATTAGTCATCAAAAGCAAAAAACGCGCTAATCTTGTTGAAATCACAAAAGCTCTTCCAAACAACTGGACAGCCGACCTTGATCCTACGAATCTTCTATAGATTATTTACCGATTTTAGGATATAGTATAAATAATATGATGACTAAAAAAGACATAATAGCATTACCAAATCCACATTTACGGCAAAAATCTCAGCGTGTACACATAATAACGCCAGAGATAGAAAAACTAATAACAAACATGCAATCCGCCACTTTGGATTGGGAAGATAGTCGCCCACACGAGCTTGGCGTCGCCCTTGCTGCAGTCCAGGTAGACGAGCTTAAGCGCGTTATAATCATAAGAAATGACTTTGATGATAAAGACGACCGTACTTTTATGGCTCTAATCAATCCAGAAATTATTAAGCATGAAGGTAAAACACTCTACGATCATGAGGGCTGTTTAAGCGTGCCTGATATATATGGGTATGTTCCTCGTTCCAGCAAGATTAGAGTGCGAGCGCTTAATGAAAAAGGTCATGAAGTTCGCATAAAAGCCGACGGTTTTTTGGCTAGGATTCTCCAGCACGAAATAGATCACACAAATGGCGTTGTCTTTATTGACCACATCAAGAATCAAGATGCATTCTTTTCATTAACAGATGACGGTAAGCTAGAAAAAATTGACCATGACAAGATTGCCAAAAATAGTATTCTTTGGTAGTGGGCCCGTTGCCTGCTCAACCCTACAAGGCATTCTGCCCTATTTTGATATTGAAGCAATAGTTACCAAGCCGCGCGCTGATGGTTTTCGAGGCAGCGTGCCGGTTCTTGAATTTGCTCAAAAAAACAACGTACCGTTTTACACTCCGCGCACAAAAAATGAGCTTACAGATCTATTTGCAAGCAAAAAATTTTCTAGCCAAGTTGGGCTAGTCGTTGATTATGGTATCATAATAAGCCTTGCTGTTATAAATAGCTTTCCAAAAGGCATTGTCAATAGTCACTTCTCTCTGCTGCCAGAGTGGCGTGGTGCTGATCCAATTACTTTTAGTGTTTTAAGCGGCCAGGAAGAAACTGGGGTGAGCTTGATGCTTATCAATGAGAAGCTCGATGAGGGCGAATTAATTCTACAATCACCGCATAAATTAACACGCGACATAACAACACCTGAGCTCACCAATCAATTAACGACCCTGAGCAACAGGCTACTAGTAGAAAACTTGCCCAAATATATTTGTGGCGAATTAAAAATTTATCCTCAGCCCAATACGCCCATAAGCTATTCGCGTAAACTAAATAAAGATGATGGCGCGCTTGATATAAATAAGTCAGCAATACAGCTCGAGCGTGAAGTTCGCGCTTTTGCCGGTTGGCCAAAAAGCAAAATTAATTTATTTGGACACAATGTTATCGTAAAAAAGGCGCGCGTAGCTGAAAGCAAAACTGACGGAGCACTTGTAATTTCTTGTGCCAACAATTCTTACCTTGAAATCATACAGCTCACAGCCCCATCTGGACGCACAATGTCTGGAGCAGATTTCTTGCGCGGATACAAAAAAGGTTAATCTTCCAAAGCTAAAATCTGGTCTTTATTGGCCATAATCTCTTCGCGCAACCTAGCAGTCTCATCATCAACTACCAATTTATAATTTGGACAGTTTTTCTCGAGCCATTGAAGCGCACCATCCTCATCTTGCGAATCAATAAGTTTTTCAAAATCTATTAGCAACGACTCACTTAAACCTTGAGCTAGCTTAGACCCAACTCTTGTCTCCAAAGTTTCTCTTAAATAATCCAAAAAATCGTCCTTCTGTTCCTTGGACATCTTATCTAAACCCACTTCAATCAAAAACGATTCATTTAATACAACCATAATAAAAACATTATAGCATTTTTCAAAAAATGCTAATACGCACAATTACTTTATGGTACAATTATAAGCAAAAGCAGTTAAGGACAATTATGCTACAAGACAGCCAAGCCGCAAATCAATTTATCGATAAGATTATTGAAGAAAAGAATCTACAAGATCTAGATGCAGAGGTTCATAAACAACTGCATAATGACCTTATGCGCCGCCTTGAGGACCGTATCAATCATGCAATCATCAACTCCTTGAACAATAAACAGGCTACTCAACTTGAGCATTTAATTGATACTCAACAAATAGATAAAATACAAAGCTTTTTGAAAAAAGAAGGTATAAATGTTAATGGAATTATTGCTGGCACAATGAGTAAATTTTACTCTGACTATCTTGGAGCATAAAATGTCAACAATAACAGCTCCTCGACCCTCTTCAATTGACACCAACTTGCCCGGCTCAGAATACGTCCATGAAGGACGTCTTAAAATTGTTATAGCTGGCCTCGATAAGAATGTCCGCAATGAAGCAGCCAGAACAGCAAATGATGTACTTAAAGATAAAACCAGCGGTGGCGGCAACTTTTTATCCTTTCTACGAAATATTAAAGACCGGCAGTTTACTGAGGCAGGTAGAGATATCCGTTCTTTTGGGCGTCGCTTGCGATATGGCACTCTTGGCCAAGAATATTATCAAAACAAGTATCGGCAGGAAAAAGAAAAAGAAATAGTTGAGCGTGGCGATTTTAAAGATCGTTATGGCGAAGATTATGAATCGCAAATTACAATGCGCTTTGCTCATGAATTCGACGACCTTGTTCATACAGAAGCTGGTGAGCGGCGTACTAAATTAGACTTCGAAACAAACCCAGATGGTACTACCAACGAAAAAGGCGTTAAGCTTAAAGAAAACTTATTTGGTCTTATAAAAGAAGCTACGCTTGGAGGCTTTGATGACGAGAGTGGCAATCTTAATGAAGAGTCTTTTAATGAAGAAAAGAAGCGTGTAATTACCGAATCTGCAAACGACGGCCTAACCGAAGACTATATTGGCGCAAGCATGCTCTGGGCCGACAATATATTACAGATAGTTAATCATAGCCGGGCTGCAATTCTATCTCAAAACATTACTGATGAAGCCGAGAAAACGGCTGCGATAGAAAATATGTTTGAGAATACTGATATAATCCTTGGTGAAGCTAGACTCGGCGCCAGAGGCGAAGTTAAAAAAACAGCTGCCGAGCGTATTAGTGAAAAACTTAGTAAATGCGACTGGCTAAATGAAGAAACCGTTGCAACGTCCGCTGCAGTCGCCCTTACAGCCGCCTCTTTCGCTGTAAAACGCGGCGCTAGCAGATTAGCTGCCTCGATTGCCGTACCCGGCGTTACTGGCGGCGTATGGGCGGCCAAACGCGAATATGTAAAGCTCGATGAAGAACGGACTGATATCGCACGCAAAATGGCCACCGGCGAAGTTGACATGCAGAGCCTATCTGGACGTACTGCCGAACTTGCAAAAACAGTCTACGAGACTAGATCCGCAAGCGAGCTTAAGGACCAAATTAGCGTTCTTTACAACGATGATGGCGAACTTCGCATTGACGATGCCGATCATTTTAAAGAAGCAATATCAATAATAGCCGAGATACAGGCTCGCAATCGTCTATCCGATCAAAAAGACATCAACCTTATAAGCTATTCTTCTGTCGAGATGGTTGAAAAGGAGCGTTTTGAGCTTGATCTAGCCTTAGCAAAATCAAAAACCGACATTCAAAAGCTGCTATCCAGCTCATCTGATACCGAACTTAAAGCTTTTGGCCTCGGGGATGAAACTATTGCTGAGCTAAAAAAACCAGACGCAAACATTCTAAACGTTATTATGGAGCCGCAAATTGAAGGCGCTCAAGGTGTAATGGAAGCTGCAATTGAACGCCTGCAGATTGGCGAAGAAGCTAATGACGAAGAAAGCATTAATGCACGCGATCGCCTATTTAATAAAATGCGTCGTTCAGAAGTGATGAAGGCTTTTCTTAAGGGCACGGCCATCGGATCTTTTCTCGGTTTATTTGCCCAAGAAGTCGTCACTTCCGTAGAAGCGGCCGCCGGCGAAAGCACCTCTAGCCTGCTTATAGAAAATCAAGGTGCTACCAAAGAGTCCTGGCTTAGAAGCGTTCTAGACCATGGCAATGGCGCGCTAGACCATGGAAATTATGAGTATGTTGCAAATGCCAATCCAGAAAATACAATTCTTGTTAACGATGAGACCAAAATTGTGCTGCCAGATGGCTTTACAATTGAGCCAAGCGCTGACGGAACAGAGGCCATCTTAAGCGGCAACGGCGTAAATATTGAGCACCTTAAGCTTACTAGTCAAGGCACGCTTACAGATGAGTCGCTTAATCAATTACACGAAGCTGGCTTTAGCACAGAAGTTAGCGCCAACCAAATATCAGAAGACGTCGACCGTCAGGTTGCTGGCGAATCTGCAAGGGATTTTATAGACAATCATAGCGACGAAGCCGTTACAGTAAAACGTGATTTCTGGTACGACAATGACACTACAAGCATCTACGAAGGTAGTGAGTTAGACCTACAGGATCCCGTCATACAATCTGATGGGAGCATAAATATAAGCATAAGCGGTATAAAGGAAAGCGGTACGCATGCCGGAAATTATGCCGAATTAAAAGAATTAGCAAAAAACGGCGAACTTAAAATTGCCCTGTCGCTCTCCAAAGGAACTCAATCTGAGGTTTTCCTGTTTAACGTTGATGAAAATGGCAACGCAATCATACCAAGCGATAGCCCCTGCACCGATCTATTCAACAAAGGTGAAAATGGCCAGTTGAGCTTTGACGGTCAATATACAGAGGTTGTACAAGTTCACGGCATTGATGAAAACGGTATTACTCATATCAGCCCATTCGCAACTAACATTGGCTCGAATTTAAATAGCTTTGATGATACCGTCACAGATAAGGTGACCTACAATTCTACAACATACACGCTTAACCTTACTGAAAATGTTCCTGGGACTGAAGTTGAAGCTAAGACAATAATACCATCAGCACTTCCATTAAATACACGTCGCGGACTAGAATATACCGATGCCAACAAAGCAACACCTATAGAGAGCTACTACTTCAGCAACATCGCAGAGGATCGTCGTAGAATATGGGCCGAAAATCGCTCACCACGATTACAGGAAAAACCGAATACCCTACTAAATACAGGCGAGGAGCTAAAATGGTATCGCGATGAACTCAAACAATTTGACGAAGAATATATCAAAGAGATTGACGGACATCTAAAAGGTAATGAGGATGTCCTGAGGAGGCTGGACTCAAATATTACAGCAGAAGTCTGCATTTCAGTTGCCGCAGCAGAAGATTCAGAAAGCATCTACGACACCCTCGTTCAATATGCCCAACAAGATACTGAATCACAAAAATCTACAATGTTCTTCCTAAACATTCATTGGATGGAACGGCTCGAAAGCGACCCAGAGCAAATGTCTAAAATTCAAAAAACTTTTACGGAAATAGAGCAAGCAATGAGTGATTTTCCAAATTTAAACATAGTAGGGTTTGAAACAGTCTGGCCGGATGAACTGATACAATCACTCCACGATGTAAACGATCTCTACGATGAGTCTACTAAACGATTATATGACACCGCTGCGCTTGCTACAGAACAAGCGATTCGTAAAGGTCATCGTACCAATAGAGCTGGAGCAATTATTATTAATAGCGACGTCGGTGCTACGAATTTGGGTCACAATCTTATAAGAAACTTTGTAAAAGAAGCTAACCGACATCCTAGAATAGATGTTTTCTCTACGATTGACAGGGATGAACAAAGCGGATTGCCGACGGCTTCAGGCTTTAGGTTATCGGCTTACGCAGCAACTGGCGGGTCTTTATACCTATCAGACATGAGCATTAACATCAATGGCGCTATTGACCAACTTATTGCGGCAGCCCGTCAAGGAGATTCACTTCATCAATCAGCCGATCAAAATGATAATCGACAAACAAACAACGACACCCAGGAAGAACCTCATAATAACGAGCAAGCTCAAGTTGAAAATAATGCGCCTGCAAACAATCAACCCAGTACTAGCGGCGCTCCGCAACAGTTGGCACTGTCAAGTGGTACAACAAACAATCCATATCAACTCGCAATTACTCAAGCATTGGCCAATATCAATCCTAATGATGAGCTAGATGAAATTACAGCCCAAAAGCCAAACGGAGAAGGTGGTACTATCTACGCCGATTTCGCATACAACAATCGAAAGATTAATGGCTATTTTTACTTTACTGGATATGATAATGATATGGACCACCTTATTTTTGAACCACATAATAATCCCGGCCAAACAGAATTTATCATAGGCCGAGAAAAAGCGTTGTCATTAATAGGAAGCGGTCGGATTATCAAGCATTTACAGAGATAGGCATCTTATAGATTTCGCTTCTTAAGCTCTCTCCTAAACAACTCCAGTTGGTCACCTTCTTGCAGTAGAAGCTTGCCTCTTGTCTTTAATTGCAAGCCACACATGTCGCCCTCAAAAGCTTCTTTAACCTCTTGCTGCTGACGTTGGACTTTGCCAACCTCAGCTTCTGCAATTTGTTCATTTTTCCTCTTTACGCGAACCAGTAAATTCGGTTCAATTTTTCCAGAAGTGACTTCTCCACCACATATAACTTCATCTTTTGAAGTGCGGAATATGCCCTTTATAGTAAGCTTGCCGAGTTCCGTCTCAACAACTTCAGGAGCTAATAAATCTTCGAGTGTCTTCTTGGCGTCATCAATTAACTCATATATGATCTTAAACAATCGAACAGGAACTTTATCTCTTTGGGCTAAATGCTTAACAGCCGGAGGAAGCTGTACATTAAAACCATAAATTATAGCATCCGAACTTTGCGCCATACGAACGTCATTCTCTGATATACTACCAATACCACTACTTATTATTCTTGGCGCAACCTCATCGCTCTCAAGCAGCTTCAGGCTATCTGCGACAGATGTGAGTGATCCCTGTACGTCAGCTCGCAAAATAACATTAACGAGTTGCTTCTCTTTTCGTCTCTTCATAAGCTGCAATAAGTCTGTGCTAGAAATTGCCGACGTCTGAATACTTTCCTTTACTTCAGTGTGATGCTTTACTGCCAAATTGCGTGCGTCCTTTTCTGTAAGCACAGACACAAAACGATCTCCGAATTGCGGAATATCTTTGAACCCAGTTACGGTTGCCGGCGTTGACGGACCAGCCTCCTTAAGTGATTTGCCAGCGAAGTCCTGCAAAGTTCTAACTTTAGCATAAGTATCGCCAGCAACCAAAAACGTTCCAGGCTTGAGCTTGCCGTTTTCAACTAACATACTTACAACCGCACCACGCCCCTGTTCCATGTGTGATTCAATAACCAAACCCTCTGCCGCACCAGTTGTCTCAGCTCTTAGCTCCTCAAAGTCAGCTACAAGCAAAATCATTTCCAGTAACTTATCAAGGTTTTGTTTTGTTTTTGCCGAAACCTCAACCATGACCGTATCTCCGCCCCACTCTTCTGGAGTGAGATTATGATCGGTAGCGAGCTGGGTTTTTACACGATTTACATCGGCTTCTGGTTTATCAATTTTATTAATTGCAACAATAATCTTTGCATTGGCTTGTTGAGCAAACTTAATAGCTTCAATGGTTTGTGGCTTCACACCATCATCAGCTGCAACAACAATCACCACTACGTCCGTTAAAGCTGCGCCATGTTGTCTAAGCGCACTAAATGCCTCATGACCTGGAGTATCAAGCAATGTGATCTTGCGGCCGTTATATTCAGTTTGATAGGCGGCGATATGCTGCGTTATGCCACCGGCCTCGCCACTTGCAACTTTCATATTTAAAATCGCATCTAGCAAGCTAGTCTTTCCGTGGTCTACATGCCCCATAACTGCCACGATAGGCGGGCGGCTGCTGGCGTCCTTGCTCAAGGCACGTGTCTTACGATCTAAACTACTCTTTTCTTCAGCCTCTTTTTGCTTTAGGACAACCTCAAGACCAAGCTCATCAACGATAATCTGCGCAGTCTCAAGATCAATACGTTGATTAATTGTGGCCATAATTCCATTTTTAAACAATTCACCTATAAGCTTCGTAACTGGCAAATCCAATTGAGCCGCCAGCTCTCCAACGGTAATCATGCCTGGGACCACAAGTATTTTTTGGGCCATGATCTGTCTCCTTTCTGGCGGCTCTCAGGGAGCCTGTTAATTACTTTTTAAGGCTAAGTGAGATTTTGCGATTTTCTTTTAAAATCTCCAAAATCTTAAATGTCTTCTTCTCGTTCAGCTTGAAAATCTTCTCCGGATCAACACTGTCATCTTCACCAAGCTCAGTTACGTGAACAAGAGCCTCTACAGCCGGACTAAGCTGAATAAAGGCGCCAAACGGCGTAATGCGCGTTACGGTACCCTCGACTTCATCGCCAACGTTAAACTTCTGCACTTCTTTAGCCCAAGGATCTTCCTGGAGCTGCTTAAGGCTGAGGCTGAGGCGATCTTTTTCTATCGAAATGATCTTAGCATCAACAGTCTGACCGACCTTTACATAGTCTGACGGGTCGCTGACGCGCTCCCAACTAATTTCACTGATGTGAATTAAACCTTCAATGCCGTCAACGTTTACAAAAGCACCAAAGTCTACAACGCCGGTAACAACACCTTTTACAGTGTCACCGATCTTAAGCTTGTCAAAACGCTCGGCGAGGCCTTCTTTTATAGCTTCTTTTTCTGAGAAAATAAGCTTGTTCGTCTTCCGATCAGCATCAAGTACGCGAACGCGAAGCGGCTTGTTGATCAATGAGTTTAAGCGTTGTAAAATTTCATCTTTATCCGCACCAGCAACGCGAGGATAATGCTCAGCGCTCAGCTGACTCACGGGCATAAAACCACGAATGCCTTCTAGCTCGATCAATAATCCACCCCTGTTGGCATCATAGGCAATCACCTCGATAGTTTCACCTGCGTCCATTATTCGCTTTATGCCGTCCCAACCACGATCTTTTGCAGCTTTGCGCAGGCTTAGTAGAGCGTATCCTTCCTCAATTTCCGGGTCAACAATACTTGCTGTAACTTCATCACCTTCTTTTAGTGACCGCATTGCCCCAATCTCGCGACGAGGTACTAGACCCACGCCCTGAGAACCAAGATCAACCCAAAGCTCATGCTTTTTAACAGACAAAACCTTTCCTTCTACAACTTCGCCTGCAGTAAGTTGATCAATTTGCTCCTGTTCCAGGAGCTCGTCCATAGTAATTGTGGCTTTCGCCATAGTGTATATAACACCTTTCTTCGTATATTTTCTTATAGCACATTGGTGTACCATAAAGATTATTTTCTATTGTACCGTATAAGAGTAAAAAAATCAAAGGGTGGTCTTACAAGAGTGTAATTTACGCCTAGATTTAGCATAAAGCTGAAAAACAAAAACAAGAAAGCCCATTGCCAAAGCAGAAGGGATTGTTTGTTCTGCCCCAGTTGATGGCATACTAATAGAGGCGGAGGCGCTTTCTTCAGAGCTATTGTCAGAATTATTGATAACTTCCGTACCACTTTCGTCTTCGTTGGGCACGTCTTGCGTCGCCTGTTCACTCTGCCGAGGGACGTCAGATGCGCCAACTTGATCCTGACTAATGCCCACCACTTGCGTTTCCGTTTGCGTATAGCTATAAGAGCGGCTTTTTAACCATCTCACACATAAGATAAGCGACGCCGCCAAAATAATAGCCACAATGATATAGAGAATGATTGGCTGCTTTTTATTGCAACTCGAATCAGAATTAATAGACATACTTTCCCCTCAACTTCCTCTCTACCCAGTTTACACACAAAAAAAGAATCGCGCAATCGCCTTTGCATGTTGTACACTATAAGTATGATCACAGCTATAGATATTGGAGGAACGAAAACGCTTATTGCGCAATTTAACAATAAAATGGAGGCACAAAACCATATTAAATTCCCTACGCCATCCGTAGCATCTGATTTTATTACCACTTTAAATCAATATCTCTCGCAACTAGTTGATATCTCTACAATCACAATTGGCCTGCCAGGGCAAATTTCCGACGATGGTAGTACTGTTATGTATTGCGGTAATCTGCCTTGGCGCAATGTGCCTCTCAAAAAAATACTGGCAGAAAATCACAAATGCCCAATTTACCTTGAAAATGACGCAGCAATGGGCGGGCTTGGTGAAATGAACGCATTGCCGCACATACCAAAACTGGGCTATTATCTTTCTCTTGGCACTGGTATTGGCGGCTCAATCATTGTCAATGGCAGACTTTTGCCAGAACTTAAGCGCAGCGAGCCAGGGCATATGATACTCAATAACGGAAAAATATGGTCAGAATGGGAAGACATCGCTTCTGGCCATGCTATAACAGAAAAATTCGATAAAATGGCCTACGACCTTAAAACTCCTGAGGAATGGCAGTGGGTAGCAGAGAATATTGCACAAGGCTTAAACTCAATAATTGTCACACTCCTACCGGACACAATCGTCATTGGTGGAGGCATTGGACGATTCTTCGATCAATACGGTCATTTCCTAAATGAAAAACTGCGCAAGCGCCTTCCAGATTACATCAAATTACCCAGAATACTAGAAGCAAAACGTGCTGACGATGCCGTTATTTACGGCTGTTATTACCATGCAACCCATCAAAACCATCTTTAAAAAAATTACTAGCGATTTTGCACATATAAGATTCGCTAGTGCCGATACTTTTTATTGGTCACCTAGCACTTCAACGATTTATTATTCTGAGATTAAAAATAATGAGGGCATCTGGAACTTAATTCACGAAATCTCACATGCCGCCCTTGGCCACGCTTCATTTAATTCGGACATAGAATTATTACAATGCGAAGCGCAAGCCTGGGAATATGCCGACACCACTCTATCACCAAAATATGGCATAACCATCGACTATAAT
The DNA here is from genome assembly GCA_016880595.1 of Candidatus Saccharimonadota bacterium. Lineage (GTDB taxonomy): Bacteria > Patescibacteriota > Saccharimonadia > Saccharimonadales > EFPC-124 > EFPC-124. Next base: position 45,942 of record JAEHDC010000018.1, read on the forward strand.
TTTATGCAAGAACAATTAGATACATATCGCACTTGGCTCAATAAAAGAAGCCTTTGTCCAAACTGCAGGCAAAATGGCATTCAAACACAAAACACCTACAGGTGCATAAACTGCAGGTGTTCGTGGCGAGCCAACGAGGCTCGAAATTGTACCCTAAAACGTTTTAGGCTGACAAGGTAAAGTCGACCTGAGAAGCAGCTTCCTCGATAGTCAAAGGTTTAGACACTGCTTTACCGCGTCGGCTTCTAGATCCACCAATTCGACCAGCTTTACGGGCAAGATCGTGATTTGCGGCAAAACCGCCAGTATTACCATTACTACCACCGATAGCACCGATTCGTGCATAAAAATCCTTACCGTGGCGTTTTTTTATTGTTTCAGCAGCTTTAGCGCCGCCAGTCTTATTACCTGACATATATAAACTCCTTTGCCTCATAAATGATATGTGACTGTTTATATTTTAACAGCGCTTGTGCTATCTGTCAATATTTACACAAGCATTATATTATTTTAATACAAAGATAAAACCCTCGGCGTTAACCAAGGGTTCTATATAAAACGGCACCGTGCTATTTTCCCACCTAAAAGGCAGTATAATCGCCGCGACTGGGCTTAACTTCTGTGTTCGGAATGGTAACAGGTGTCTCCCCAGTGCCATGGGCACCGAAAACTATATTCAAAATTAAACACAGTTTTCGGTGCCCAAAAGGTACCTTATTGTATGATGTTAAAGGAATATCAGCGTGATGACTCACACTAACTACTAGTCAATCCTACCTCATTAGCCAAGATTATGCAAGCATAATCAAAAACTAAAAAGGACATAAAAAGTCATTCGCCCTATTAGTATGCTTAAGCTCCACGTATTACTACGCTTCCACCGTGCACCTATCAACCAGATAGTCTTTCTGGGGGCTATAGGGAAATCTAATCTTGAGACTAGTTTCGCGCTTAATATGCTTTCAGCGCTTATCTATTCCGAACATAGCTACTCGGCACTGCGCTTGGTAGCACAACCGACACACCAGAGGTTCGTCCGCCCCGGTCCTCTCGTACTAGGGGTAGGCTCTCTCAAATTTCCTGACGTCCGTACCGGATATAAACCGAACTGTCTCACGACGTTCTGAACCCAGCTCGCGTACCGCTTTAACTGGCGAACAGCCAGACCCTTGGGAGCTACTTCACCCCCAGGATGCGAC
>JAEHDC010000019.1 GCA_016880595.1 Candidatus Saccharimonadota bacterium
GCATATTTAGAAGAAATTAAAAAGTTAAAAAATGCCGTCGTCGTTGATGGCGCGCCAGCACCAGACAAAGTTTGGCAACAAATTGAAGAAAAAATCAAAGGAGCAAACCTGTGAGCGAACCAGCCAAAAGCCAACTTTTTACAGAAACCAAGACCGGCGAAATCCAAATCACACCAGTGGGTTTGGCTTATCTTTCTGGAGCTGTAACCAACACTACCGGCAACGTCTATAGTTTTTCTGGTAAATTTACTCCAACAATTATCTCTGCGGCCATGGCGCGCCTCAGCCGTTTTGGTGGCGACATGCGCGAGCTTATCCTAAAAGAATTTGCCAACAAAGAAGGCCAGGACGAGGCTCTGTTGCGGCGCGTTTTAACGCAGTTTGGTGACGATTCCGTGCAACAGCTCAGCTCTGTGCCGGTAGTTGTTGAGAATGCCTCCAACCTCTTGACTAAGCAGCTGGAATGGGGTCGGCTCGCTGCCTACCTCGAGCAATCAACGCGCTACATCTATTATGATGTAAAACGCGATGGTAAATATCGTTACTTCACGCCAGAAAAGTTGCCAAAAAAGCTGGCTGCGGATTACAAAAAAGCTATGGATAATATCTTTGACAACTACTCAAGCATCGTCCATAAAATAACAGATTTTTACCACGCAACAGATGAAACTCCGCAAGCTGAGCGTGACGCTGCCTGGCGAATTGCCATGCGCGGTAAAGCTTGCGACGCAGCTCGCGGACTCTTGCCAGTTGCTACTACGTCCACGGTTGGCATTATTGGCTCAGCGCAAGCCATTGATAATCTAATTATGAATTTGCTTGCTCAGGATTTGCCTGAGGCGCAAACTGTTGGTGGGCAAATTTTGCAGGAAGTCCGCAAACAGCACGCTATATTTTTTGAACGAACAGACATGCCAGAACGTGGCATGACAACCATTGCACACAAGCAACAGACTCGCAAAACAATTGTCAGCTTAGCTAAAAAACATCTTACAGATATGCCAGTAAACAAGAGCATTAAGCCGGTCAAACTGCTAGAATATACACCAAAAAATGAGTTGGAGCTTTTGGCGCACATGCTTTATCCGCATGCAAATATGGGGTTTTCTGACCTAGAAAAGCAAATTAAAAAATGGTCTGACCAAGAAAAAACCGCAGCCTTTGGATTGTACTTTGGTCAGCGCGGTAACCGTCGTCACAAGCCAGGACGTGCGCTGGAAGTTGCGCATTACACCTTTGAATTAGTCTGTGACTACGGAATTTTCCGCGATTTGCAGCGCCACCGAATGGTCGACGCCCTGGAATGGCAGCAGCTTACGCCAGAGCTTGGCTACGAAATGCCAGAGGCCGTTGAGGCTGCTGGCTTGGCCGAACTTTACCAGCAGACTCTGCAAATTTCCTACAATCTTTATCAAAAAATGCGTAAAGCTGGCCGCTTGGCAGAATCGCAATATGCCACCTTGTTTTGTCACAAAATGCGCTGGAAAGTGACTATTAACGCTCGCGCGGCATTTCATTTTATTGAATTACGGACGCAACCGGCCGGCCACATTGGCTACCGCAAACTTACAAAGTTGATTCATGATGAAATTGCCAAAGTACATCCGCATCTGGCAGCGGCAATGGTCTTTGTTAACCGTAATGATAATGACCCTTCTGCCAGCCGCCTTGAGCAGAATCGCCGTGCTCAAAAGAAGCTTCAAATGCTTGGTTTAGGTGATCTTATTGAATAGCCGAGCTAAAATTTGCTAACAAAAATACCGGCTCAAATTGCCGGTATTTTGCTATCCGTTTAAAAGATTAGAGCTGACTGCCGTCAACCTTAATTCCTGGCCCCATGCTGGAGCTTACGGAGATGTTTTTGGTCAAAGCACCTTTGACGCTGGCTGGTTTGCTGGCGTTAAGTGTGTTTAGAAATGCTTTAGCGTTTTCGTAGAGCTTGTCGGCGCTGAAGCTTTTTTTGCCGATACCAACGTGGACAATACTTTGCTTATCTACGCGATATTCAATTTTACCGGCTTTGGCCTCTGTTATTGCTTTTACAGGATTGGCAGAAACTGTACCGCTTTTTGGATTTGGCATTAAGCCGCGTGGGCCAAGTACTCGGGCAAATTTGCCGAGCTTCGCCATAAGCTGAGGGGTACTAATTAACACATCAAAATCTAACTTTTGCTTGCCAAGTAAGTCAAGAATTTCTTCTTCCCCGGCAATATCCGTGCCAGCTTTTTTGCAGGCTGCAACTTGATCGGCACCAACAAAGGCGGCAACGCGTACGGTTTTGCCGTTGCCGTTTGGTAGGACGACAGTTCCGCGAAGGTTTTGGTCGGCTTGACGTGGATCAACATTTAGGTTGACGTGAACTTCAATTGTGCCATCAAACTTGCCAACGCTAGTTTTGGCTGCAAGCTCAAGAGCTTCCTTAAGGTTATAGGCTTTGCCTTTTTCTAGCAGCTCAGAAGCCTTGCGATAGTTCTTGCCACGGCGTTCTAAACGGCTGCGTGTTGGGTTTTGCTTTTTAGCGGGACTGGCAGCTTTACCGTCCTTTGGAGAAGTGTCACCTTTGGCTTTGCGTTCTTCTTTTTCAGCCTTTTTCTCAGCTTCTTTTATGGATTTTTCGCTACGTTTACCAATTTTTGCCGTTGGCTTCTTAGCTTTTACATCCTCTTTTACTTCTACTTCTTTTGGCTTCTCGGTAGCTTCTTGTGCTACAATTTCTTTTTCTTCAACTTCGGTGGTTTTTTTGGTTGTCATAATTATTTCTCCACCTCCACGCCCATACTGCGAGCAGTGCCGGCTACGGTTTTTACTGCTGCTTCTAGGTCGTTGGCATTAAGCACGTTCATTTTGATCTTAGCGATTTCTTCAAGCTGTGCTTGGGTAATCTTGCCGACCTTTTCGCTGTGCGGCTTGCCAGAACCTTTGTTAATCTTAATGGCGTCGCGAATCATTTCGTCAACGGGCTGACCAATTACCTCAAAAGTAAAGGTGCGATCCTCGTAAACTCTAAGATGAACAATAACATCTTTGCCGGCCATTTCTTTGGTGCGGTCGTTAAATGCTTGCACAAACTCCATAAGATTCAGGCCGTGCTGGCCAAGAATAGAACCGACAGGTGGCCCTGCTGTTGCGCGCCCAGCTGGTACGCGCATTTTTAGATTAGCTTTTATAGCTTTTGCCATAAAACTCCTTCGTGGTAAAGCGGCTTTTTAGGCCTCCCACAATTAAACTTATTATTAATATTTTATCCTATTTTGCGTAAAAAAGCTAGACTTTTTTAACTTGCAGTGCGTCGAGTTCAACAGACGTGTCGCGACCAAAGATGCTAACCAGCACTTTAAGCTTGCCTTTTTGATTGTCAATTTCGCTAACTGCGCAATCTAGGCCCTTAAACGGACCGTCAACAATGCTAACAACTTCACCAATACTAAAGTTAATATTGTGTTTAGGCTCGTCCACGCCCATGCGTTTTTTGATCTTAGAAAGCTCGTCTTCACTAACGGGTGTTGGCGTTGTGCCGCTGCCTACAAAGCCTGTTACGCCAGGTGTGTTGCGAATGATGTACCAAGCATCTTCAGTCATCTTCATTTCAACAAGCACATAGCCTTGAAAAATTTTCTTCTCGACCGTTTTGCGCTTGCCGTTTTTAATTTCAATTTGCTTTTCCTTGGGAACCATGACGTCAAAAATTTTGTCTGCCATGTCCACCGAATCCACTCGTTGCCGGATGCTTTCTGCTACCTTTTCTTCGTAGCCGCTGTAGGTGTGAATTGCGTACCACTGGCGGGCTGAGTCGTATCGTTGTGCTGTCATTATAAAATTACCTGTTTAAATAGTTGCTCAAAGCCATAATCTATGGCGATAATAAAAAGAATTAACGCGGCCGTAAAAAGAATGACCGCAAGCGTTAAGCTCCAAGTGGCGCGTCGCGTTGGCCACTTTACTTGGCGCAGTTCTTTGTATGAACCAACAAAATAATCGCCGATTGCCCGGAGCCATTTTGGTGCTTTTACATCTTTTTTTAGATGCTTGCCTGGCGTAACTTCAACGCGCTTGTTTAATGCCGCCTTGATTTTACTTGGCTTTTTTTCCGACTCTTTAGCTTTGGTTTTGGACGCTTCGCCCACATTTTCTCCTTTATTTAAAAACCTATCATAAAAATGATAGGTGTTCTTATGTCAATATACAGGATCTTGCCGGCGACGTCAAGCTTAGTGTGTCATAACAAAGCCTGTTGGCAGGCTTGGTCTTTCTGGTAATTGCGAGCCTTCAATAATTAGGTTTTTTGGTATCGTTATTGTAAATGTTGAGCCGTGGTTGAGCCTGGAGACGAAAGTCAAAGATACTTTAAGTTTGTCGGCTAGCTTTTTGCAAACATAAAGCCCAAGGCCAGTGCCGCTGGTTTCGCGCGTGCGGTAGTCTTCTGAGCGATAGAATTTCTCGAACATGTGTTTTTGATCTGCTGAGCTCATCCCAATTCCGGTGTCCCTAAAAGCAATTTGCAAATTGCTTTTTTGTTGTGAAATTATCACCGTTATGCCGCCCTCGCGAGTATATTTTATGGCGTTAGTCATAAGATTTTGCATTATTTCCTCAAGGTAGAGCTTGCTGGTTTGCAACTGTGGCAACTTAGCATTTATTTCAAGGTCGAGGCTCAAACCCTTCTCGGCAGCTCGTGGTTGATACTCTTTGTAAATATCCTGTATTACGGAGTTGAGGTCAATAATTTCGGCGTCGCTGCCAATTCCTCGCTCGGCGCGCGAAAGCGCACTAAGGTCGTTAATAAGTTTGGCGAGATACAGAATTTGTTCGTGCGCGTCCTTGGCAGCGGTTTGAACCATGGTTTTTGCTGCGCCCTTGTCTTGTAGAATCATTAAATTGGAAATTGTGCCCTCGGCAATAGCTACGGGTGTGCGTAGCTCGTGACTAACAACAGATATGAACTCATCACGCTCCTCCTCTAGCGATTTTTCTTTTGTAATGTCGCGCAAGAGGAAAATGTACCCTCGCTCGCCTTCGGTATGGTAGCTGGGTTGCACTGGTGCAACATTGATATAAAGGTTCATAGTCTCGCCGTTTTCTAGGTTGCGAACGAGATCGGTGCGGCTAAACATCCGTTTGCGCTTTTCTGCTTCGCTCAGAATTTTAACGCGCTTGCCAGCAACGTTTTTTAAGATGAGCGCATCATCAATTGTTGTGCCCTGAAGATTTTTATTTGTATCAAGCAGGCTTAACGTTGCGGCATTGTAAACTGTAATCTCGCCGTTCTGGTTGGTGGTGACAACGGCGTCACCCATGCTGTTTATAAGAGTTAGCAGACGCTCGCGCTGGAACGCAGCGCGATCTCTGGTTTTGGCCAAATCAAGCCGCTCGGCATCGTTTGTCTCACGCAAAAGAGCCATGGCTAGGCTTGCCGCAGTAATAAAGACTAGTGAGATCATCATGTTTAATTGATCTTGCGAAGAGAGCCCAGGGTGCATTAAATACGCAATAAAACAGGTTGCTGCAAGTGATAAATCGCTCAAAAGCGTGGCTATGAAGCCAAAATAAATATCCACGGAAACAGCCATAATTATCCAGGCAAAAAGGAACGGGCTGTAAACGCCGCAAACAAAAAGTGCAAATAAAATGCCTAAAATATGAAAAGCAATTGACAATATGATATAGGATGCCAGCGACGGGTTTGTGCGCGTAACAATATAGCGTATTTCTGTGAGAGAGCATATTAAATAGCCAAGCGAAATTGCATAAAAAATCGTATCGCCGGCGTAATAACTATTATCTAGCGCGCCATACTTTACTAAAAAGCCAAAGCCAATTAAAAGGAATGGAACACCAGCAGCGGCCATACTAACAATGGTCAGCAGCCGCTGATAATAACTGTTGGATATTTCTGACGGACGAGTCATTGTATTTATTATTGCACAACTTAAGCGGTTTTGATATATGAAAAAAGACGCTTTATTTATTTGCGTTTTTAATACCCAGGTAAGCCGCAAAAATCCATTGCACGTTTACTAAAATTACGAGAATAAGCCCGATGAACGGCACAGGCGTATAAGCAAAAAATATAAATGCTAAAAACGCTTCAATCAGTGCTATCGCAAGTAGCGCTAGCCATTGTTTACCTGTTGTCATCGTTGGGAGTTTCATAGATTAAACCTTTCGTTACTTACGCCTTCTGTTTGGTAGTCAGATCAAAAAGCTCACTACGCCCGCGGCTGGTGCTGCTTTAAAATTGTTCTATACAGCCGATGGCTTGGGACAATAGTTTCTACTAGCGCCCAAAAATCTTTGGAATGATTCATGTGGCGTGTGTGGCAAAGTTCGTGCACAATAACGTAGTCAATGACCTCTGTTGGTAGCTGCATTAACCAAATGTTTAAGCTGATGGTTTTATTGGTCGAGCAACTTCCCCAGCGACTAGTAGCGCTACTAAAACGCAGCGTTTTATAGGAAAATCCATTTTCGATCGCAAGTTTTTCTATCCGCGGCGGCAAAAAAGTTTTGGCTTGCCAGCGCATTGACTTTTGCACAGAAGCTTTTATAAAGTTCTGTAGCTCCTGCTCGTTGGCCTGTTGCGGTGCGATGATCTTTAATTCCTGGCTGCAAATTCTGGAAGAAAAGTTGCTGCCATCCACAATTACCAGGCGATGGCTCTTGCCAATTAAGTCGCCATTTTTGTAGCTATTCTGACTTGAGTTAACTTTGGTGAGTGCCGAGCGGATTGCTTTACGAGATTGCGCCACTACTGCTTTTGCCAAAAAAAGCGGTGTGCCTGGGGGCATAGTAACACAAAGCCGGCCGTCTGCCATGATTTTTAGCTTGACGCCACGACACAACCCCGAGCGACGGATTGCAATTTCGTCAAACTCCGCATCTGTAATGCTGCTTTTTGCCATGCTAACTAATTATTAGGTTCCTCTTGGCTTTTGGCATTGGCCGGCTAGAAGCATTGGCGCGATTTTGTTGGCTTTCTTTGGCGTAAGCGCGGTCGGCTGCTTTTGTGCGCGGTTCGGCAAGTTTTTTTAAGACGGCTTTTGCCTGTGTTCCGTAGGTATGTTTGCCGCTAATGACAACATAATTTTCCCTGATTGGCGCAAAAAAGCGTTTGCAAATTGAGGCAAAAATCTCTGGACTGATGCTTTGATTGAACTCATCGCCAGGTCGCTTTTGGCTACGCGCTGTGGCACGCCGTTTAGCCGTTGGCTCATCTGTTTGCACCCAAACTGTTAGCGTGTCATAACCAAAATGCGCTGCTAGCTGCCTAAGCTGCGAGCGGTCTTGTTGCGTGTTGCAAATACCGTCAATAATTATTGTAGATTTGGTTTTTACAAGCTCGGTTAGTTGTTGTTCAGCGAGGCGTTTTAATAGGCCGTATTCTTGCAGGGAAAATTTAGGTGAATCAAAAATCTCAAACCTGATTTTATCTACAAAAACTAATGGTGCGCTAAATGTTTCTGAAAATTGCTTGGCAAAAAAACTCTTGCCAGCTCCTGGCAGGCCAATTACTAAAATAAGCAGCGGGCGAGAACAAGATAAAGATTTCATAATGCATTCTTATTGTAGCACGCGCTAGTTTGTTTTATAAATCCCTGGTTGGCAAAAAGTCAGGCTGCGACTTGATTGTACCAATTCATATTTGTTGGATCAAGGGTTTTGACCTCGCTAGAGTTTAGGTCAAACGAGCTAAGCGTTAGCCGGCTGTAGCCTGGTTTGTCGTGCATGCGTATATAGTAATTTCCATTGGAGAGGTCAGCGAGAGTTGACCACTGCGTGTAGTCGCAGTGATTTTCTTGTTGACTGATTGGACGCGCAACTCCTTGCACAACATCAAAATTGTTAATTATGTGCTGCGTGGTGATGACCGCTTGCTCTGCATTTTCTGGCTGAAAAGCGCTTTGCGTCAGTGCTACTGCGCGGATAAATCGTGATGGCGGCGTAAAATCACCAGGCAGACCGAGCATGCCAGAGCCTTCGCCCAAAGCCTTGATGCCGACGCCGCTTAAATCTAGGCCGTTGGAGTTTTGCGGGCTTAAATTGACAAAATTTCGTAGGTTTATAAGATGCCAATCAAAGGTTGGAGCATTTGTTAGTGCGCCGAGCTTGTTGTCGTAGGTTTTTAGCTGGCCGTCAACGTACTCAAAAACTGCGCAGGCGCCAGATTTGTCATGGACAATGTAATGCAAATCGAGCGGAAAGTTTGCTGCTGCCGGACTCATGCTCCAAACCGTCACGTTTTGGAGCAGGCTTTTAGCTTCTTCAACATTTGCTGCTAAGCTCAAGATGTAATTCATTACGTCAATTTGCGCCACGGCGTTTGCCGAATTGCCCTCACTCACCCGTTGGTACTCTGTAAAACCAGGCAAATATAACGCGCCGCAGTACAGGCCAGATTCATTTATGCCATCGCTAAGCTGTGGTTGATCTAGTGAGTTCATGCCAACATAACCAAACTTTGTTTGCCAGGATTTGCCAGACTGGTTGTTTGGCGCGCTGGAGGTTATCTTATAATTTCTTGGAAAAACGCACAATTTAGATTGTAAATTTATGCCAAGATCCATTGTACGACCAATTACAACAGATCCATCTTTTGCTATGACTCGTAAATTTGTACACATAATTTTAGTGTAAGCGTTTTGAGGCTGCTTTGCAAAGTTAATTCTTGTTTGTTAATATTAACTTATAACATTAATAAAAAGAGGTACTATGCAGAACGAAATATTAAAAAATGCAGGCGAGCAAATCGGTAGCAACGCAAAATTTAGCCTACTCAGAGAAACGGGTCGCCTTAAAGACAAGACGGCTTCGACGGCTGATGATGTGGTTGGATTTGATTACTTAGTTTCTGATGGTAGTACATGCTATGCGTTTTACGCAGCGAATCCACCGCTTGAAGGTTTAACAAAACCAACTCAAACCACCTGCCCTGTGGGCATTGCGGTCTTTGATGACTACAAAATTGACTATAAAGAAGCTGTTAATATTTTCCATACAGGCAATTGGGGCTCAGAGTTTACTGCAATTTCTATTAGCAAACCACTTACGCCGGAAGTAACTGACCCGCTTTGGCGCATTATGTCAAGCATGGGAACCGAGGTTGTAATTAATGCCAACACTGGTGAAGTTGAGCAGCCTGGTAAATAACTTAACATCATCGTAACTTTAAAAGCCCGGTATTTGCCGGGCTTTTGGCTTATGAGTTAAACCTAGGCATGTGCTAAGTTATAACTATGGAAAAGTCAGAATATGGTTGCGGTTTGCCAGATGAACGCAGTAAAAATATTTTCTCTGGGCGGTGTGTTGAGGATAAAAAAGAGTTATTTGCGCAATTGGATTACGGCGATATGGAGGTTGCAGCAGCCGCGCAAAAAGTATGTTACGATTGCGCGTGTTTAGAAACTTGTCGCCAAAGAATTGATGAGCTGGACGAACATCTTACAGAAGCTGGTATTTCTAGCACGATTATTGGCGGTGAACAAACTAATCTGCCGCCAACGTCAGAGCTGGAACCGCTTAATGACGATGCTAGTTTGGCTCTGGCTAGCATACGTCGAGCAATCTGTTCGCGCCGTATAAATTTACATGGTGTCAGGAATGATGATGAAAGCAATAAAATTGCAATGGACGCCTTGAAGTCGTTGTCAGCAGAGCTGACCGCAGATTTGGATCAAGAAAGAGCCGCAACTCTAGCCTGTAAAGCAATATATTCTTACAACCGTGCTCGGGCGCGACAACGACAGCGCAAAGATATCGAGTTAACAAGCAGCGAGATAATTAGCGGAATTGTTACACAGTATGCCGCGGACATAGTAGAGGCTAAACAAATAATTCCACGCAATGATACGCGAATATATTCCGTGGCGCTTTGCAACAATCCACAGGATTTAGCGCAAGATATTGGAGAACTTACTGTCAGTTCAATTACAAGTCCTAAAGTAATCCTTGACTCAGTTTTTAATAATCCGGCGTGCTATAAAGAGAAAGTACAAAATTATGAGGCAAGGACGAGATATTTAAGAGCTAGACTTACACCGATTTTGCGAGAAGAGGTTGGCGGCAACTTTGACTTTTCTGAAACTGCACAGCGAATTTTGTGCAGGTCAAAAGGTGTTGAGCTTGAAGCTCGCGCCAGGGAAATGCTTAGCTCAGTGGCTGAGCATATTCCTAGCTATGGTCGACTGGTTGTCTCTGGTCAAGGCAAATATACCTTGCATACTGATGAACCGCGCGTAAGATCATATGACTCAGATTTGGAACAAGCTCGCATTAATTTTCCAGACGTACCGTTGTATATTATTAAATATCTTAAAGATAATTGCAGTTGCGGTTTGTTGGAGGATAGTTTAGAGCAATTTTGCGCTGCTCGCAACTTCATATCACCATTCGTTGATCATGTTGGCGGTGCAGAATGGGTTGTGAATAAAATTGCACGCGTCGCCAAAGGCAATGAAGATGCGCTGGAGCGCGCAAAGGTGTGGCGCCGCGAATTTATGCGCTTAAAAGATAAACACAATGATGATTCTGGCATCACTATGCGTAATATGATGCAGGCAGCATTGTCGCCTTGGCCAGATGTTAGGCTAGAATGCTTGCGGGAACATTACGAGATATCGCGCAGAGGGCTTACTCATGGCAATAAACTTATGACTAAATTCCGGCAGGCTGTTCGATTATTAAATCTTGAAGACGCTCCGTATTCCGAAGAAACAAGAGACATGATTAAAGGCGTTATTAAATCTATGGATCAGGAGCAACTTGATGGCTTGAGCGTAAGATTGCTTCCTACGATTTTTGCGCGTTATATAAAAGCATTCGAGACATTTTTTCCAAATTCCGACCTAAGCATGTGCGAATCAGCTTTAGTTGACGCTATTTTGGTTTTAGCAATTGATGCGCAAGCATTTAAAAATCTTAAATTTACACATAGTAATAGAATCGCCCTGAGATATTCGCCTGCTGATCTCAGAGCTCTCATTGCCAGGTATGACAACGACCCAGACATAGATCTTACTACAATTAAGTGCGTGCTTCCAAACCACAAACATGAAAATTTTGGCCCGATAATTGGAAGGATTAAGGCTTATTCATCCTGGCTACGACAGGAATATGGCAACAAATTGACACCTAGCCTTCGAAGAGAACTTGCGATGAAATATGGCAGCTCAACGCGTGATAATAATTTTAGCGCTGTTGATCGTTTAGAATCTCTGTCGGCAGCCGCAGAAGAAGTTGGCTATTCATGGCTAGTTGATGCTGATTTTCGCTATTTTGTAATGAAGAATTGCTCACCAGAAGTTGCAGTAGAAAAATTTACAAATTGGTGCGACGCCGTACAATCTGCAATTGACAAGTTTGGAGAACATAGATACTTTAAAGTTAATTATGGTAGAAAAAGTAGCCCAAGATCAATCAAAGAATTGGTACCGCAGGCTCGACCCGATTTGGCGGAACATGAAATCGAAGATTTTATAAGTACATGCAATCAAGCTATACGCGAGTTTAGGAGTGCTTGCGTAACAGAGCGTTTTGTAATTGAGTCTGTTCTTGATTATCGTTACAGTTACCGTAGTCGCATAGATGACCATGCCCGCAATATCCGCGAGATGCGAAATTATCTTGGTGACTGGGTAGAAGATGTTGTTGTGGCTTTTCTTGCTGGTCATGGAAAAAGACGATTTGACGTTGCGGATGAGTGGCTAAGAAGTTATCATCTCTTAAAAGAAAATTTTAAAGGTGAGATAAATATCGAGGATTGGATTGCTCAACGCGCTGCGACCTATCGTTTTATGGAATTTAAAAGAGCTAGATATCTTGCGGCATTGGCGAAAAACGGCAAAATTGGAACCGTAAGTTATGATGTGGATTTTAAATTTAATAATGGAAGCAGTCTCACACGTAAGGACAGTCTCACGAGTGGCGAGAGCGCTGCGCACTTCATAGACGAAGACCTAGAGCAGGCTGCCGAAGAAGCTCGCCAAAAGACCGAGAAAGTCGCTAAACTAGTGGCGCCATTATCGCCAATCGAGCGCGCTGCTGTTGCAATTGTTTTTGGCGTATCCTTGCCTGAAAGTTTGGTACCTGATGAATTATTTGATGAGAACGTCGTAAAAAGAGAGCTTAAAACATCTTATCTTGAGCGATACGTCATGGAGGTTTTAATTCCAAAGATACAGTCTACTCAACCGTAACCGTAAAGGCTTTTGACTCTATTTGGCTTGAATCACCTTCCCAAGAACGGCTATATATAAAATTGAGCGTTGTAGTCCCCTTGCCCGCCGCCTTAAATGTCCATTGTTCTTCTCCGCCAGCACCAGACAGATTTGAGTTTGAGGCAATATATTCGTTACCAACAGATGTAACCACGCTTTTGTTATATGCATCATTGAGCGACCAGCTGTAGCCAGTAGTTGCATTTGAGCTTAGCTCAATAGTAAATTCCTGACCGTTTTTAACAACAATGTTTTTTTGGTCTTCGGATATTACAATTTTTGAAGGATTAACCATAAAATTAACGCAAAGTATTACACCGGCGCCCACCAAGATTACGGCCGCCGCAACAAGTGCTATAATCCACTCTTTTTTATTTTTAGACTCAGTAATTTTTTTTGCCATGTTAAACTCCACCTTATATTTTTATTGTACGCTAAGTTTACTAAAATATTCAATGGATATTTTTTGCTGCGTATAATAATTGCGCGTTAGAAAGGAGTTCGTCTGGCCAACATGCGCCATTGGATGGCGTCGAGGGTAAGATCCTTGCTAAAAACCTAAGGCCGCAATGTTCCAGCAAAAACTTGCCAGGCCAACAGTGATTTGGCTACTAAACTCAAAATAATGTATGCGCGCTCGCCGTAGAGGTAGTCACGCCAAGGGCCAATCTTTTTGTACTGCAACAACATATTAAGGGCAAAGCAGTTGAAGAATACAAATATCGATACAAATATCCAATACACAAACGCTGGCGCGCTGCTACCGTTCTCGGCGCCAAGCCACATATAAAAAGCAATTACCAGCCATGGAACAATGCCTGCAAGACATCCAATGATGTAGCTAAGCCAACTCGTCTTTCTGGTGGTCTGGTTAAACACTTCCATAACAAGTCCCATAAGACTCATGATCGCGGTAAGTGCAAAGATCATGACGAGGCTCGATAAATCATAAACGCCCACTAATAGCGAAATCGCCACCATCATAGTACTGGCGGATATAGCGTATTCAACCCAACGAGCTTTGTTTATGCCTCGTTTTAATCCTTGCTCGTACCAACGATAGTAGACGGACGCAATTACGGCATGGGCTAAAGCCGACATAAAGAAAAACGCAGCAACAAGCATGGGTAGCGAGAGTCTAAAGAGTGTGACCGTTGTGGGCTCGAGCTGCTGTGTTTGCGAGTTAAATTCTAAGTAGTTACCAGTGATGGGCAGATCAAATGATCGGCTTAACCAGAGAACTAGAAACCCTTGTGCGGCGTGCAGAACTGCCATAATCACATTGAATCTTCGCAATTTTATTGTTGTAATTTTCTTCATGATTTTATTTTAGCATAAGTGTGATGGGCGCAGTTAACTCATTTCATTATCGTTATTTGAATATGGCTATGGCGCCTAAAATTATGATAATAATTGTAGAAACAGCTACATTAACGGCAAACACGACCAAGAATGACTTTGCTGAAAATGTCTTTGCTGCACTGAAGTCGATAGCCGCGTTTGCTGCTTTTAGCTGGTTCTTGTTTTGTAGCTTACTTGTATGGCCAGGGCTATCCGACACGAGGTGTTGTGCATATGGAAAGCACACGGCACGGGCAGGTGTGGAATTAAACAAGCCTGGATACCATTTATTGTTATCTATGTTGAGACTTTGTAGCGGGATATCGAGCGCCTGTGCCGCCTCTCCTGGCTGAAACCTAAGTGAAAATATATCGGCGCTGTTTTGCGAAAGCACGCGACCATAGCCAACAGACAGATTGCCCTCCAACCACAGACGTTGGTTGAGTTTTTTCATGCATCCTTTGTCTAGTGCGGCTTTAAACTCAAGACCGCGACTGTGGTCATTATTTTGAATACTAGCTATAACAGTGCCAGTGTAGTCGGTCGTAAGGATTGCGCTGCGGCAGTTTGGAGAGCGTAGGCCGTTTTGGTTGTCATAGCTTATGGTGTCAGTGTCGTAGTCAATGATTATCCAACTAAGCAGCCCGGTCTTTTTATCTTCGGCTATGACATAAAATTCATTTCGTACGCCCCAGAAGGCGCTTGTATGCGCCCTAAAGCAACCAAAAATACAGTAATATTTTGGATCGTCATCCTGAAATATACTCGTTTTTATGAGCTCAAAATTATCTGGTAGCAATGATTTCGCCATGTCAGTATCAGCAATTTCGTAACATAAGAAAAAGCTATAAGGCTCGACTACGAACCCCATAAACGGAATCTTCTTAGAAGAAAAAGACACGAGCCACTTTTGAACAGCCTTTGGCAGTAGCTTGTTGAACATTTGTATAAAATGGAGCGACCCAACGCTTATCGGATTGACCAGCCTTTCGACCCCCTCACTAAAAGAATGCTTGTGCATATTTTTACTATAGCAGAATAGTCACGTTATTCTGCCCGTATAATACAATCAAACCTAAAGTTCGGTTGGAATTGTTGAACAATTTCATGGCAGCAGGACTCGAACCTACGACACCTGGTTTTGGAGAACAGTGCTCTACCAACTGAGCTATGCCCCTATATTTGATAACAATAATATACGCTATCTT
Source organism: Candidatus Saccharimonadota bacterium (assembly GCA_016880595.1). Classification (GTDB taxonomy): domain Bacteria; phylum Patescibacteriota; class Saccharimonadia; order Saccharimonadales; family EFPC-124; genus EFPC-124. The sequence goes on from JAEHDC010000019.1 coordinate 14,759, forward strand.
GCCATAAATGTCACTACCCGTTAGAAGTGAACATCAGCCCAAAGTATTAGGTATTAGCATAAGAATTCGCTTGTGCTATTATGAATATGAAGATCTGTTGTTAATTTTATAAGGATACAACGACGTATGGTACGACTCCCAATACAAGGCAGCGACGACGGCACGTGGGGCACGATCCTTAATGACTTCCTGAGTGTTGAACACAACAGCGACGGCACGCTGAAGTCCACGGGGTCACTAGCCACCAAGGCAGACGACAGCGCAGTCGTACACCTTACCGGCACGGAAACGATTACAGGTACAAAAAACTTTACCGGTACTTTGCAAGCGAGCGGTTCGGCCGTGGTAACTACTAATGATACCCGTTTGACCAATCAATTAGGCTATTACCCGTCACAAGCTTACGGATTCTTTGCAATGTCGGCACCACCACAAGGCAATAGCACATCAGGCGGTTTCTGGGATATTTATGGCGGAAGAATCTGGGTACCAGCAGGCCAAGCCATAACAACCGTTAGTGCCTGCGTTGCTACTGCGGGTACATATAGTGGTAGTGGCAATAACGGTTTTGGTGTATATACGGATGGCGGAACTTTAGTAGCCTCAGCGCTTAGCTCGACTGCGTGGGCTTCCGCGGGATGGATAAGTATCAATCTGGATTCAGTGATAGCAGCTCAAAGTACCGGTAGATTCGTGTACGCACTTATGATGGGTAACGGCAATAGCCCCTCGCCCAACATTTGGTGGGGGACAGGTTCAGGCAATGCTATCACGGGTGGGGCTGGCATGACCTCTACTAAACGACACGTATTTAGCTACGGAAGTGCTGCTAGCCTGCCCGCTTCATTTAATCCTGATACTGTCGGGTCTACTACGAACTATGTTCCCATAATCGGGCTGTCGTAACCCCTACGAACTTTCGTTAATGCACAAAATCTGCTATACCCATATACAATGTTAGGGGTTATTCCAAACAAGCCGTTACTAATAATGCTTTATGGGCTTGCGGGCTCCGGCAAGACCTACTTTGCTCGTCAGCTTTGCGACCACCTTCAGGCTGCCCACGTATAAGGGATCGCATCCGGGTTAAGCGTGGTCTACGACGATAACGCTATGCGTTTTACTCAATGCAGAATGCTATGACACCCTCCCAATATAATCAACACATAGTCTCTCTGGAGCTATATAATTAGCAAATAATACGTGTTGGGCTGCAGTGCGGCGTTAGCCGCTGACTGCCAGCCCAAAAATGGAGCAAAAGCGTATGTCACAAATAATTCCCAATGAACGCAAACAAGAAATAATCAACAAAATCCACGAAGGCATGAGTGTTCGAGATGCAAGTTTAGACTATGGAGTAAGCACCAAGACACTGTATCGCTGGCTCCGAGATGGCTTGCAGGATGGAGATCGTAACCTAGCCCTAGAAAACAACCGTCTCCGCAAAGAAAACGAGCAGCTCTATGCTCTGCTAGGCAGAGCTAC
>JAEHDC010000020.1 GCA_016880595.1 Candidatus Saccharimonadota bacterium
AGCCTTTACATTTTTTGGCGTTATCGCACTTTTGCAAGGCAACGTTGGTATTGCGGGTTTTTGCTTTACCGTGGTTGGCGCCTTGGCGGCTTACACCTGGTTTAACATTTATCCGGCTAGATTTTTTATGACAGATGTAGGGTCATTTGCGCTCGGCACGGCGCTAGGCGTGGTGGCAATGCTCACAAATACTCTGTTTTTGCTGCCAATAATTGGTCTAGTCTTTGTAGTGGATACTGCTACAAGTTTAATTCAGATTTTAAGCAAGAGATTGTTCGGTAAAAAAATATTTCTATCAGCACCAATTCATCATCATTTTGAGGCAATTGGATGGCCAGAAACAAAAGTTACAATGCGTTTTTGGCTAATTGGTCAGATGTGCGGTATGGCTGGTCTGCTCCTGGCGTTAATAGGGGGCTATATTAAGTGAGCCGGATTTTTGGCGCAAATAACTATGAAGCTTTGCCAACGCGCCGCCATCGGCCAGATAAAGTGCTCCTGCTCTTTATTTGTATCTTGTTACTCTTGGGCTTGGTGATTATTTATTCAATTAGTCCGGCGTTAATTGCGCGCCTTGGTGATAATACTACAGATCAGAATATCTATTTGTACCGCCAACTTTTATTTTTGGCTGCTGGCGGCGTCGCTTTTGCAATAACAACTCTGGTGCCAGCAAATTTTTGGGCAAAGTACAAAGGCAAGCTACTCGTAGGTGGAATTATCTTGTGCGCATTGCCATTTGTGTTTCAAGCTACATCTTTGGCGATTTGTGCAAATGGTGCGTGCCGCTGGTTGAATCTTGGCTTCACAAGCTTTCAGCCGGCCGAGGCGCTGAAACTAGCGTTAATAATATATTTGGCTGGCTTTTTAGCGGCACGCATTTCCCAGGATAAACTTGATGATTGGCACCAAACTCTTATCCCCGTAGGTATTATCTTGCTGCTTATTTGCGCAATTGTTATTGGTTTGCAAAAAGATTTGGGCACAGGAATAACAATTGTTGCAATTGTTATGGTAATGTTGTTTGTTGCCGGAATAAATTCGCGCATGCTGCTAATTTCGTTGGGAGTTTGTCTGGCGGTCGGTGTTGCTTTTACAATAACTTCACCGCACAGGATGGAGCGAATTTTAACTTTTTTGCAAAGCGAAAGCTCGGAAAGCGATGAGGAAAGCTACCAAATAACACAGGCTCTAATTGCCATTGGCAGCGGAGGATTAACGGGGGCGGGAATAGGCCAGGGGATTCAAGCCTATGGCTATTTGCCTGAAGCTGCTAATGATTCGATCTTTGCAGTACTGGCAGAAAAATTTGGATTTTTAGGAACAATTGCGGTTTTATTAATTTTTGCTGGCCTTTTTGTACGAATTCTTGGTATTATGGATCGGACGGCAAATTTGTATTATAGGCTAATTGTGGCTGGAGTTTTTGGCTGGATATTCTCACATGCTGCAGTCAATATAGGTGCAATGCTAGGAGTTTTTCCGCTTACAGGTATAACTTTGCCGTTTGTAAGCTTTGGCGGGACTAGTTTGGTATTTATGCTAGGCGCACTTGGTTTGGTGTATCAAATTTCGCGTTATACTACTTACGAAAAGCTATCAGATAATCAAAAAACAGGAGGAGCCTATGAAAATCGTGAGCGCCGGCGGGGGGTCGGGCGGACACGTTACTCCGGCATTGGCCGTGCTGTGTGAGCTATATCGCCAGGACAAGCAGCTAAAAGCTTACTTTATAACAGATCATAATTATGCTCAGGCGGCTAGCAGTATTATGGCAAAAGCACCATTTGACGTACGCATTAAGCGTATTTATGCCGGGAAGCTACGTCGCTATCATGGTGTGGGATTTTGGCGCCAATTATTCGATGCTTCAACAAATCTTAGGAATATTGGTGATATGTTTTTGGTAGGAGTTGGCTTTTTGCAAAGCCTGCGCTTTTTAATGAGGGTTAAGCCTGATGTAGTCTTCACAAAAGGTGGCTATGTTTGCTTGCCAGTTGGTCTGGCGGCAAAGTTCTTAAAAATACCTTTGGTGATTCATGACTCTGACTCATATCCAGGTTTAACAAATCGGATGTTAGCAAAGTACGCTACGGTTATTGGTACGGGCGCGCCAGTAGAAAATTATCCTTATCCAAAAGGCCGTACGCATTACGTTGGGATTCCAGTTCGTAGGGAATATCGACCACTTACCGAACGGCAGCAAGAGAAGTGTAAAGCTGAGCTTGGCTTCCATGACATAAGAAAACCATTACTTGTAGTAACCGGCGGTGGTCTTGGCGCTCGTAATATTAATAGGATAGTCGCCTCAATTGCCAGCCAACTTTTAGATCACATAGCAATTTTGCATCTAACGGGCACAAAGAATTACCAAGAGACGGTTGATGCGGCACCAGAGCATGTGGATTATATTATTAAGCCGTTCTTACCAAGTATGACAGTTGCTCTTGGCGCGGCCGATATTGTAATCTCTCGAGCTGGTGCTACTTCGCTTGCTGAACTTGCTGCTATGTCAAAGGCCGTGGTGATTATCCCGCATCCGTATCTAACTGGTGGGCATCAGATCAAAAACGCTAGCGTTTACGCAAAGAGTGGGGCAGCGATAGTGCTTGACGAAGAAAAAATTATGCTCGATCATAGAAAATTAACCAGAATAGTCTTAGCACTTGCTGCAAGCCGACAGAAGCGTGATATGCTTGGAGAAAAGATGCACAACAGCTTCTCAAAACCGAGCGCAGCGCTTGATATGGCGGCTTTAATTGCAGAGGCAGCTTTAACAAAAAACTAGTATAATACGAATAGATGAAAACTTCGTGGGCAAAAAAGAAAAAAACTGAAGCGGCGCGCAAGCCAAGTTTAATGCGAGGACAGGATGACTATGTCTTTCGTCGTAGCCGCACAATAACCGGCACGAAAGCTGATAATGTTTCCGTACCTGCATCTTCGCGTGGTCAATTTAAAACTGATCGAATAAAATCAATTGAACTGCGCAAACATAGACGCAAAATTGTAAATTTGCTGGTCTTACTACTATTTCTGTTTGGCCTCATAGCTTTTTTGGTTATGAATTTTGTATCAACGCCAAAGGTTGCGCTAGCCCAGTTGGGCGTCAACACACCACAGACTCAGGACTATCAAAAGAGCATCTCTGACTATTTTGGTGCGCATCCGTTTGAGCGTTTCAGTTTTTTGTTAAATGAAGCTGGCCTGCAGACGGCAGTCATGGACGATCATTCCGAAATAGAGTCAATTGATGTCACGCGCAATTGGTATGGTGGTGGCTCCGTGTTCAATCTTTATTTCCGTACGCCAATTTTGGTATGGAAGACAGATGTAAAAAAATATTATGTTGACGCAAACGGTATTACTTTTGATTATAACTATTTTGCTGAGCCGACGCTTGAAGTGACAGATCAGTCGGGAATCACGCTCGAACAAAATGAAGTAGTAGCCTCCGCAAGCTTTATACGCTTTTTGGGGCAGATTGTAACAGCTATTAATAGCTATTCTTATGGCAAAGTTATAGCAATTATTGTGCCGTCGGCCACGCGCGAAGCAGACCTTAAGCTGGAGGGTAGGGAATACCTAATTAAAACCAGCACTGATCGTGACCCATTGCAGGAAGCGGAGGACATTGCAAATGCGCTTAAATATTTTGATAAAAATGTAATAGTGCCGCAGTATGTTGATGTCCGTGTGGCGCACAAAGCATATTACAAATAAGGCGCATCACTCTCTCACTCCCCTTGCTGTTCGATTTTTGTTTTACATTTTTGCCGTTTTTGCGCAAGTGAAAATACTATTTTTAGAATAATTTATAGTTTTTTCAATACCGTACAGGTAAGCAGGGCAGTTGGGAAGTCGTGAAAAATGCTAAAAATTTGCGTAAAAAAATACAACTTGTGGATAACTTTGAGCTGCCAAAAAGCCACCAAAAGCCGACAGCTGTAAATGGTCTTGAACTAAAGGCCTAGAAAAATGTTTTTTATCTGTAATTATTACCAGAAACTATTTGATTAATTAGTAGTTTAGTCTTCTGCCCTTTCTTTACTGTTATTGAGATGATTAGTAACTCACCACACGTTTAGTTATTCAAAGCCGTAAAAGATATATTGTGCGACGCTGCATCTATGCAACAACTTATATCATCTTGTATTTATATATATTGGTCACCCTTTATTCTTAATCTTTTGCGTTTGGCTCTTGATTTATTTTTTATTACTACTCTTTTATTTCTGTCTGATTGATAATGGTTTCTGGTTTTTGTAGAATATAAATTTTAGTTTTTTGTATTCATGTAGATGTTTTATGTTCTATTTTTGTATTATAGAACTAACGAAGCCGAATAATAGTCTCATTATTGCCATTCTGTGGTGGATGCTTTTGAGATGTTGTTGCTGGTGGCGTTGGACTATTGTCGTCACTACCCTTTTTCTTTCGGCGTCGTCGTTTGCGTTTTTTTGCAGAAGATGTTGATTCATCTATTTGTTGAGTTTCGTTCTTTTATATTTTTGGTAATGTAGTATTGACTGCCGACGCTTCACTCGGCTTGGTAATAGGGGTTATTGCCGCGCCTTGCTCTGGCAGCTCTTGCTTTTTTTCTTGAGGCGTAGCGGCGGCAAGTGTAGGCTCCTTAGGCTTTGTTTGTTTTGGTTTTTGCTCGGGTTTTTGTGTCTGTGTTGGTTGTTGTGTTGCTGGTAAGTTCGAGGCAGGCACTGGGTGTTGTTTTTGCAAGGTTTGAGATTTTGGCTGCTCTTGCTTGTTTAAATTGATTGTAGCGTCAATGTTCTCTTTAATTTTTGCTTCAATAGTTGCTCGTTCCTGGGCATAATAAAACCGCGTGTTATTGACGATTTGCATAGAGAAATCGGTCTGTGCCGGCGGCAGCGTTAGGGTCGTTGCAGAAAAAGCAGGCGCTTTCTCTCCGTTAATTACCATGCTAGTTATAAAATGGCGGTTGTGCATTTGCATAATATCTTCTGGCAAGAATTGTGGCGCGAATTGCTTGCCAAGTAACGGCGCATCATCTGGACTAATCCTAAAGCTAATCATTGTGCCAACGTTGCCAAAAACTGCATCACGCACAGTAGGCTGCATTTGACTGACGTATTGGTTGGCAACAACGAGGTTTAGGCCGTACTTTCGCGCCTCAGAAAGAATCGTAGCAAATGAATCGGTAGCAAAGTTTTGAAATTCGTCTACGTAAAGATAAAATGGCCGGCGGTCTTCTATGCGCGGAATATCTGAGCGGCTCATAGCTGCTAGTTGGATTTTTGTAACCAAGAATGAGCCCAAAATTGCAGCATTGTCCTCCCCTACTAATCCTTTTGATAGATTGACGACCAAGATCTTACCCTCGTCCATAATTTGACGGATGTTAAATGTGCTACGCGGTTGGCCGATGATGTTGCGGATAATTGGGTTGGCGGTAAAAGCACCAACTTTATTAAGCACCGGCGCAATTGCTTCACTAGCAAATTTATCTGTCCAGCTAGCAAACTCAACATTCCAGAACTGCTTTACGACCGTGTCTTGGCAGGTTGCAACTACTGTTTTGCGAAACTTTTTATCTGTTAGCATCCTAGTGATGTCGAGTAGGGTCGTGTTTGGCGTGTCGAGCAATGCTAGAATTGTATAGCGTAAAATATATTCCAGGCGCGGTCCCCAGCTCTCACCAAACATGCGTTTTAGCACGCCAATGACCTCTGAGCTGATGTTATTTTTCATATTTGG
>JAEHDC010000021.1 GCA_016880595.1 Candidatus Saccharimonadota bacterium
CAATTTCAGCCAAAAATTTTCTAGCCACAAAAGACATGTTCAAAGCAGTTAAGTTTGCCCGGCAAAACACAAAACGCGGTTCAATTTGTCTTCTTTCTAGCGCCTCGCCCAGTTATAACTTGTTCAAAAATTATGAAGAAAAAGCGCAACAGTTTATTGCTGCCGTCAGCTCAACGAACCAATAATAAGGCCTTACGCAAAAAGCTCGGATAATTGCTGATGCAGCACCTTAAGGTCATCGGCTGTGCAATTACCCAATCCGCCAAATGCCCAACGCTTGCCATCGATAAAATCGCTGGCTGTTTTTACAATTGTTGCTTTGTTTATCTCGGCTATTGCTTTTGGTCGATCGGCGTAATCATCTATGTAGCCGTCAAAATAATAACGACGAGCGTACCAGGACGCGATTGAGCCAACAGTTTGACAACCCATCTGATGCTTACCAAGCGCAAACTGCTTTGCAGCTTCAATTTCAGCTGGAGTAATATCGCCTGCTAATACCTTTTTTATTTCTTCATTCAAAATTGCAAATAGTTTTGGTGCATTTTTTAAGCTAACCTGACCACCAAAATCCCATTCACTAGCAACATCACTAATAACAAAATCTGACCACATTCCATAAACTAGGCCCTTTTCTCTGGCGCGACCAAGAATTGTGGAGTGCAGCGTGCCAGTGAGCATATGGTTCAATGCCGAGATTGCATCACTCTCGTCATCTGGAAGACGCCAATTTGCCTGGACACTCAAGCCAAAATGAATGTTTTCTACGTCCTTTCGTAAGATGTGGATTGGCTCGCGCGCGCCAAGCAACTCCTCATGCACTAAGCCAAAGCGATTCCCTCTCGGCAAACCCCATTTTTCTAGCATGTCAATAATTTGTTGCTTGCGCTCTTCTTTTATATTGCCAACAATTATAAACCGCATGTTATCACTTGTATGGGTTCTGGCGTAATGCTCCTTGATATCTTTAAGCCTAACAGCCGACATGGCGCTTACCCGCTCCTCGTCATTCAAAAAATGCTCACCACTTGCCTGCCCGAGCCTCTGCCAAAGCACGCGGCTGTTGCTGCTTAGAAAATCAGTTAACTCTTCTTTAACATTGCCGCATTCAGCCTTAAACTCATCATTCAAAAAAAGTGGCTTAGTAATGGCCAAACGAAGTAAGTCGAGAACGCGCTGCCATTCAAAATCCGCGCAATCTGCCACATATTTTAAACTAGCGCTAGAGGTGCTAGCATTGCTATACGCTCCGTTTTTCTCTAACTCGGCATTAAACTGGCGGGCGTTTGGATATTGTTCGTTAGCACCAAGAACCATATGTTCCATAATGTGCGGCGTCTCGTAAATTTTATCTGAGGTGCAATAATCATGGCCGGCACGAAATTCAAAATCATAACTCATAACCGTTGCATTTGGAACATGTACTAAAAGTCCACGACTGCCATTTTGCAGCACAACTTCATCTACAAAATGTCTCATTTGCGCTTCTTTCGATTTTGCCTCTGAGCTTTGCGCTTTTTGCGCAATGTATCATGAGTCTTGTTCTTACTGACCTCATCTTTAGCTGGCTTGGCTTTAAAGTCTGCTTTATGCTCAATCTCTGCCACTTCGTTAACACCTTGCTCAACAGATTTTTCAGCTGCTTTTGTTAAATCGGTTGAATAATCCTCTTCTTCAACCTTAGCCGCCTCTTTTTTCTCGAGATGGTTTAGTGCGCGCACCACTTCTTGGCGCAGCATAGCCTGCATAGCATCATAAACTCTTTGCGATTCCTGACGATACTCAACCAATGGATCGCGTTGACCAACGCTTCGCCAATGAATTCCTTCACGCAAATGTTGCATATTCTCTAGATGCTGCATCCACAGCATGTCCAAAATCTGCAAATACACTTCACGCTCCACCTGGCGCATAACCTTTTCGCCAATATTCTTTTCTTTGGTGGCGTAAAAGTCCTTAATGGCCTTCTTTGCCGCGTCTGCGCGCTCTTTATCTTTTTCGATATCGCCAAGTTTTTTGACCACTGCTTTGTCTAAAGGAATGACAGCGGCTAATTCCGAACTAAACTGCGGGTTATTCTTAGCAGACTGTGCCACTAAAACAACCGCCTCATCCTCCAGAAGCTTATTTATTTCATCAGAAATGTCTTCACCCAGCAATATCTCACGCCGCATCCTGTAGACAGCCTTACGATGGCGGTTCATAACGTTGTCATATTGAACCACGTTTTTGCGCGAATCAAAATTATAGCCTTCCACCTTCTTTTGCGCGCTTTCCAAAGTTTTGCTGACAGCCTTATTCTGGATTGGAGTGTCTTCATCCACTCCAAGACGCTCCATCAAATTCTTGATGCGTTCACCTTGAAAAATTCTCATCAGATCGTCATCACAGCTAACATAAAATTGAGTTAATCCAGGGTCACCTTGCCGACCGCATCGGCCGCGCAGCTGATTGTCTATACGGCGCGACTCGTGGCGTTCGCTGCCAATAACCACCAACCCGCCTAGCTCTTTGACCCCTTCTCCAAGCACAATATCTGTACCGCGGCCAGCAATATTAGTTGCCAGAGTGACTGCACTACGCTGACCAGCTTTGGCAATAATCATGGCTTCATGCTCGTTGTTCTTTGCATTTAAAGTTTCGTGCTTGATGCCGGCTTTGGCCAGGGCGTGACTGATAAGCTCGTTCTTCTCAATGGATGCCGAGCCAATTAATACAGGCCGGCCAATCTCGTTATACTCTTTTATTGACTGTACGAGTGCCTTAATTTTACCAGTTTCGTTTTTGAAGATTACATCGGTTTTATCTTCACGAACCATTGGCCTGTTAGACGGAATCTGTATTACGTCAAGGCCATAAATTTGCTGGAACTCTTCTGCTTCGGTGTATGCCGTACCGGTCATGCCACTTAATTTTTTATAAAGCCTAAAGTAGTTCTGAAAGCTAATCGTAGCCAACGTCATACTTTCTTGCAAGACTGGCACAGCTTCTTTAGCCTCAATTGCTTGGTGCAAACCCTCATTATAGCGGCGTCCATGCATTAAACGACCTGTAAACTCATCAACAATAATAACTTCTTTTTTTGTACTCACCACATAATCTTTGTCACGCTTGAACAAGGTCTCCGCGCGGAGCGCTTGTTCCATGTGGTAAACCGCGCGAACATTTTGCGGATCATAAAAGTTGGCAATGCCAAGCATCTTTTCGACTTTCTCCACGCCTTCATCGGTCAGGCTAACAGCTTTGCGCTTCTCGTCCAAAATATAATCAGCAGGAATAAGCTTTTTTGCCAGGCTTGCAAACATAGAATAATTTTGGCCGCTATCGCTAGATGGCGCACTGATGATAAGCGGAGTACGAGCCTCATCAATTAAAATTGAGTCCACCTCGTCTACAATGGCAAAATTTAATTCACGTTGGCGCAGAAGGTCTGGCTGATTAACCATGTTGTCACGCAAATAATCAAAGCCAAACTCGTTATTAGTACCATATGTGATGTCTGCAGCATACGCCTCTTTACGAGTGCACGGCTTTAACTTGCGCATACGAGGATCTTCATGGTCTTCATTATTAAAATCCGGATCAAAAATGAATGATTTTCCAGAGATAACAACACCAATGCTCATTCCCAAAAAATAATAAACCGGCCCCATCCAGCCAGCGTCACGCTGTGCCAGGTAATCGTTGACCGTAACAACGTGCGCGCCTTTGCCTTGCAGCGCGTTAAGATAGGTCGGCAATGTTGCAACTAAAGTTTTGCCTTCTCCGGTCTTCATCTCAGCCACATTTCCTTCGTGCAAAGCCATGCCACCAATAAGCTGGACATCAAAATGACGTAGGCCAATTACTCGTTCAGACGCTTCACGAACCAAAGCAAAAGCCTCTGGCAAAATGTCATCAAGCACCTTCTTGCCTTCCAGCTTCTTACGCAATTCTGCGGTCTGCTTTTTGAGCTGCGAATCGCTCATTTTTTTATATTCATCTGATAGCGCATTAATATTGCGAACTTTTTTGCGCAAACGGCGCAAGATTTTTGCTTGTGGATCACCAAAAATTTTAATTAAAAACTTACTCATAAAAACTGTACACTCCCGGTGAGGTTAGAAGATCATAAAAACTATCTATATTATAGACCCCTTACGGGATAATTGGAATGCTTGCGGCATGCAATTTACTAAGAAAAACGCTTTTTTAGACGCTTTAAGAGTCCCGAACGTTTACTCGAATGGTCTTCTCTATAATTACCCAACTGATTCCTTAGCTTTACCTCAACAATATCCACTACCGCAAACATATTTAGCGTGGATTCTTTTGCCTGAACTGTTAGCTTAG
>JAEHDC010000022.1 GCA_016880595.1 Candidatus Saccharimonadota bacterium
ATTGAAAGATCCTCACCTTGCTCGACCGCAGCAACTTTTGACCAACGAAGGTCGTTTAGTCTCAGCTCAGAAACCTTGACCTCGCCAGTTCCCCATCGTCGTGGCTTAGTCTCCTCTTTTGCTCCAACTTTTGTTTTATCAGATTCAACATTCATCCGCTCATAAATGCCAGCAGCTTGGCGTGGTCGGTAAATTCCGTGGACTTCGCCCTTGTGAAGAACTAAAACGCGGTCACAAAAACGTTCCACCGCAGACATATCGTGGGTTACAAAAATAATCGTTCGCCCAGACTCTTTTAGCTCGCGGAAGGTCCTATAGCACTTTGCCTGAAACTCTGCGTCTCCAACTGCCAGAACCTCGTCAACCAACAGGATATCACTACGGGCGCGGATGGCAATAGAGAAGGCCAAGCGCACTTGCATTCCAGAAGAATAATTTTTGAGCTTTTGATCCATGAAGCGGCTAAGCTCAGCAAACTCAACAATGTCATCATACATTTTTGCGATTTCTTGGCGGTTAAAACCAAGCAGCGCTCCGTTTAAGAACACGTTCTCACGGCCAGTAAGCTCTGGATTAAAACCAACGCCAAGCTCGATGAAAGGAGTTAAAGAACCTTCGATTTTAACCAAGCCCTTATCTGGTACGTAAATTCCAGCCAATAACTTTAAAAGTGTGCTTTTGCCGCTACCGTTGCGACCAACAATACCAAAAAACTCACCTTTTTTTATTTCAAAAGAAACATCTTCCAACACATGCTGGCGTTCAAAACCCTTTGGCGAACGATAAAAATTAACCAGCATACTTTTTATGCCACTGTGGCGTTCATGTGGCAAGCGAAAGGTCTTAAAAAGATCCTTGATGGTTACTATTGTTTGTGATTTGTCCATTACACATTCTCCGCAAAGAACCTTGAGCTCTTTCTAAAATAAAATACCGCCACCAATGTACAAACCAAAATTATGACAAACGGTATGGCAATTGCCCAGGCTTGATGCATTAGATCATAAATGGTTTGTGTTTGTTGTGTTATTAAAACATAGCGCGCATCTTGAATGGCTTGGGCTATTGGGCTCAGCATCATAACTTGTGCTGCCAAGTGGCTTTTCTCGTCCACAATCCCAATTGTGTAGAGAATTGGCGTAGCATAAAATAACGCCTGCAAAAGCACCTCCCAGATGTAGCCAATGTCACGATATTTGACGTAGGCAGCAGACAAAAAGAAAGCTAGCGCCAAAGCAAAAACATAAAGTTCCAAGATTATAAGCGGAAAAAACACCACAGCGCTGGTGAGTTGCACGCCGCCAATTATCATAAAAACGCCAATGACCATAAGGTTAAGCACCAAGTTGATTAACGCCGAGACCGTTCCGGAAATTACAATGATATATTTTGGGAAATTGATTTTGCGGATAAGGTCACCACGACTAACAATTGCTTGCAGGCCTTGAGTTGTGGCCTCTGTAAAAAAGCTCCACAGCACAATTCCAAGCAGCAAATAAACCGGAAAGTGCGGCACGTTTGCGCCCAGCCGCAAGTAAATCCCAAATACCACATAAAGTATGGCAAACAAAAAAAGCGGCTTAAGCAATGACCAAAGATATCCTAAAACCGACCCCTGATATCGTAATTTAAAATCTGTTACAATTAATTCGCGCAGCAAAACGCTGTTTCTTTTGCTAAAAATATTTGTGAGTGACATAATTCAACTACCATTATAAGATATTATTAGATTATGAAAAACCCCGTATGTGTAATTATCCCAAATTGGGACGGCGCTGAGATGATTATGAGCACCATTGAGTCGCTTAAAAAGCAGACAATTGGCTGCGATATTATTGTTGTAGATAATAACTCGCACGACAATTCTCTGGATTTGCTGAGACCGCTAGCTAAACGTAGCGAAATCTCTCTCATCGAGCACACCAAAAATCTGGGCTTTGCCGGAGGAGTTAATGCCGGTTTTAAACTGGCGCTAAGGCGTGGATACAAAGCGGCAGCAACCATCAACAATGACGCTGTGGCAGACGAAAACTGGCTTGGATACCTGTATGACACACTTACCAGCGCGTCAGAGATTGGCACTGTCACTTGTAAGATATTATCACATGATGGCAAAACAATCGACAGTACAGGCGACTGGCTCAGCACCTGGGGCCTACCTTACCCACGCGGCAGAGGGGAGCCAAACAGTAAAAAATACGATAACCAAACTAACATTATGGGCGCCAGTGGTGGTGCTACAATCTTTAAGACCGAGCTTTTGCGCCAAGTTGGCATGTACGATCAAGATTTTTTTGCATATTACGAAGACGTAGACTTAAGCCTGCGTTCTCGCCTAGCTGGTTGGCAAATTCGCTTTGAGCCGCGCGCCTTTGTTTTGCATCAAATCAGCGCCACAGGCAATCGCGTTAAAGGATTTACCACTTGGCACACCATGAAAAATCTGCCATTAATTCTAGTTAAGGACATTCCGCAAAGCCTTTTGTGGAGCATGTTTCCCCGCTTTTTGCTGGCCTATGCAATGTTTTTTGGTCGAGCAATTGCAGACGGCCGGGGCTGGTGGGCATTACGCGGATTTATTGATTTCAATCTGTTATTGCCTAAAAAAATTTGGCAGCGCGTTGTCATTCAGAGCCAGCGCCAGATCTCGCCAAAACAACTGGACGAACTTTTGCTGCACGACCTTCCACCAAACGCCACAAAACTTCGCGCTCTGCGCAAGAAAACCTGGAAAATAATGGGGAAGCGAGCATGACAAAAACTATTGCAATTGACGCGCGAATTATAAACTCTAGCACCGGACGCTATGTTGAGCGTTTGTTGCATTACCTTGAGCAACTAGACAAGACTAACACCTACTACATTTTAGTTCCAACTAAAGATCTTGATTATTTTAAGCCGCAAAATCCAAACTTTAAAATGATGGCTGCGGATTTTGCCAATTACAGCTTTGCCGAGCAAATTGGTTTTAAGAAATTTTTGAATCAACTTCATCCAGACCTGGTGCATTTTTGCATGCCGCAGCAGCCAATTCTTTACGAAGGCGCCCATGTAACAACAGTCCACGACCTAACGCTTCTCAACACCTACAATAGCGACAAAAATTGGCTAGTCTATAAAGCAAAACAGCTGGTTGGTCAATACGTTTTTAAGCGCGTTGGCCAAACGTCAGCGCACATCATTACGCCAACAAATTACGTAAAAAAGGCATATTCAGATTTTGCCAAGATCTCTAGTTCAAAAATTACAGTAACATATGAGGGCTGCGAGCTATCTACGACGCGCCCAAAAGAATATCCGCCTCTTAAGGATAAAAAGTTCATACTGTATGTTGGCCAGCAAAGCAGTTACAAAAATATTCGTCGGCTAATGCAAGCACACCAACAACTTTTACAAAAACATCCTGACCTTCTGTTGGTTTTAGTTGGTCGTCTGACCGGGAAGAATGCCAAACCACTGCTTGCCAACCAGGCGTGGGCGAAGAAACAGGGATACAAGGGGATAGAGTATACCGGATTTTTACCTGACGAACAGCTGCTTTGGTGCATGCAGCATACCCAGGCTTATGTTTTCCCTTCTTTATCTGAAGGTTTTGGTCTGCCCGCGCTTGAGGCCATGGCGGCTGGCGCACCTGTTGTTAGCAGCAACTCAACCTGTTTACCAGAGGTTTATGGCAATGCGACAATTTATTTTGACCCAAAGAACACTAACCAAATGGCTGCAAAAATCTTGGAGGTCTTAGACAATCCAAAGCTTAGCGCTGAGCTAATTAAAAAAGGGCGAGAGCAAGCGGCAAAATACAGCTGGCGCAAAATGGCTAAACAAACGCTCGAGGTCTACAACAAAGTACTTTTTCAGTAAGAACAGATTGACCACTGTTCAACAGATTGACCCCAAGAAACTCAAACAGGGAAGTGTAGTCAACTTTTTTTGACAACAACGTACGATAATTTTATTACATTTGTAATTTACAACTATTTTTGCCGCTCAATTTGATAACGACGAGCAATAGCCACTTCTCCCCTTGCGAGCTACAAAATGTTTTCCACAACTTGCTTTTTTAAAAAGCAATTGTAGAGTATATAAAATTACTCTTGTTTCTCTATAGCCAAATGACGATCCCTACCCTCCCCTTCACTATGGCTAGAGAGTTGTCCAAACTCCTGTACAACTTTGTGGGCAGTGCGCCGGTCGGCCGGATTCATTGGCTTAAGATGCATGGTTTCACCAGTTGATTGCACTTGGTTGCACCACTCGCGGACTTGATCGGCAAGCCGCTCTGCACGATGGTGCTTATAGCCAGCGACGTCAATATTTACTCTACTTAGAGCTGCTTCTTTATTTTTAAGACTCATAGATAGCAAAAACTGCAAACTGCGTAGAGTTTCGCCTCGTTGGCCGATCAAAAAACCATTAAGATGTGTTGATGGTACGCTCAGTTCTATCACCTCCTCATCTTCTTCGCAACGAGCCACTACATCAGTATTTAGGCCAAAAAAAGACAATAAGTCTTCAAGATATTTCTTTGCATAATCAATCGATGCGTCACGATCCATAAACTATCTCCTCTTCTTTTTACTGCCCCGTTTCTTCGGCTTTTCTGCCTCCACCACCTCTGCTTCGACTGCTTTTTTCACCCGAGTTTTTGTTTTTTCGCTTACCTTCTCTAGGTCGGTTTCATCTTCGCGCAGCACAATATACTGTTGCAAAACTGCCATAATATTTGTTGACAACAAATATAAAATCAACGCGCCACTTAGATAAGTTGATACCCAAAGCGTTAGAACCGGGAAGAGCCATGACATTTTACTAGTCATATTAGCGCTAATCTCTGACTGATCAACAGCCTTACCCTCTGCCTGATCTTTAAGCAAATCTTTTAACTTGCGCTTTTCTTTTGGTTGCGGCATTAACATCTTAGACTGATAGTACTGAACCACAGCTGATATCAAAGCTAAAATTAGAAGTGGCCAATAAATCCCGCTGTCACTAAAAATATGTTTAGTTAAGTCCACTACCCCAAACAACGTGTGATTGATCTCGCCAACAATTGCATTATGTATGCCGGGAATATTTTCCAGGAAATCATAGGTGTATTTTGCAATGTTGTCGTGGTTTGAAGTCACCTTGTTCACCACAGCATAAAGCGCAATAAAGACCGGCAACTGCAACAAAAGTGTTCCAATTGAGCTAAACGGATTAACGCCCTTCTCTTTATAAAGCTCCATCATTAGTTGCGACTCAAGCTGTGTGTTGCCTTTTGCCCGCTGCTTAATTTTGGCAAGTTCTGGCTGGATTTTGCGCATAACCTTTGTTTGATGCAGCTGTTTTTTAATAAGCGGCCACATCAGGAGCCGGACGATAATAGTAAATAAAATTAGGGCAACGCCAAAATCTTGGCCCGGTATAAGGCCATAAATTACCACAAGAATATTAAAAATTGGCTGGACTAAAATAAGATCGAAAAAACTCATACTATTTTATATAATACCAGATGTTGCTAATAATAGAAACATTATTATTTGCTATGGTCAACCCACAAGTTTGTTTGATGTAAAGCAGCCTGCACCTCTTGTGCCAGTTGCTCGTAGCCGACGTCCAAGACGTTGCGGTCATAAATGCTGACTAGAATATCATACCCAGGTTGAATATTTTGCCAGTTCAGGCGCAAAAGCTCATAAAATCGTCGCCGAACTTGATTGCGCTTTGGCGCAGCTTTTAACACTTTTTTGCTAACTACCACTGATGCACGGCTATGTTCTCGCCTATTATTCTTAGCAATTCGAAGAGACATGTTTTTAAAACGGTAGGTTTTACCGTGTCCAAACAAAAACTTTAAAGCACCATGGCCGTGAAAGCGATATTTTTTAGCTAGCATTATATCTTTAATTTAGCACAGATTGGTCTTCTTGTTCAAAAAACTAGATTGCAAGAATCTTGCGGCCTTTAGCTCGGCGAGATTTTAAAACCCGCTGACCGTCGTGTGTGCTCATGCGGCTACGAAAACCATGAATGCGTGCGCGGCGCCTGGTTTTTGGCTGAAATGTTCTCTTTGGCATAATTTCTATTTAACTCCTAATTTCGTAATGTAACTTGTTATATATTGCCAGATTTATCCACAAGAAGCAAGTACTTTTCCACATTTTTACAGGGAAAGATCAAAACTGTGCATAACTTTGACTCTTTTGTAATCTATAATATTTTTATGATTGGGCTTATGGTTGTGGAAAACCTGCAATCAGAGTTATAGTAGAACTCAGTAGAAACTTGGTGAGGTTATTGGAGGGAATGAAAAACGCACTCTGGCAGACTGTTCTGGGAGAAATTGAGCTGAGCGTTTCGCGCGCTAGCTTTATTACTTGGTTCAAAAATACCGAGCTCTTGCAGCAAAACGAAGATGAGATAACAATTGGCGTGCCAAACGTCTTTGCAAAACAGCAATTTGAAGTAAAATTTAATCATCAAATTGCCGAAATTCTCAAACGCAACGGCGTTAAAGCTAGCCGTATTAACTATGTAATAAATTCGCAACAAAACAAAAAAACAGCAACCAGAAGCACTTCCGTCTCTGGCAATCCAGCTTCGCCGGCATCTTTGGCTGACGCCATGCCGCCTGTGTCGCAGCCAAAAGCTAGTAGCCGGGCCAATAGTCTAAACCCAAAATACACTTTTGAAACTTTTATTGTTGGTTCAAGCAACGATCTTGCTTACACAGCCTGCATGGCCGTAGCTAAAGATCCAGGCACAAAATATAATCCGCTGTTTTTGTATGGCGGCGTCGGGCTTGGAAAAACTCATCTTATGCAAGCTGTTGGCAATGAAATCGCCAAACGCGATCCAAGCACTCGCGTCCTTTACACTTCTACCGAGGCTTTTGTTAATGACTTCTTGGATTGCATGCGTTATAAGCGCAAGTGGGACGCCAGCCGTTATCGCAACGTTGACGTACTCATTATTGATGATATGCAATTTATTGCTGGCAAAGAGCGCACGCAAGAAGAATTTTTCCATACTTTTAACGCGCTGCACCAGGCCAATAAACAAATCATAATTAGCTCAGATAAACCACCAAAAGCAATTCCTACTCTGGAAGAACGTCTGCGTAGCCGCTTTGAATGGGGTATGTCTATAGATATTCAGTCGCCAGATTTTGAAACCCGCTGCGCAATTTTGCAAACCAAAGCCCAGCTTGGTGGTTTTACACTCAGCCGCGAAACTGTTGAATATTTGGCCACAATTATACAGACTAATATTCGCGAGCTAGAAGGCGGCCTAAACCAACTGCTTGCCTTTTGCGAAATGCGCGGCACGGATCCAGATCTGCAAACGGCTCAAGGCTTGCTCGGCAACACCCGCACTACGCGGCCACACCACTTAACGCCAAAACAAGTTATAGAAAAAACCGCTAAACACTTCCAACTTGAGCCAAACGACATCACCAGCCCAAAACGCGACAAGCATATTGTTGTACCGCGCCAAATTGCCATGTATCTTTTGCGCAGTGAATTACACCTTAGTTTCCCCAAAATAGCCAACGAGCTTGGGCGCAAAGACCACACCACAGCCATTCACTCAGTAGAAAAGATTGAAAAGTCCATAAAACTCGACTACATCATCCGCCAGCAGATAACGGATATCCGGGACAAGCTTTATGTCTAACTTGGTCAAAAAATGTGCAAAACATGCGACAAACCAGTGCAAGCGTGGTTGGCAAAACATCCACAAGCGCCAACCACAATGTGGAAATGTCGCTTGGCAAAACTTTCGTCCACAGCCAGCTCCACAATCAAACCACTGCCCTGCACACAAAATGTGCACAGCCATGTGGGCAAAAATAACAGATACAAAACCGGCTTATACCCACAATCCACAATGCCTACTATCACTACTACTATTTATATAAATAATAAGAAAGAGGATATAAAATGAAACTCACAGTCACTCAAGAAAACCTCAACCGAGCTTTGCAAGTTGTAGGCCGCGTTGCCTCTGGTAAAACACCTTTGCCAATTTTGAATAACATTTTATTTCGAGCAAGCAACAACAGATTATTCTTAGCTGCAACCAATCTTGAACTGGCAATCACTCAACATGTTGGCAGCAAAATAGAAAAAGAAGGCAGTATTACAGTTCCAGCCAAACTTATGAGCGAATTTGTCTCTAACCTGCCCAAAGACAATGTTGAGCTAGAAACAGATGGCACCAAAATGCAAATTATTTGCGGCGCTTATAAATCTACAATAAACGGCATGGCGCCAGATGAATTTCCGGAACTGCCAGCAATTGAAGAAAAGCAAACCATTACCTTGCCTCTGGCAGATTTTAAGCGCGCCATTCAGCAGACGTCGGTTGTAGCCTCTGCGGATGACACGCGGCCAATTTTGACGGGAATTTTTTGCCACACACACGACGGCGATCTGTTTTTTGCCGGCACGGACGGCTACAGATTGGCTGAGCGTAAGTTGGCAAAAACCACACAGCAAATCTCGGCAGTCATTCCGGTTAGCACACTAAGCGACGTTTTGCGCGTGATGAACGACGACATGTCCGAAGCAAAACTAGTATTTGATGACAATCAAGTGCGAATTTTGCTGGACGACATCGAGGTCACCTCGCGCCTAATTGACGGCCAATTCCCCAACTACCGCGAGCTAATTCCAAAATCCAGCGATAGCACAGTTGAGCTGCCGCGAGACGAATTTACGCGCATCACCAAAGTTGCCAGCTTGTTTGCGCGCGAATCCGGTGGTAGCGTCACGCTAAACGCCAGCCAAGATGGCGGCAAGATAAATATTCATTCCGTGGCCTCACAGCTTGGTGAAAACACTTCTGAGGCAGAAGCCAGCGTTTCTGCTGACGGCCAGGTCACGCTAAACTCGCGCTATCTGCTAGAGGCGCTCAACTGCATTGACAGCAAGCAAATTGTTTTTAGATTTAGCGGCAAGTTGGCGCCGTGCGTTTTGACTGCCAGTGGCGAAAGTCCAAACTACCAACATATCATCATGCCATTAAAGAGTTAGGCGCGGTTTGTGGGCAGTTTTAGTTCTTTGCGTCTTTGCAATTTTAGGTCTTATGTTGATAAAAACTTGAGCCTAGACAGCGGCGTCACAATTATTGTTGGTCCAAACGGCAGCGGCAAAACCAATATTATTGAGGCGCTTTTTGTGCTTTCTGCCGGCGGCAGCTTCCGCGGCAATGATCGTGATATGGTCATGCACCAGCAGCCGTGGTTTCGCCTAGAAGCCGTCTGTGGCCAGCAGCAGCGGGTTCTAACTTGTAAAACCGATGCTGGTAGCAAAATCGAAAAACAGTGGCTGCTAGACGGCTCAAAAAAGGCGCGGCTGCCACACGGTCAACGTCTGCCCGTGGTCTTGTTTGAGCCGGATCACTTGCGGCTATTGCGCGAATCGCCGTCACACCGGCGTGATTATATCGACGCCCTACTCTCTAAAATTCAGCCCGATTTTACCTGGCTAAAACACCAGTTTGAGCGTGTGTTGATGCAGCGCAATATCATCTTAAAAAGCCGCTTGCCGCGAGCTATGCGCGACGACCAACTTTTTGCTTGGGACATAAAATTTGTTGAGCTGGCCGAGCAAATTTTTCGGCGTCGCCAAAGCTTAATTAATGAATTTGACCAAAAGCTCAGCGATGTCTATTCTTCAATTGCCAATCGCCCGCACCAGGCGACCATCAGATACCAAAGCACAATTTTTGGCCAAGATTACCGCGCCAATTTGCTGTGCGCGCTGCAACAAAACGCAAATCAGGATAGCGAGCGCGGCTTTACCTCTGTTGGACCGCACCGCGATGATTTTGTGGTTTTGCTGGATAATTCTTTGGCCTCAACTTCGGCCTCGCGCGGGGAAATTCGCAGCCTGCTTTTGAGCCTTAAAATCATTGAGCTGCAAAAAATGCACGAGATATACAAAACGCCTCCCCTGCTTTTGCTGGACGACGTTTTTTCTGAGCTGGATTCCTCGCGCCGGAGCGCCCTCGCACAGCTAGCCAAAGACCACCAAACGTTCATAACCACAACAGACGCCGAAGCTATTGCTGGAAATTTTGGGCAAGGATATGAGGTCATAGAAACCAGCGAGCAGTATTTAAATAATTGATAAACGCGCCTATTTGCCTGTTTTTTAAACATGTCGAATTTGACGGGTTTAAAATTTGGATTATATAGATGAAATCGAAGGTTAAAACCCGGCGGAGGGGTGGCTCCGCCGGGGTGGTGTGCTTGTGTTTGGTGGCTATTAGCAAAAGTAATATCCGCCAATACGTTTGGGGATATTATTATTTTGCTCATCACACCATGGTGATATATCTTGACCCCAGGTGGCCATTCGCCATTCGCCATTTTCGTAGTGCAGAAAGATGATATAGTTGGTTATGCTAATACCTGTTCCAATTATCATCATTGCTGCTGCCCAGCCATTTTCGCAGGCAACGCCGTACCCAAGAGGATCTATGTCATTTTTTTCACCAGGAAAAATTTCATTAGCGGTTGTAATAAATTCTTCCTCCGTCGGGCAATAATACTCCCTCTCCGCCTTCACCCTGACGTCACCTTTGAAGTTATCAATTAGTCCGGCGGCTGCGCTGGAGATTACGTCATACAGACCCAGTATTGCACCAAGTCCGGTGAGATACTTGACCAAAGCTTCAACCGTTGATTCAAAGACGTTCTCGCCCACAACCTCAAGGGTTTTGTTGATGATGGCCTTTGCGCAAGAATCCAATATGTTTTTTACCATATTGGTAGATTGCGTTAGAAAGTCATCTGACCGCTCGGTGCTGGACAAGGCGCCAGTGATGCATGGTAGAACGCTGCCATCTAGGACAACATCGGCAATTGTTGTTGCGGCTATGCCGCCAACCGATGTCTCCACGAATAGCCTAAGCGCTTTCCAGATAACCTCAGACCAGCCAACAGAAGCGCTAGCAGTTAATGTAACTACTGAGCTGTCGTTGTCTGGGTTGAGTACGCCCTGAATTGTGCTTTCGCGCACCATGTAGCTGTCAACGGAACCGCTATTGCTGTCGATAATAGACGCAAACGTCGTTACAACGGTGTCATCTGCCTCGAGCGCCTCGGTGCTAGCCATCTTAACGTCGGAAGAAGTTACCGAGTAGATGAAATTAGCTCTGTTTGTAATTTGCAAAACCTGCCCGTTGTCATTTGCAACAAGGCACGCCAGCGCGCGAGTTGTGTCGCTTGAGTTCACCTTCAACGTGTAACCGTCGTTGGTGTTCTCAATCTCTTGGAGACATTCTGTGGATGCTCCAGCGGCGATGTCGGAGTCCTTGACGAGGTTCAAAAGCTCCTCATTGTTAAGGAAAATAATTTCCTTTTCCGACAGATGTGCCAGCGAAACCCGCAGCTCCCCTTTTTCGTTTACCGTTGAAGGGACGAGAATGCGGTTCTCGCCACTGGTCGTGCGCGTGTAAAACATGGCTTGCGTTGGGTCAGCGCCCTCTGGCAACATGTTTCCGCTAAGCGGAATAGTCACCTCAAGCGGCTTGCCCTCGGCAGGTTCAATTCCATCTTCAAAAGACAGATCAAACCGGACTGCTTTACTAGCGCCAAGCGGGGCGTCGTCGCCAGAGATTAACTCCGGTTCGCTGATGCTCAGCTTAGTTTCTTGCTGGACGGCTCCTTCTGGCACAACAACAGTGACGTTGCCAAGCTGGTAGGTGCCACCCGTGGTGTCTACTACAACTGAATTTGCGTCCCTGCTTTTGCCGCCACTTTTTGTTTTAAAGTAGCAGACCGCAAAATCGCTATCAGAGTTATAGCGACCAAACCGGCAATTAACAGCTTACAGTGTTTTTTGTACTTCCGTAACACTTCTCCACCGCCATTCGGTAGAAAAACATGGACAAGTAATTATTAGCACACTTTGGCTAAGAAAGCAATGTTTTTGCCGCAGGTTATTGGTCTGGATCTGGCGTAAACGTAATTTGGACGGTGGATGTGTTGACGCCGTTCTTGGTCAAGAAGTTAAGAGCGGCGGTTTTGTATTCTCTTAGGGTTTGGTAATAGAAGTCGGTGCCTTCGGCAACGGCGTTTGGTGGCGTGAGGGTAATCTTAAAAAAGATTGTGCCGTCTTGGTTAAAGCCGTAATCTATGCGGTAGTCGGTAGTTTTGTATGGCAGTTTGCTGACAATTGGATAACTTTTTGTAAGCGCCTCTTGTTCAATAGCATTTTGTGCGCCAGCAGCTGCTTCGCGCTCTAGTTGGGCGTTTGTATTTTCTAGCAGCCAGTTCATGCCTTCATCGGTTGGTGTCGGAAGAAGGTAAA
The DNA here is from genome assembly GCA_016880595.1 of Candidatus Saccharimonadota bacterium. Taxonomy (GTDB): domain Bacteria; phylum Patescibacteriota; class Saccharimonadia; order Saccharimonadales; family EFPC-124; genus EFPC-124. Next base: position 12,306 of record JAEHDC010000022.1, read on the forward strand.
TTGTTTGACTGGTATCGATGTCATTAGTATTGAACGCGTATGTGTCATCAGTAAAATACTGATGCGATGCCACAAGTGTGTGGTCACCGCTAGTAACATAAATTTTGCCAGCAGAAATTTGCTCACCATCTAGTGTAATTGTGCTATCGCTTGGCGCAACAACAATATTAAGCTCAACTTTGCCAATGCGTGTGACAAACGTAACAGCAAGCGCGGCTACAATGGCAATAATGCTGATTATTATAAAGCCGATTACAAGTATTCTAAGTAGTTGTTCTCTTGTCATTTGTTTTGTTACTCCGTTGTTATTAGGCGATACCAGCTGCCATTATTGAAAGAGCCTGATCTTGTATTGCTGGCCATAGGTGCGCGTGTGCCGTAAGAGGCTTCGGCAAGATCTCCATTGAAACCCTCGACCTGGCCGACATATAGATAGGTGTGTTCTGCTTCGTTTTGTACCCATACGTCGCCAGGTTGTAGATCAGCTGTGCTTGAAGCGGTGAACTTATAATATTTTTCTGGGTGTTCTTCTAGGTATTTTTTTTGGTAGTCTACTTCCCCTTCATAGCTGTTGTATTCTGGATCTGCGCCGCTATCTCTCATTACGCGCGTCACGAAAGCGCCACAGTCAACACCATGCATATAGCCTACATACTCACCGTTCGCTTCGGCGGCAGTAATTGCTGCGGCATAAGCAGGTGTTCTTTCTATGTAATATTTACCCTTAAAATCTGGCCATGCATAAGTTGTCGCTACCTCAACTATTGTTCCAGAAGCAGCGCCAGAACATTGGTTAGCAGATGTGCCTGTGGCTGATTCTCCGCCGGTAACAGAGATTGGTAATGCTACTGCTGGTGAGGAATCGTAGAGCTTGTCGATTATCTGCTGCGCTGTATCAAGACGTGTTCTGTATGCGTCTGGATAGCCTGATCTTTGAACTGCTTGAGCAGCATCATTTGGGTCCATAGTTTCCCAGCCGTCAATGTTTTGCAGTCCTTTTTTAAGTGCCCCGGGGTTCACTAGGTCGGATGGCAG
>JAEHDC010000023.1 GCA_016880595.1 Candidatus Saccharimonadota bacterium
CAAATGGCTGGGTCGAGGTCGATTAGAATAATTAAGTCTGGCTCAAACAGATCTCCAGCAGCAATTTTACTAAGAGTTAGAATATCGGAAACGTTCGCACCTTCGGCAGCTTGATAAGCTATAGTAGAGAGCCAATTGCGGTCGCAAACCACATTTTTGCCAGAAACCAATGCCGGTCGAATACTATTATCCAACAGGTCTGCTCGCGCTGCCGAGAACAAAAACATATTGGTTTTAGCGGAACGTGGCAATTTTTTGTCTTTTAGCACGCTACGAATCTGCTCAGCCATTGGTGTGCCGCCTGGCTCGCGCACAGCTAGTGTATTTTTGGCACCAAAATATTCCTGCATTTTAGTAAGCTGCGTGGTTTTGCCAGTCCCGTCCAGGCCTTCTATAACAACGTATTTACCTCTTGGCATTGATTGGTTTCCTCCTGTTGTCGCAGTAAGCTCTGGGAAGCATTTGCTCTGGCCGCCACTCGGCGATAATCTGTTCTAGGTCGTCCGCCTTGGAATGCTGGTATTTGCCGCTCAATTTATGGTACTCACTTTCGACCGGTCCAGTAAAGTAAAAAACAAGCTGGGCTATGCGTTCGCCAACTGGCAAAATTATGGAGTCGCGTTGGTTCATGTTGTAGATTTCCATTGTCCAACGATTAACGTACCCGGGGTCACCCCAACCAGCATCCAAACAGACCGCCACGCCATTGCGACCCCAGCTGCTGCGCGCTTGCATAGTGCTAGTGGCATCACCTTTAACACCTACAAATTCGTGGGTGTGCGCTAGAATCCGCTCGCCAGGTTCTAGGACAATTATTGGATGATCTGCCGGAATGCCATCAAACAGGAGACGATGATTTTTACTGCACCAATCCTGGTGAGTCTCAGCCTCAAATGGACCAGAAAAGTAACGCTCAACCGCCTTGATATCAAAAGGATTATATATTCCACCAAGGTTATTTTTTTCTGTTTTGTAGTACCAATTACCGAGCGTTACATCAAGACTGCTGCCATTGACGTGCTCCTCAATATATGGGCAAACAACGAGCTGGCCAGACTTAATTGCCTGCTTCATATCGGTATTGCTAAAGACCGCCATTTTCCCTCCTGATTTGACTGCAAGTTAGCGCATGCGCCAATTTATATCACGTTTATTGTGACGGATTTTGGCCGGGAAGGCAAGGGGATTATGCTAAGAAATCACATATTTTGTATATGCTGGTGTTAGCAGCTCGTTATTACGACTTAGAATTGCTTCTTCCACAAAGTGGTTTGCTGCTTTGCTCCTAACCTTGTCAAAAGGCTGTCCGGGCAAATAAAGTCGTTTGAGAATTTCGTCAAGCGTTATGTTGTGGCGCGCCATTCCGTTGCGCAGCATGTGGACATATTCTAACGCTTCGCTGATTTGGCTGTTTGCTTGAGGCAAAAAACTCAGCTCTCCGTCTTCCAGGAGGCGGTTGAGTACTTTGACGCCTGGTTCGTTGCCCTCATAGCAATTCTCGGCAATTATGCCCCAGTCGCAATCTTTGAACATTGTGCAGGCAATAATTAAGCGAATTTCCGCCGCAGCTTCGTCGCCCATAGAATTAATCTTGCCAATGTCTAGCGCAAAGGTAGAATATTTGTCTATTGTAAGAGTTGGGCGGTTACTGGACATCTGGCGCTGCGCTGCTAAAATTCGACGCTTGCGCCTGATGGCAACAAAATTGTACTCCTTAGTATAACCGGCCGGAACTACGATTTCGCTAGGCTGCCCGGATTTTTTGCTACCAACCATCAGCTTCATGTCTTTATAGCCCGCGTCAAACAAAACGCCCATCACGCTTGACATTTCATTTTCAAACTCATCTGTTGCCTGCCAATCGCCGTGCATGATGATGTTAGCCAATGCAGCATCCGGCACATTTGGCGATTCCAGAAAAATTTGCGTTAATCTGTCGGCATCCGCCGGAGAGGCAGCGCCAAATTTCTCTGCATAATGTAGGGCGATATGCGCAATGTATTGCTCGGTTGTTAGGCCATCGGGCAATTCGTCAGTCGCCATGGATATCTCATGGCATTTGTTAATTTCCACCTCAGTTCTGGTGATCTCTTCGGCGGCAATTATTCTGCGCGGCTGCACAAATTCCGCCTGTTCCGTATTTAGCTCAGACATGCAAAATTAATAATATAACACAAATGTTTCTATAGCAAGATGAAAGGCAAAAAGTTGATATTTGGCTGGGCAGCGGCTTAGGCTGCCCAGCACGGTAAGTTTAAATTGGAGGTATTAGAAGGCAGGCTTTCCATAGGCGTTACGGAACGCGGCGCTCCAAATTTCGTCCTGGCGGCGCCGCCAAGTATTATCATCGGCAAGCTTAGCCGGCGGTTGCACTGGAGGTTGAGTATCAACTTCTGCTTGCTGAACCCTACTAGCTAAAGAGTCTTCCACTGTTTACCTCATTTCTAGCAAGGATTGCAGATCATGCCGCGCCGGACCTGCCAAGCGCAAAAAGTGCCCTGTTGTTCTTGGCCGTCGTTTAGCCAGCCGACCCAAAAAATACAGGTAGCCGTCCCGCGAGCCTTCATTCAGTGCCCTCGAAGCCAGTCTTACATAAACCTTGCCAGGCACCTGCCGTGGTTTACCGCCTTTACCGCGTGCCATGTCAGCTCCAATCTGTTAACTTACGGAGTTATTACCTCCTGTAAGCCCGGGTGGCCAGTAACCCGAGCTTACAGGAGATAATAAAAAACGAGCTCTTTGGTTGAGCTCGTTTATATTTTATTTAAAACTATCAGCAAGCTCAACCCGTTAGGCCGTAAAAGAGAATAAAACCGAGGAACGCGGTTTTCTGCTCAATTGCCATGCGGATTTTGCTATACATGCATTTAGACTACATTATTCTGAGCGTTTTGGCAAGAGGCAATATTTGTAAACGTCTTGACATCTCACCACTCATAAGCTACACTATTAACATCATTGCCAAAGACAGTAGCTGCCCAAAAGCTTAATTTGCTACCCAGGTAAACGTAAAATAAATATCTACGTGCACAGGTCTTTGGTAATGCGAGAACCAAAGACTTTTTGTTTCTCGGATTACCTTAACAATCTGGCCGTTTTATCAAAATTTAAGGAGACTTTTATGGCTATTACACGTCAAACAAAGGAATCTCAGGTAGCTGAAATAGTGGAGATGCTTAACAATGCCAAGCTCACCGCTGTTGCCCAGTACAAGGGACTAACTGTAAAAGAACTCCAGACCTTAAGGCGAGCTGCACGCGAGTCAGGCGTAACCATCAAAGTGGTTAAGAACCGGCTTGTGCAAGTGGCAATGGGCCAAATTGAGCGATACAAAGATGCCGACAAATCTGTGCTAAAAGCCCAGCTTTTGTATGCATCTAGCGATTCTGATGAAGTTGCACCAGCACAAGTGCTTGCCAAATTTGCCAAAGAGCATGAAGCTCTTAAGCTGATTGCCGGCTACAACGGCACTGGTGAAATGCTTGGCGAAGAAGACATCAAGGCCCTGGCCAACCTTCCAACCAAAGATCAACTTCGCGGTATACTGGTCGGCACAATTGGTGCACCACTCAGTGGTTTTGTCAATGTTTTGGCCGGCAACGTCCGTGGCGTTTTAAACGTTTTGAACGCTCGCGCCGAGGCTCTGGAAAATTAATTAAAGGAGAAATTTTATGGCAGAAGAAGAAAAGAAAACTGTTGAAGTTCCAGCCGAATTTAAAGATTTGGTTGCAATCCTAGACAAAATGAGTGCTCTAGAAATTAGCAAATTTGTAAAATTCCTAGAAGAATACTGGGGCGTAAGCGCCGCTGCTCCTGCAGTTGCTATTGCAGCCGCTCCAGCCGAAGGTGGCGCCGCTGCCGCTGAGGAAAAAACCGAGTTCACCGTAACTCTTAAAGAAGCCGGTGGCCAAAAAGTAGCTGTTATCAAAGCCATCAAAGAAATCACTGGTCTTGGCCTTGGTGAAGCAAAAGCTTTGGCTGACAACGCTCCAAGCGTAATTGTCGAAAAAGTCAGCAAAGACGAAGCTGCAAAAGCCGAAAAAACCCTTAAAGACGCTGGCGCAACTGTAGAAGTTGCCTAAAGCAATTTACGGCCAGATTTTAACCAAGCAACCCGCAATTATAGCGGGTTGTTTTGGTGTTGACTATATCCGTTTCTTAAACCACACCTCTACTTTTTCCCGATCCACCGCAGACAGGGCACCTGCGAGTAGTGCCGCCAGCCCCTCCACAGGCAGGGCAGGGATCGCATCATCAATATTATATACCGGCTCGCTATCGTCTATTAAGCAGCGCTCGGAAGAAAACGCTCTGCGCCATTTGATGATACAATCGGCAAGCCTTGACTTTTTCTCTAAAACATGGCTATAATTAATTATGACAATCAAAATTCTAAATGTAGTATTTATGCTTAACGGCTTGCATCGGTTTTAATTCCTACTACTTTTAGAAGCATTGGAACCGAGCCTAGCGCTCGGTTTTTTGTGAGGAGCACAAATGAATAGTTCAAAAATTATACAAAAAGCTATGGAATTAATTTCTATTCCGTCAACAGCCGACAACTTGCCTGCGCTCAATCAGGCGGTCAGACTTATGGAGAATTTTATTTCCTCAAATAAAAATATCACAATTGAGCGCTTTAATAGTAATGGCGTGCCAAGTTTTTTGGCATATGCCGGAGAAGCGCGCCCGCAAAAATTTGACGTGCTTTTAAATGCGCACGTTGATGTTGTGCCATCGCCACCAACAGGTTTTAAACCTTATATTAAAGACAACAAGCTTTACGGCCGCGGCGCCTACGACATGAAAATTGCAGCTGTAATTTTGGCCGATGTTTTCCGCAAGCTAGCCGGATGCCTAACAATTAATCTTGGTTTACAAATAGTCAGTGATGAAGAAGTCGGCGGTTACAACGGCACATATTATCAGCTTAAGCAGGGCATTCCAAAATCTGATTTTATCATTGCCGGCGAAATGACAGATTTAGAAATCTGCAATGAAACGCGTGGCATTTGTTGGGCTGATGTTAAATTTAGTGGCAAAAAAGCGCACGGCGGCTACGTGTGGGAAGGGAAAAATGCCGTTCTGTCGGCATGTGAGTTTGCGAATGAATTGATAAAAGAGTTGCCAATTCCAAAGGAACGCGTTTGGTCCACAACAGCAAATGTTTCGCGCATCGAAACAGAGAATAACTCTTATAACCAAGTGCCCGAAAGCGCTGTTGCTAAAATTGACATCAGGTTTACGCCAAATAATAAAAATTTTGCAAATGAACAAGCTGTAAAGGATTACCTTTTTAAAATTTACCCAGAAATTGACGATATTGAGATTAAAATTCTGTCTCCGGCGGTAAGCATACCGACGGATTACAAAATCCTGCAGCAATTAACACGGTCCTTTGCAAAGGCAACTGGCCAGAAAGCCAAGTTAATTAAAAGATATGCCTCAGGTGACGCCAGACATTTTGCAGATTTTGATCAAAATTTTTGCGTAGAATTTGGCCCAGTCGGCAACGGAATGCATGCTGACGAAGAATATGCCAATCTGGACACCTTAGAGCCATACTACGACACAATAGCCAATTTCTTAATGGACTTATCTGACAAAAATATCTCGCACTAAACCCTGTGGAAAACTTTATTGACCACAGCGTTAGTTGATGATATGCTTCTAATGAGATTATTTTACGAACACTCGGAAACAAACACAGAAGGATAATTGATGACAGATCTACCAGATAAGCAAATTAAGCGGCTAAAATCTCTTATTCAAGATGCCGAGACCAACCTTGCCGCCGCTAAGGAGTTGCTTATTAGTTTGGTCGGCGAAGATCCAATTGACAGAGCCGCACCCATAGAAGAAGTGGCCGGCAAAGTAATAGAAGGTGTTTTTGACGGCCAAACAATGATGTCTCCAGATGGCAAAACATATCCTGTGCCCGCTAACTACGCAAGCAAATCGAAACTTGTTGAAGGTGACATCTTAAAGCTCACCATTGCAGAAGATGGCAGCTTTATTTACAAACAAATTGGTCCAGTAGCGCGCAAGCAAATTATTGGCACGCTAATGCAGCGCGAAGGCACTTTTTATGTGGAATCTGGCGGGCGCGAATATCGCGTACTGCTTGCTAGCGTTACCTACTTTAAAGCCAAACTTGGCGACCAAATTAGTATTATCGTCCCAGAAGACAACAAAGATGCGGAGTGGGCAGCAATTGAAGCCTCTCTTTAGAGCAAAGTGAACGCAGCAAGCACTAGCTAGCCAGCGTTTTTTTCTGTATTATAGATAAAAAGAGGTCTTCTATGAGTCAGGCGCTATACCGTACTTACCGTTCGCGTTCACTATCTGAAATTGTTGGACAGGAGCACATAACCGCAACTTTGCAGCGGTCTATTGAAGCTGGCCGCATTAGCCACGCCTATCTGTTTACCGGCCCGCGTGGTGTTGGCAAGACTAGCGTGGCGCGGATCTTGGCTCACGAGATCAACAAGTTACCCTACTCAGAGACGCCGCATTTGGATATTATCGAGATTGACGCCGCCAGCAACCGTCGCATAGACGATATCCGCGAGCTGCGCGAGAAAGTTTACATCGCTCCGGTTAGCGCCAGATTCAAAGTTTATATAATTGACGAGGTGCACATGCTGACAGGCGAAAGCTTTAACGCTTTGCTAAAAACCCTGGAGGAACCGCCCAGCCACGTAGTTTTTATTTTGGCCACAACAGAGGTGCACAAGCTACCGGCTACTATAATTAGCCGCACACAACGCTTTGCGTTTAAGCCTGGCACATTAGAACAAATCGCAGCACATCTTAAAAATGTTGCGCAAAAAGAGAAAATTAAAATTAGCGATGAAGCGCTCCAGCTGATTGCTGTGCGCGGCGATGGCAGCTTTAGGGACAGCTTAAGTCTGCTCGACCAGCTTTCTCATATCAGCGCTGGGGAGATCACGCCTCAAGAGGTTAGCCAGGCGCTTGGCTTGGCGCCGCGCGAGCAAATTTCTGAACTGCTTGCCAGCCTGGCATCGGACAGCAAACGCGCCCTTCAAATTGCACAGCAACTAAACAGTCAGGGTATTAGCGTTTCCAGTGTTGTTGATCAGTTAACTAGCAGCCTCCTGGCTATGTCTATTGAGCAGCCACATCTGTTGCAACTAATAGATAAGCTTTTGGAGGTGCCGCGAGCATACAACCCGCATCTTAAATTGCTTACAACGCTGGCTGGATTCTGCGCACCAAAAATTGCGTCACAAATTGAGAAAAAACCGCAAGCGCCAGCGCAGAAACCTCAAACAGTCAAAACTTCTGAACAACCAAAGCCAGAGGCTCCAGTGGCCGAAGTGAATCAAACTCAACCAATCAACGATCTAAGCGCTGAGGATTGGCTAAAAGTCCTAGATGCCATGCGGCAAAAAAATCCAGCTATTTTTGCCGTTCTAAAACAAGCGCAGCCATCTATTAATGGCGGTGAGCTGACGTTGGCGTTTAAATATGGTCTTCATAGCAAAAAACTTGATGACGTCAAGCAAAAAGCGCTTGTAGCAGAGACACTCCAGGCAACGTTAGGCGTTTCACCTGTTATTAATGTTTTGATAGACAAAAATGCTGAGCCGGCAAAAATTGCTGCCGATCCGGCAATTGCTGCTGTTGCCGAAATTATGGGCGGCGGCCAGCCAATTTAAAATTTGTCTGCAATCTGTTATTATAAAATTGTAATGCCAGCTTACGTGCGAGGTGTTTGTGATGCTTTACAATGATTCAACTAATGCCACCTTACAAGAAATGATTAAAACGCTAGCAAAAGTTGCCAAAGCAGAGGCAGCCAGCCCAAATCGGGACGTATCGCTGCTTGCGCTGAGCTTAGCGCAAGCAAGAGATTCTCTGAATAGCTTGCCCGCAGAGACTGATGACGCAGCTTGGACAGTTATGCGCGACCGTGCACATGAGGGGAATGTGCAATCAACTAACAACACAAATGCTGCGCTCATGCGCATTCGCGAATCTATTTTGAGCAGAGTGGCACTTATTAATCGCTTGCTTGAAACTGTTGAGCCAAACTCAGGCGTTGCGGTAGTTTTGCGTGCAGCTGCAGTGATGTGCGAGGAAGACCTTGGCTCAACAATGCCATACGTCGTTCCCGTTGCACCGATGCCTGTTGATGTTTTTCGTCAAAATACAATCGACAGGGCGAAAGCGGACGTTGCCTCGTTTGAATATATGCTAAGTATTGTTGGCCTGGGCACGATGCCGAGTCACCGCAGATTAGAATCTTTTGAGCAGGCTCTGGCACTAATCGACAACGTCAATCAATAAGCAACTAGCGTTTGCTATAAATTCAGGAGACATAATGCCTAAGAGGCTTGTAAGCAAAACAGTTCATGACGAGCTTTTGCAAAGACTCAATGAACTTTGGCAATCCAAAGGCGTGTCAACCATTAGTGTTGAACAAGCCGAAGCAAGCCTAGCGGCAGCGCAAAAAGAGTTAGGAGAACTGCCACCTAGCAGCAATACAAATGAGTGGATTGATCTGCACCTCAACAGCGTCCACGCATATGACGCGCTCAGGGCACAGCTTTATAGAAGGCGCGATGACGTTCAAGAAATACTTGCATGCATAGCTTATCTTACCACACAGCTAAAGGACAAGAACTATTTCGCAAGCATCCGCAGCACTTACGAGCAAGAGCTAATGGCAATAGACGACGCTATTGCGTGCAGCGAAAGAACAACCGCATTAAACGACTATATCTCTAACGCAATACGCGAAGCTGAGGCCAAAGTTGCTTCTGCGACCTATCTCGTTGAACGGGCTAGAGCTCACCTAGCTGAGCATCTGGCAGCCAAAACGACACATGAGGATGCGGTTGCCACGTTTTTGAACGGATACATCGTAGGATCGTAGGATAGCATTACATCAGTCAGGCGCCTTGTGATTTTGCAAGGTGCCTGCAAAAAACCACAGTTTCTGTTATCATAACCTTATGCCAAGTAAAAACTTTCAGTCATCTTCTGCCAACACTTCAAAAAAGCCAAACGCAGCAAAGCTTCCACCGCAAAACCTAGACGCCGAAGTTAGTATTCTGGGCGCGATTTTAATTGACGAAAATGTACTGACACGCGTTAGCGACAAGCTTAGCGCTGATGATTTTTACGATCATCGCCATGAGCTAATTTATGCAGCAATTATCCGATTATACGAGCGTCACTCGCCAGTAGATTTATTGACCCTCTCTGATGAGCTAAAAAAGAAAGGCGAGTTGGATGATGCTGGCGGCTCTAATTACCTAACCGAGTTAACCAACCAAGTGCCAACTGCTGCTCACGCTGAGAGCTACGCGGAAATTATCGCACAAAATGCCATGCGTCGCCGCTTAATCACAGCTTCTAGCATGATTGCCGAGCTAGCTTTTGACGAGGCCAAAAACAGCGGCGAGTTGTTGGAGCACGCCGAGCAGCATCTTTTTACAGTTTCTGACCAAGCGCTGCGCCAGGATTTAACTTCTTTGGAACAAATCCTGACCGAAAGCTTTGACCGCATGGAAGAGCTTCACAGAGACAAATCCAAAATCCGCGGCGTCAGCACTGGCTACCGTGATATGGACAATTTGCTGGCGGGATTTCAGCGTTCTGACCTCATAATTTTAGCTGCGCGGCCAGCCATGGGTAAATCCACTTTTGCACTAAACCTGGCGCACAACGTGGCGGTCGGCTCAAAGCAATCTGTGCTAGTTTTTAGCCTTGAGATGAGCAAAGAGCAATTGGTTGACCGTATGCTGGCCGACGAAGCAGGCGTGGACGCCTGGAATATTCGCACAGGAAACTTGAGTGATGAAGATTTTGAAAAGCTTAGCCACGCCATGGGAGTAATGGCCGAAGCGCCAATTTACATCGACGATACGCCAGGGGTCAGCGTACTAGAGATGCGTACCAAAGCTCGTCGCGCCGCGCACGAACATCAGCTTGGCTTAATTGTGGTAGACTACCTTCAGTTAATGAGCGGAACCGCAAAAAGCTATGGCGACAACCGCGTGCAAGAAATCTCCGAGATTTCGCGCGGCCTAAAACTAATTGCCCGTGAGATGAATGTGCCAGTTCTGGCATTATCGCAGCTGAGTCGCTCAGTGGAAAGCCGCAACCCGCCACACCCACAGCTTAGCGACCTACGCGAATCTGGTTCCATCGAGCAAGACGCCGACATCGTAATGTTCTTGTACCGCGAGGATTACTACAATCCAGACACCGACCGCCAACACGTAACAGATGTAATGGTCAAAAAACACCGTAATGGTCCAACCGGTGGCATTGAGCTTTATTTCCATCCGGAGCGGCTAAGATTTATGTCGCTAGATAAAAAACACGATTAAAACTAAGCGCCAAAAACAATTGGCGCGCAGCCGAACTTAGGCTATACTAAAAGGTAAGCGTTATGAATATCAGACCAATTTCTGACTGGACATTATATAAACACCGGTTTTTGGTTGCTTACACCAGCCTGGCTATTATTTTAATTGCGCTTTTGGCGCTTTTTCCAAGTCAAATGCCACCAGGTCTAAGCTTGTCAGAACAGCAAAGCGTGGTTTCTTCTTCTAGCATCTCTTTTACAGAGTTGCCAAGCGCATTACAAGTTATAGATTTGCCATATCATATTCTACAGAAATTTACTGTTCAATTTTTTGGAGTTACGCCTTACGGCGTGCGGCTGCCGAGCCTATTTTTTGGCGCCATGGCAGTTTTGTGCTTGAGTTTTATAATTAAGCGCTGGTTTAAAACCAATATTGCCATTGCCTCATCACTGCTAATAATTACATCTTGTTGGTTTTTAACGCTGGCAAGGTTAGGCACGCCAGATATTATGACTCCTTTTTGGACGAGCCTACTGGTGCTTTCGGCTACATATATTTCGCAACAGACCAATCGCTGGCATATTTGGAAGGCAGTTTTTGTTGTTTCGGCAGCATTATCGCTTTACACGCCATACATGGCGTATCTGTTTGTGGCCGCACTTATTGCTGCAGCTGCACAGCCGCATCTTAGATATATCATCCGGCAAAGTAGTAAATTTGGCATCACTGCTGGCGCGTTCTTTTTTGCAATTTTGCTGGCCCCACTTGGCTGGGGAATTTATAAAGCACCAGCTATTCTACGGCAAATTTTTGCGGTTCCAGGCGAAATCCCTGGTCCGTTGCAATTTGGCCAAGATTTGCTGCAAGCAGTAAGCAATCTTGTTAATCCTTATAATCTCACAGAAACCCAGTTTATTTTTCCGCTAATAAGCGTTTGCATGCTCGCGTTGGTAATGTGCGGTTTTTACAGATTATTCAAAGACTTTCACTCTGTTAGAGCGCACGTTTTGTTAATTTGGATTGCATTGCTAGTGCCAATTATCGGCTTTTATCCCAGCAATTTAACTGTGCTTTTTGTGCCAATAATGCTAATTATGGCTATTGGCCTAAATGCCGTTGTTCGCTACTGGTACAGGATGTTCCCGGCAAATCCTTATGCACGCATCTTTGGCCTGGCGCCACTGTTCTTGCTTGTTGCCGTGATGGTTCAGTATGACTATCAGCGCTACGCCTACAACATGTTGTATAGTCCTCAAATTGGTCAAGTATTTAACATGGATGCATTTTTGCTTCAAAATGAAATAAATAAGCTCCCGGCGAGTTCCAGCGCTACAATCGTCGCCCCTCAAAAGGATTTAGCGCTTTACCAGGTAATTGCCGAACGCCGACCAAATACCCAGGCGCAACTAGCCAGCCAAGTCAGCTCGGTTGTCGGCACGTACATTGTTGCGGAATCTGAGGTTACTAATACTAGCATAGGCCTAAGCATCCCAATAAAACTCATTGTCAATGATCGCAAAGATGATTCATTGCGCTTTAGACTCTACCAGTAAAAAATTTTTCTTGATACAATAGATGACAGGAGACTAATTAAATGTTCAACAATGCAAAAATGATTATGAAGATTAAAAAGGCTCAAAAAGAGCTGGCTAACGAAGTTATAGAAGTTGAGGCTGGCGAAGGCGCTGTAATTGTGCGCATCACTGGCGAGCAAAAAATTAAAAAAATAGAAATAGACCCAGAGCGCGTGGATTTAGAAGACATCCACGAGCTTGAGCGTTGGATAGAGACTGCCGTGAAGGAGTCTATAACTCGCTCGCAACAGGTTGCAGCCGATAAAATGAAGCCACTAATGGGCGGCCTTGGCAACCTTGGTCTTTAGCAAAAATGTCCGAAATTTTGCCCAAAGCACTTTTGCGGCTTATTGACGAGCTTGGCAATTTACCTGGCGTTGGACCGCGCACAGCCGAGCGTTACGCCTACGATTTGCTTCGTCGTGAGCCGCATATTTCTACCAGAGTTGCCGCTGCAATTTCCGAGCTTCACGCCAAAGTTGCTTATTGCCCAAAAACTTTTGCTTTAATAGAAGTAGGTCAGGAGGTCTCACCACTTTACAGTGACGCCACGCGCGACAAAACCCAAATTGCTGTAGTAGAAGAACCGCTTGATGTTGTGGCGCTGGAACGAACTGGCCATTTTAAAGGCACGTATCATGTTTTGGGCGGTGCTATTTCGCCAATTGACGGTGTTGGGCCAGAGAAATTACATATTCCAGAATTGCTCTCGCGCATCGCAGAAGATAAAGTTAAAGAGGTGATTCTGGCCACGAACGCCAGCGTAGAAGGCGAGTCAACAGCAATCTATCTGCAAAAACAAATTAATTTAGCCTACGATAAAATGCAAATTACACGGCTAGCGCGCGGCTTGCCAGTTGGTGTAGATTTAGAATACGCTGACCAAATCACGCTTGGCCACGCCCTGCAAGGCAGGCAAAAAGTGTAAGGCGCCCCAGCACAAAGCCAAGGTCGCCTTACATAGTTCATGCGCTATTTGTATTGTCACCACAACCGAGGTACTTTTTAAGCGTGCCAACTACTCTAGCAATTGGCATAATTGGCATAGAGCATGTATATGCAGTAAGTTCATTTCCGCCAGCCACACTGCCAATAGCCAACATTGCAATTGGCAATTGCGCCAATTGAGCCGCTACGCACGTATACCGCCACAGGTCTTCTTCGCTAAGCGCGTAGATCTCTGGACATAAAGTAGCGCGCGCATAAGTATCCTGAGCCTGAACATGTCTTGGTTCTGGCGGTCCCATATTAGCAATAATTTCGTCTAGCAAATCATTTGGCTGCATAATTGAAGGTGAGCCATCAATCAGCTGAAACGAAGTTCTAACAATGCCATCAGCTCCATTATCCCAGATGCAACGAAAAGTGTGAAATGTCGCAATTTCATCCGGCAACAACTTATGTCCCCAGACATGCATACTGTAACCCCAGCAGCTCTTAAACCACTTAGCCGCGCGTCTATTGCTTGCTTCATTCATTTCCCTCACCCCAAATAGCAACAGTGCACTATAAACATGTTACAATAAAAGCAATGAATAGAAAAGAAGATTATTCTGCTGTCAAAAAGCTTGTTGACGCTGCGCAACATATTGTGGTCATTCAGGCCGAAAACCCAGACGGCGATAGCGTGGGCAGCGCCATGGCTCTTGAGGAAATTTTGGGCGATTTGGGCAAAATAGTTACGCTGTACTGCCCAGTGCAAATTGGCAGTTACCTTGGCTACATAAAGGGTTGCGACAGAATTGTGGACGAGCTGCCGCACAATTTTGACCTCAGCATAATTGTTGACACAGCCAGCGCCACGCTTTTGGAACGGGCAATTGAGCCAGCCAATTTGGCGCAAATTAAAACACGTCCCAGCATCGTCATCGACCATCACAGTACCGAAGGCACAATCCCGTTTGAACATCTACCAATTATTGACGCCAGCAAGGTTGCCACCGGGGAACTAATTTACGAAATCGCAAAGACCAACAGCTGGGATATCAACCCACAAGCCAGCGAGGATTTAGTGATTTCTATCTTGGCCGACTCGCTTGGCTTAATCACAGAAAACACCACCAGCAGCAGTATCCGAGCCGTAGCAAATTTAGTAGATTGCGGCGCCAGCCTCTGCGCAATTGACACGCGGCGACGCGAATTTATGAAGAAATCACCCGAAATCCTGTCCTACAAAGGCCAACTTTTGCAGCGCGTAGAATACTTTGCCGACGGCGAGCTGGCCCTGGTGCACATTCCATGGGAAGAAATTACCGAATACAGCGCCAAATACAACCCCAGCATGCTGGTAATTGACGAAATGCGCCTGGTCAACGACGTCAAGCTTGCAATCTGTTTAAAAACATATCCGGATGGCAAAATTACAGGCAAAATCCGTTGCAATCCAGGCTACAAAATTGCCGAAACCGTGGCAAAATATTTTGGCGGCGGCGGCCATGCTTATGTTGCCGGCTTCCGCACCTACAGCGACAATTTTGATGAAGTTAAGGCCGAGCTAATTGGCGCCGTAAACAAGATTCTAAAAGAGTATAAAACCAAGGAGTAAACCATGCAGCTGTACAATTCCCTGACGCGCAAGTTGGAACGATTTGTTCCACAGGCTGGAAACGAAGTTGGTTTGTACACTTGCGGCCCAACGGTTTACGACTATCAACACATTGGCAATTACAGCGCCTACGTACGCTGGGATACGCTTGTGCGCGTGCTGCGCGAGGATGGTTTTGCAGTCAATTGGGTAATGAACATAACAGACGTCGGTCATCTTACAAGTGATGCCGACGAAGGCGAAGACAAACTAGAAAAAGGCGCCACGCGCGAGGGCAAAACCGCCTGGGACGTTGCCGAGTTTTACATGGCAGACTTCTTGCACGGCTTAAGGTTACTAAACGTTTTAGAGCCATCAAAGATTGTGCGCGCCACAGATCACATCGCCGAGCAAATTGAGCTAGTAAAAAAATTAGAAGAAAAAGGCTACACCTATGTCATTAACGACGGCGTTTATTTTGACACCACAAAATCCAAAAACTATGGCGAGCTGGCGCAATTAGATTTAAAAAATCAACAAGCTGGTGTGCGCGTTGCATTAAATCCACAAAAACGCAATGCGTCTGACTTTGCACTCTGGAAATTCACTCCAAAAGATAAAAAACGAGACATGGAATGGGATAGCCCTTGGGGCAAAGGCTTCCCGGGCTGGCACTTGGAATGCTCGGCCATGAGCATGAAATACATTGGCGAAACGCTAGACATTCATACCGGCGGCATTGACCACTTGCCAGTTCATCACGTTAACGAGATTGCTCAGTCCGAGGGCGCAACAGGCAAGCAGTTCTCTCGCTTTTGGCTACATAATAACCACATTATGGTTGATGGCAAAAAAATTTCAAAAAGTCTTGGCAACGGCGTGCTATTGCATCAGCTTGCCAAAAAAGGCTTTGACGCACTGGACGTGCGCATGCTGTTTTTGCAAAGTCACTACCGCACTAAAGCTAACTTTACAATCGGTGGGCTAGAGGCTGCTCGGCAACGACGGCAAAGCTTGCAGGCGTTTGCCGATTTACGTTTCCAGACCATTGATGGCGGTCTAATTGACAAAGCTGCTTTTATCGAAACAAAGCGCATAATCTTTGAAGAGTTGCAAGAAGATTTACATACCCCCGAGGCTCTCGCGGCGCTAAGCGATTTAGTTGGCGGTGCTGAAAACGGCTTGATTGAACCAGGAGCTAAAGAAGTTTTTGAACATTTTATCAATTTCCTTGACCGCGTTCTAGGCTTGGGCTTAGGCGATAGCGGCGACATAACTAAGGAGCAAAAAACGTTAATCGCCGAACGAGATACCGCCCGCCAACGCAAAGATTTTGCTCGTGCGGACGAAATTCGCAGCCAACTTTTATCTCAAAAAATTGAACTTCGCGACACGCCGCTAGCAACGGTTTGGTCAAGAATTATCTAAACTTCCTTAGCTGCCATCTCCACAAGCTGATCGCGTTTGGCGACTTTTGCCTTGTGCTTGCGGTGTTCCATGTAATCTTCTAGCAAAACTCTTATGCAGCCAGCAATTGGGATAGCCAAAATACCGCCCATAAATCCAAGCAAGGACATACCAATAACCAAAGCAACTAGGACAGACAAGGCGCTCAACGCTACAGAGCGCGCCTGCACAACAGGTTGAATAAAATTATTCTCGATTTGCTGGTAAACTATGTAGTAAATGAAGAAGGCAAGTGCTGCAAATGGGTTAGTGAACATAAGCACAAAAGTAACTAGCACAGCACCGAGTGTCGCGCCGATTAACGGAATTAGATCTGTTATAAAGATCAAGCCGGCCAGCGGCACTACTGCGCCGACCGACAAATCAAACAATGGCACCGCGACCAACAGTACAGTCAGACCAAGACTACCAGCAATGGCCGCGACAACAACCTGGCCGTTTACATAGCCGCTGATTACCTCATACATTTTGGCAGCGATGTGTTGGTGGCGAGCCAGAGTTTCGTCGTTTGTGTATAAATTCCAAAAACGTTCGATCCAAATTGGCCCCTCAATTAACATCAAGAAAGTTAAAATCAAAAGTGTAATTACAGTCACAAAACCACTAAAGAAGGATGAGATTCCGCCAATTACAGACGTGGCAGCACCTTGCGCAATTGTCCCAGCTTGTTCCTGCATGCCAGATACTAGCTGATTAACTTGATCTTGCAAGCCGTATCGGGCAATAAAATCCGAGACCAGCCCGCCACGATCTTGCAAGGTCACAATGTAGTTTGGTAAATTTTGTATAAATATTGAAGTTTGATTGATAATTGGCGGTACGGCCACATAGACAAATGATCCAACTACTACCAAAAAAATTATAAATGCAATGCTTGTAGCCAGGCCACGTTTTTTGCCAGGCAATCTTTGAGCCATTGCACTAACCGGTTTATTTAGCGCTAGTGCCAAAATCATCGAGCCTATAACAATAAATATCGCAGTCCAAGCCTGCCATATTAAAAAGACGATTGCTATAAAGACGCCGATTTCGGCCAGAACTCGTATAACTGTCCTGGTTTGAATCTCAATTAAAATTTTTCTCATGCTAAATATAAGTATGATGGCAATTGCCTCAAAAATCAACAGTGGTTATGAATAAATGCTCTGCGCGACCCCAAGCGGAGCCACGCAGAGCATGATCAAACTGACCCTAACTGTTTACCGTTGACCGTGCCAGAAGCCCGTCCTCTTCTGCATCAAGAAATGTCTCAATCTCTTGCATTGCGTTATCCACCGCCTCAAACCATTCATTGATGGACTCAATGGATTCCCGAGGCATATTCTGTAGCCTATGGCTAAGCCCAGAATATAATGCATTCGGCAATGCTCCTAGAGATTCAAGCCACTCACGACACTTTTTGGCGTGCTCCTCAGCCTCGCAAACGGCTTCTTGAAGCTCATTAGCTGTGGCATTCGTCTGCAATAAAAATGTCGTTGCGATCTCTATCCACCCCGAAAGTTGGGCTTGCGTCATCGTTTCGAACACAAGCGCCAGCTCTTCAAGAGCTCTAAGATCTCTGGCAAACGTAGGATTTAATGTTGACGCATCAGGAAGCTCTCTCAAAATGTCTTGAGCTTTTTTGCGCAAAGCACCAAGCTGAACGTCGCCTACGGCTTTATTGGCAAGAGCTATTCTGCAATCCGCCGCTGCCTGCTTACGAAACCAGACTAATTCATACTTCACGGCTTTACCCGCATCTTCTACGGTTTTATAGGAACCGTAGGCAAGCAATGGCCGTCCGTCAAATGCACTTACACCATACGTTTCAACAATCGTGGCAGCAGGAATGACAATTTCATCTCCACTAAGTACAGATGATGGCCTTGTCCACTCTCGCCAAACAGCTTCATCTCTACGTGTTAGCACAAAATGCCGTGCGTTGCATGCAGATCCACGATAAATTGTACATTGCTTCATTGTAGCGCTTGGACTAGTAAACACTACAACTTCAACCTCCCCACCGGAAGGAAGAAGTATCTCTTTTGAAAGTGACCGCCAGAGCTCAATATCCTCTGCCTCATCAAGCCTTATACTGGCAGCACCACGAGAATGATATCTTACAGTAAACTGCTTGCCAGAAATTGTAATCTCATCTGGAAAATCGTGACCAATCTGCTCTATCCTCTGAGATGGAATGCAATCTTCCAGCTTTAGGACAAGATTAACGCCAGCCTCAACAAGAGCGTCAAGATCGGCATTTGAACAAGCGAATCCAATCCTTTCAAGATAAAAATCTTCAAGACTCAGATGCGGTATTGTTGGATCTTTCAACCTAAGGTTGTCGAGCTGGCATAGTACTTCACGATTCGCCGCACACAACTCTGGATTCCATGCAGAACCATCGCTGGCCAGTTCTTTTGCCATAACGGCCGCAGCTTCTTGGCTAGGCTCTGCCGGCGTCCATGAGTTGCCGCATGCTACGCCACAAAAACGCAGCGTAGTACCAACTGCTACGCAGCCTTTTTCTGCAAGATAGCGCATACCCTGATCGTAGCTTTCGTACCCAACAAGAGCTTGAGCCGTATTTGGCGCAAGCTCACTATACAATTCCGGCGTAATCGCCGATATTCTTGTCAAAAATCGCCGCACGCCCGAGCCACCATCGCCATACTTATAAACAATTGGCTCTGCAACAACCAATCTAGGCCCTGAGCTTACAGCTGAAGTCTTGTCGAGATTCCAATAGTCATAGCCTAATCCAACGTATGTTGAGTTATCGAATACAAAAACCCTGTCAATCATGCCGGCAATTACCGACCTCAGGATTGCTTCGCGACTGCCTGTTGATTCAATTTCCCAGCCAGCTCGCTCAAGACGACTAACGATATCGTAAATCCTAGATTTTACTCTCCTAAGCGAACCCGGACTAACGCCTGCTGCGCGAAGCTCATTCTGCGTTTTTCCGCGACACCAATTGTACAGGTTAAGTAGTGCAAGAGCATCAGATTCGTTCTCGCCACCGTACAAAGAGGAGCCGCAAAGGCATTTGTTTTTTCCACTATCTCGGCATGCTGTGCATTTTGTTAGCATTGACCGCTCCTCAAAGAGGGCAGCAACTTTAACTACGTCCCCAACGACGCCAAGCTTTCGAGCTTCAACAACCATACGGGCGTTGCGTACACCAATCGTCATACGCGCAACCTCTTTGCCAACAGGCGTGACTTTTTTCCTTTCGTCAATACAGCCAAGCGCTATGAGCACTTGCAAGGCGCTTAAGACCTCGGACCGATTCGGCGGATCCATAAAATCAAGTTTCTCTGAATTAAATCCTGCAGCCATAAGCCTTAGGATAAATTGATCGAGGCTTAACCTCTGGATCTCAGGAACATCGTGCCTTGGACGAGCATTTTTAAATCTTTCGTCGCAAAAATCGACATAAATGCCAGGTCCATCGCGCCCAGACCTTCCACGCCTTTGGTCACGCGAATCCAAGGAAATTGGAGCTAATATTAAGCGCTCAATGCCATTGTAATTCTCAACTCGCCGCTCCATGCCTGAATCAATCACAACTGACACGCCAGGAATAGTCAAACCATCCTGAGCAGCATTGGTTGCAAGAATAATCTTGGGGCGATCAAAGTCCGCTAGGCACACTTGAATTTCACTTGCCGATAGGTCAGAGTGAAACAAAAGAACCTCAGCCTCAACTCCGCAATCCCGTAAAGCAGCAGCAGCTCCGCTGATATCAGACTTACCAGGGAAAAACGCCTCCACATCGTGGCCCATACCAGCGTAATACATACATTCTTCTACAATTGATCCAGTTTTCGGATCTCGATCTTCAATCTCAAACTGACGACCAACAATGTCAATGATGGGAGCACCATCAAAGTATTGTGAAAACCGCAATGCGTCAATTGTAGCGCTCATAATCACGATCTTAAAGCCGCGGCAAGCCGCAACCTTCTTCGCCCAAGCCATCAGCGCGTCTACACCAATTGTTCGCTTATGTGCCTCATCAATGAAAAGCACGGTGTAGTAGCTATTGTCGCCATCAAACAATGACCGAACAAGCTCAAGCCCCTCGGTCACATATAGCAAATCTGCCTGATCGCTATCCGCGTGTTCTCCGCCGATACGGTAGCTAACCCGACCATCAATTCCATGTGAATCGCAGAGCCGCGCCACATACCCTGCGAGCGACCTCACGGTCTGGCGCAAAGGCTGCGTAACAACAACTCTGTAGCCAGCCTGCATTGCTGCAAGCGGCAGGATGGTAGATTTACCAGAACCGGTTTCTCCTTGGACAATTACAACATCGCTAAAGTCAAGCGCACGGATTAACTCATCAGCATACTCTGCAGCTGGCAATTTTGCACAAGACAAGGTCTTCTCCAATCAGTAAGTAAATCAGTTTTTAAGGTTCGAACCTTCTATTGCGCAAGCGCAAGATAAGATTCGCGCCCATAAATTATAAGTAGTTTACAAAAGCCAATCTTAATTTATAAATTATAACATTCATACAATACTGCGTCCATCTAAAAACAAATCCGCCAGACAAGCCTAAGCCCGCTGGCGGAAGTGTTATTTGCACCTCAATTAACTTTTCTTTTGAGGTTTTTCTTCGTGCAAAATGCCATCTACCAATTTAAACGTTTTGTCGGTTTTGCCAGCAATGGACAAATCGTGCGTAACGGCTACAATTGTGACTTTTTCTGAACGGGTCAGGCTGTGCAACAGACCAAAAATGTGCTCACCAGTTTGCGAATCCAGGTTGCCGGTTGGCTCGTCGGCCAAGATGAGTTTTGGTTTGTTAGCCAAAGCTCTGGCGATAGCCACGCGCTGTTGCTCACCGCCAGATAGGCGAGTGGGACGACGCAGCTGCTTACCGTCCTCCAGACCGACTTGGTCAAGTAGACTCTTGGCACGATTAAGACGCTTGGCTTTTGGCACGCCCGCAAACTCCATTGGCAGCATCACGTTCTCAATTGCAGTCAAATTTGGAACCAAATTGTACTGCTGGAACACAAAACCAATATCTGCGCAACGATAAGCCGTTAGCTTCTTAGCTGACAGTTTTGCTATATCTACTTCATCAACAAAAATGCTGCCTTTAGTTGGCTGGTCAAGCGCACCCAGTAAAGCTAGGAGCGTACTTTTGCCGCTACCGCTTTTACCAATAATGGCCGCAAATTCACCAGTTTCAACCTGAAAGTTTACGTCTTTTACAGGTGTAATTTTATTATCACCCTGACGAAACTCTTTTACTAAATGATCAACTTGTAACATATTATTCTCCCCTCAAAACTACGGCTGGACGAACTCTGGAGATAATCCACGCCGGAATTGCGCTACCGACCACCGCAATTGCAATTGCAGCTAATGCGCCATAAACAATTGTTTTCCAGCCGACATTTGCAGCTACTTGCCCAATTAACTGGGTAGAACCTTGCATGCCGCCTTGGCCGCCTTCAATGTCGATTGCGCCGCCACCTTGCATACCGCCACCTGGCTGGCCAGATTCGCTTGTTGCACTGCTTGAACTGCTGGTGCTTGACGAAACTAGCGCGCTTGCGATGCTATTGCTCGATACCATTGTCACGCCCAAGCCAACAATTGCGCCCATAAACACCAACACTAAAGACTCAACAATAAACTGGCTCATAATAGTGACGTTTGAACCGCCGATGGCTTTAAGCACACCAATTTCTCGTCTTCGCTCGCGAACAATCATCATCATAATTAAGAAGATAATTACCGCTGCAGCCACCAACGCGCCAACAAAGGCGATGATAGAAATTTGCTGCACACCTTGCAAGCTTTCAATAGCAGTTGCTACTGTAGATTCGCTTGAGGTTACGTCGGCAACATCTTCACCAAGTGCAGTTTGAACTGCTTCTTGGGTAGATTCGACGTTATCCGCTGAGTCTACCGTTGCAATAATTGCGCTTACTTCACCAGTTGTTTCGGTTAAAGTTTGGGCAACCGACAAAGGAACTGCCACGCCAGCGTTATCAAAAGTTGTACCTTGGTCAAAAATGCCAACCACAGTAAACGTCTGATCGTAAGCAGTAAATGTGCTGCCAACGCTTAAGCTGTTCTTAATTGCTAAATCAGTGCCAATTACTGCAACATAATCAGTATCAGACGAAGTCAAATTACGACCGCTAGTAATATTGTACTCTTCACCAGAACTGTCTGTGCCTGTGCTACCAGTGCCTGTAATTGGCATAGTAAAGGTAGCTGTGCTGTCATCTGATACGCCATTGTTTCGACGGCCAAGCGTACCTGCGTCTACCGAAGATACAAGATTGGTTGTACCAGTGCTTGTGCTTGAGCTAGAACCGCCCATGCCGCCTGGCATTGCCGAAGACGTATCGCTTGACGAATCCTCATTTTGAAGCCTAAACGATGAAGTAGCCGACACGCTCACAACATGCTCAACATTGCTAATTGTTGTCATTTCATCGGTCGTCAACGGCTCACCGCCGCCCTCAAAGCCCTGCGAACCAGCTGGCGAAATCGTCAGCGTGGTGCCAATACTGGCTTTTAGATCTGTTATTTTGGCGTTAACCGCCTCATTTGCAACCAGCATAGACATGCTCAGCCCAATGCCGATTGATAAAATCAGCACCACAGCCAAGCTCCTTAGCCAGTTACGAAAGGCATTTTTAACACCCCTTGTTACTACGCTCATGTAGATTACTTTCCTTGTTTAGTAATAGCACCATTTAAACACCACCGCCTTAGCGGCGGCTGAGAATTGAGAGTGTTGTGATTTTAGTCATTATTATTGACCACTCAAGCAACTTAGGTTAAATTATCTAAGTACCGTTCGTCTACAGGGGAAAGGCTTCAAAAGTGGTACGCTATTGGAAGCAAACCGGCATTGTTTTGATTGCCTTTATTAAAGCGCGGGGTGAAGCCGGACCTGCTTGGCGTGAGAGCAAGCGCATGCTGCGCCGGGAAGAAGAAAAGGAGAGGCTCCGAGCGCAATTCGGCACAGGCGAAGTCGGAGGTGCCAGAAACCACAAAGCGCCAGTACACGGCGTTGACGGTCAAGGGAATCCCATAACGGCCGCTTTTGGGCGTGACGGCACAAAAAAGGAAGGCCATACCTATCTCAAGGATGGCCACGCCGGCTCCAATGAGGAATTTTGGGGCACAGAGCATGACAAGCGCCATGACCACTATGACGGTCGGGGCGACGGTACGCGGCGCGGACGCTATACTGGGTATGGCTCATAGCTAAGGCTTACTACGGCGTAAGATGACCTGAGCCATGTCACAAAACTGGCTCAACTAACAGGAGTAATGTAAGATATTAATAAATGACAAATGAAAATCAGCAATCGGAAACAAATAGCGCAGTTCTCAATGTCTATGCCGAACTTGGTTATTATCTGTATAAAAAGATTGAGCCGCTCGGCGCTAAAGACCAGGAAGACTTAGTAGTTCTTGGGCAAATATCGTACTGCTTAGCAAATTATAGCAAGATTGACATCGCCTACTATCTTGGTATTTTTGATGATCTTTTTATTTGGACAGACTTAAAATATGACGCGCCAAGCATGGCAAAAGACTGGGGGCAAGATATAAAAGATGATTATGCCGACATTCTCACACTTAATAAAAACCACTCGGTCAAACACTCAAAAGATACAGACCATCTTAATTGCAATTTAAGATGCAAATGTACAAGCGAAAAACGCACAGCGCTTACCGAGCTTGGGTGCAATATACTTAAAAGCATTAAATCCACAGACAATAAACCTGCTCTTATAACCCTACGCAACATCTGCGATGATATTATTTCTTATAATAATTACAATAACTTTAATATTTTTAAAAAGAATACAATGGAATCATTTTTTGTTAATCTGGCGAGTTTAGCAAACCTAAAAGCCATAAACTCAATAAAGGCTAATAAACTAGAAGAAAAAATATCAAAAAGATATTTTAACTCGTAGGAGCTTTTAGGCCAACTTAACTAAGTAGAGAATAATAAATTATGACATTCTGCGACCCAATTGACTATTCTATCATTCAACATTTAAGGCGTTATGCGTCCTATAATATTCATGAGCTGACAAAGAGCGATTCTTTGCTTATCCCGCTTGATGAGATGGTACAAGAGTATATTTGTAAACCGTCTAAAGATAAGAAGCGTCTTATGAGCGATAAGGAAGCTAATGATTTTATGCTATTTTCTGGATATATTATTGGCAAGCCTTTTACAAATTATACTGTCCAAAAGTATTATAAAATTGTCAGAAAGATTTTAGAGATCGCCTGCAACCCAGAAAGTAACAATGACAATATAACAAAGGCAGTTAGTTATATTGAGCCGCTTTTGTCCCAGGACGATCGAACCGTAGACATGGGCTGGGATCTTGGGGAATATATTGACTGGTATTTTGCCGGCAATACCACTCGCCAGGAACGAGAAAAAGATGCTAAGGATCTTATTGGGGGTTGGGAAATTGCAAAACCAAACTCCCTTAGCAAGCTGCGTAACAAGCTTGACACCTGGCGGACTGCGCGCAACAAGAAGTAATCGTTCTTCCCAAGATTAACGCGATCTTTAAACAACATTTGCACTGATGCATCCAGCGTTGCGTTAGCCGAAAAATAAAGACCTTGTGATTTTTTGCTTGACTTCATGGGCAACGTACAATATACTACGCAGCGTCAATCAGTCTGGCTAAACTAATGGGAGTGGCGAATGCCATCTTGGCCAAAGCCCAGAAGACCACGCAGCAATGCTCCGGTCTACATGTGGGATAAGTACTGGGAACAGCTCAACACCTGGGAGAATGCTCGCGAGCAAGAGCGTGATGCACGAAGTAGGGGATGGCATCGAGGAAGTATAGATAGTGAAAATGCCATGGTCAATGAGTGCGGCGATCGCATAGAGGCGCTTTGGGGAGGTGCCAATGAATGTGGCGACGGCGATGGACATGGACACATCGTGACAAATGATGGCGTAAATGCCGCCTACGTATAGACAAACCACCTAATCCTGCGCCAACCCAGCCCGAAATCCCAGCAGCTCATAGCCGAATATCTTGTTCTCAATGTGTTGTCTGAAACGCTCTGCCGTTTCCTCGATCTTGTTAATATACTGG
>JAEHDC010000024.1 GCA_016880595.1 Candidatus Saccharimonadota bacterium
TACTTAAACTAAACGGCGCTTCAAACTTGAGCGAACGCGAGAAAGCTTTATTAAGGGATATAGACAAACTTACAAACAGGCTAATCCATAAAAGCAAATAGCATCTTGACAATTATTGCGCCTAGCCTTAAAATAAAAATAACAGATCCGGCCAGTAGGTCGGATTTTTACATAAGGAGACGTATGGACGATCTAAATATTAAGCAACTAGCCTTATCTGTTAAACAGATTGCTGACGAAAAAAATCTGCCAGAAGAAACTGTGCATTCTATAATTGAACAAGCGATTGCCGCGGCTTATCGCCGTGATTTTGGCGAGCGTGAGCAAGAGGTTCGCGCAGCTTTAAACACAAAAGATGGCACAGTAACTGTTTACACTGCAAAAGAAGTTGTAGAAAAGGTTGGTGATGATGCTTTTGAGATTAGTCTTGCGGACGCAAAAAAGCTCAAAAAAGATGCCGAAATTGGTGAAAATGTAGAGGTTAGTGACAGTCCAACAACATTTGGTCGCGTGGCAGCTCAGACCGCCAAGCAGGTCATTTTGCAAAAATTGCGCGAAGCTGAGCGCGAGGTTGTAATGGAAGAATTTGCCGATAAGATTGGTACGGTTATCACTGGTACCGTGCAGCGCGTTGAGCCACGTTTAGTGCGCGTTGAGCTTGGCAAAGCTGTTGGTATTATTCCGCAAAGCGAGCAAATTCCTGGTGAGTTCTACAGCATCGGCAGTCGAGTTAAGGTTTATTTAAAAGATGTTGAGCGCGGTCAGCGTGGGCCACAGCTCATCTTGAGCCGCGCCAATGAAGCATTTATTGACTATCTGTTTCGCCAAGAAGTTCCAGAGATGGAAAACGGTGCAGTTGAGATTATCGGCATTGCGCGCGAGGCTGGCAAGCGCACAAAAATTGCCGTAAAAAGTTTAATGCCTGGGGTTGATCCTGTTGGCACATTTGTTGGCGGCCATGGCACGCGCGTGCAAGCGGTAATGAATGAGGTTGGTGATAACGAGAAAATTGACATCATTACTTATGATGACGATCCAGCGAAGTTTATTGCAAATGCACTGAGCCCAGCTGAAATTCAAAAAATTGAAATTGACGAAGCAACAAAAAGCGCCAGAGTTACGGTGGATCCAGATCAACTTAGCGTTGCAATTGGCCGTGGCGGGCAAAACGTGCGCCTGGCATCACGCTTGACGAAATATGAGTTAGATATTGAGACAGGTAAGCCTGGCGCCGAAACTCCTAAGCCAGAGTCAAACGCTAAGCCAAAGGGCCGCAAAAATGTTGAAGATTCTCTTTTAGCCGCCCTGGAAAGTGATGAGAAAAGCGAGGACAAGACCGAAACAGAATAACTGTAGCGGTTTTTATAAAAGAATTAGCACTCTTGCATTTGGAGTGCTAATTTTTTATACTAAAAATATATGATGCTACATGGAGATTTATTCGATTTTGTAAACCATTTAACAGATAACGCCAAGGCAAGCTTGCAGCATGCCGATGCTATTGCACGCGGTTTGGGTGCAGCCTATATTGGCACAGAGCATCTGTTGCTTGGCGTGCTTAGCCAAGATAGCTCGGTTGGAGCTAAGATGTTAATTGATGCTGGAGTTACGCTTGACCGCGCTCGCGTTGCGCTTAACTTGACGCCACGTGCTTTAGTTGTGAGCGTTGGATCAAAGGGCATGAGTGAAACTGCTAAGCTGACGCTCAAACTCAGCTGGGAGATTGCCCAAGAGTTTAATCAGGATTTTTGCGGCACTGAACATATTTTGATGAGCATTTTAAGTCAAAAAAATGCCCGCGCAACAGTTCTTTTGCGTGATATGAACATAGACGTTGGCGGTATTGTTGATGACCTTGAGCAGTTTTTGCAGCGTCAACAAAGCGATTACGACAATATGCATGGTGCTGATCTTTCTCCTGCTGCAAAACGCCACAAGCGTACTCGCGGTATGTTGGGCAATTTTGGAGTTGATTTAACAGATAAGGCTCGGGCTGGTGAGCTGGATCCGGTTGTTGGCCGAGAAGTTCAAATTAAGCGCATTATTACAATCCTAAGCCGGCGAACCAAAAATAATCCAGTGTTGCTTGGTGAGCCAGGAGTTGGAAAAACCGCTATTGTTGAGGGTTTGGCGCAGCGGATTGCATCTGAGGATGTGCCAGATCACCTTTTGGAAAAGCGCGTAATTGTACTTGATCTTGCTGGCATGATTGCTGGTACAAAATATCGTGGTGAGTTTGAGGAGCGTCTCAAAAAAGTTATTGACGAACTGGCAGAAGACGAAAACGCTATTGTGTTTATTGACGAAATACATCTTTTGGTTGGCGCGGGCGCGGCTGAAGGAGCCATAGACGCTGCAAACATGCTAAAGCCTGCCTTAGCACGCGGCAAGATGCGTTTGATTGGCGCTACAACTTTGGACGAATATCGCAAGAACATCGAAAAAGACGCAGCATTGGAGCGCCGCTTTCAGACTGTTATTGTGCCCGAGCCTTCTGTAAAGGAGTCGCTGGCAATCCTTAAAGGCCTTAAGCACCACTACGAAAAACACCATGGCGTGGAAGTCGCCGATGAAATTCTACACGATATTGCCTATCTTGCCGAGCGCTATATTAACGACCGCTTCATGCCAGACAAGGCTATAGATGTTTTGGATGAAACTGCGGCGCAGGTTAAGGTTGACCGCGGTGCTGCGCCTCTGGAAACGCGCAAGCTTACGCGCGAGCTCAAAAATATCACCGAACGCATGGAGCAAGCCGTCGAAACTCAGGATTACGAACGCGCAGCACTATATAAGACACGCATTAGCCAAATTAATGCAAAGCTCAGCAAGCTGCGAGAAGACAGTGGTGGCGGCGCAAAGCTTGTAATTGTGGCGGATGATGTTGCGCGCACAATTGCAGCTATGACCGGTGTGCCTGTTGAAAAAGTTATTAAATCTGAGGCAAAATATTTGCTGTCGCTAGAAAAGCATCTGACCAAAAGTGTTATTGGTCAGCAGGAGGCGGTTAAATCAGTGGCTCGGGCAATTCGCCGCAATCGTAGTGGAATTGGCGACGAAAAACGTCCGATTGGTTCGTTCTTATTTATGGGTCCGACCGGCGTTGGTAAAACTGAGTTGGCTCGCACTTTAGCGCGTGAGGTTTTTGGTACTGACGATGCTCTTATTAAAATTGACATGTCGGAATTTAGCGAGCGTCACACCAGCAGCCGTTTGGTCGGCGCGCCAGCTGGCTATGTTGGATACGAAGATGCTGGCCAATTAACAGATAAAATTCGTCGTCAGCCATATAGCTTAGTCTTGTTTGACGAGATCGAAAAAGCTCATCCCGATGTATTTAACATCCTGCTGCAGATTCTGGAAGATGGCACATTGACAGACGCCAAAGGCCGCAAGATTGATTTTACGAATACAATTGTTATTTTAACTAGCAACCTTGGCGCTGAAAAAATGCAGCGTGAAGCCAACCTTGGTTTTTGCGCTACAACTAAGCGGCAAATTAATGAATTAACAGATGTGCACGAGCAGAATAGTGAAGCAGCTATGCGTGAACTAAAACGCATGATGCGGCCTGAACTCATCAATCGTCTGGACAAAATTGTTGTGTTTAAAGCCCTAACTCAAATTGAGCTAAAAAACATTTTGGACTTGCAGCTCACGCAACTCAACAAGCGCTTGGCGCGGCAAAATGTTGCAATAACGGTTAGTGCGGCGGCTAAAAAATGGCTGCTCAAAAATGGTTATGATGTGCAAAACGGTGTGCGCCCGTTGCGTCGGCTAATCCAGGACACGATTGAGGATGAAATTGCTGCAGGATTGCTGGAAGAGCGCTATACTAAAGGTAGCGTAATTTCGGTAACGGCTAAAGCCGACGCGCTGGCTTACTTTTTGAAGGCCGAGTAATAAGGAGTTATTATGCCTAAAAAGGCAGCGTTATTTATTGCAAATCTAGCGTTTTGGGCGCTGCTGGTTGGTGGAGTTTATCTGACGGTCTTGCATCGCCAGGATATTTATGATTGGTGGGCTTTGCGCAGCTACACGCCAACAACGGAAGCCACGCAATTGGCTGATGAGACGACTATGATTGGCACTGGTCGCAATGATTTTTATATTAGTCAACCAGAAGTGGAAAATAGCGAGGAATTTAATTCGCACTGTGCAGATTATGGTGAACAAAGTATAGTTTTGGGCTGCTACGTTAACCAGCGGATTTATTTATATAACGTAACAGATGAGCGCCTGAGTGGCGTGGTTGAAGTTACTGCCGCGCACGAGATGTTGCACGCGGTTTACGCGCGTTATGATCAATCCGAAAAAGACAAAGTTGACGCAATGATTGAGGCTGAGCTGCCAAACGTTACGGACGAGCGTTTAAAAGAGTTGATAAATCTATATAATCAATCTGAGCCAGGTGAATTGCTGAATGAAATGCATTCAATTTTGGGCACAGAATACGCAAATTTGTCGCCTAAGCTTGAGGAATACTATGCGCAATTCTTTAGCAATCGCCAGGTAGTTGTAAATTTGGCGGCAAATTATCAAGCTGCATTTACAGAGTCGGAAACTAAAATAGAGGAAATTGATGCTGAAATGGCGAGTATAAAAACGCAGGTCGACAATAACTCTACGCAACTAGAAAACCTGAAAGCAGAAATTGATAGCCAGGCTCAACAGCTTAATAAGTTGCGCTCAACAGATACCAGTGCTTATAACAACTCGGTTCCGGCTTACAACGAATTGATTAACGAGTACAATAATTTGGTGGAAACCACGCGCGGACTTATTGACGGATACAACCAACTTGTGATAGAACACAATAACGAGGCTGCGGCGCAAAATAGTTTGTATAGCAGTTTGAATAGTCAGTATCAAACAGTCTCAAATTAATTGGAGGGCAAATGCCAAAAAAATCAACTTCACAATATGTTTGCCAGCAGTGCGGAATTTCGCGTCCAAAATGGGCGGGACGCTGTGATAGTTGCGGAGCTTGGAACAGTTTTGTGGAGCAAATTACAGAGGTAGTTGGCGCTAGCGTTGTATCGCACAGCAGCGGTAAGTCGCTTAAGGCTGAAAAAATTGACGACATCGCCCCAAGCGATAGTAAGGGCCGCATTGGTTCTGGGATAGCTGATGTAGATTTGGTTTTAGGCGGCGGAATTGTGCCGGCCAGTGTGGTGTTAATTGCTGGCCAGCCAGGGATTGGAAAATCGACGCTGCTAATGCAATTGGCTGCGCAAATTGCCAGGCAAGTTTCGGTTTTGTACGTCAGTGGCGAGGAATCTGCCGGGCAGGTCAAAGTGCGCGCTTCGCGACTGGGTGCTGGCCACGAAAATCTGCATTTAGTATCGTCAACCTCGGCCGATGACATTGCGGCAACAATCCGTCAAAGCAAATACGCACTGGTAATTGTGGACTCAATCCAGACTTTAGCCATGCAAGAATTGAGCTCGGCGCCAGGTAGCGTTGGCCAGATTACCAACTCGTCGAATCTTTTAACGCAGGCTGCCAAAGCAAGCGGCACGGCGCTTTTGGTGGTCGGTCATGTCACCAAGGAAGGCAGCATTGCTGGGCCAAAAGTTTTGGAGCACATGGTTGATGTGGTCTTGAACTTGGAAGGTGATCGCTATGGCGGTTTTAAGGTGTTGCGCGCGGTAAAAAATCGTTACGGGTCAACTAATGAGGCTGCAATTTTTGAGATGAAGGACAGTGGTCTGGCCCCTGTTGCAAATCCGTCGGCAGCGCTGCTGGAGGAACGTCAAAGTACAGACGGCTCAGTGGTCTTGGCGACCCTGGAAGGCAATCGGCCGCTTCTGGTTGAGATCCAGGCACTTGTTAATAAGACCAACTTCGGTTATCCTAAACGTACAGCCTCTGGTTTTGACTTAAACCGGCTTAACGTTTTGATTGCGGTTTTAGAACGCCGCACCAAACTGAATTTATCTGAGAGTGATATTTATATTAACGTTGTCGGCGGCATAAAGATTCAAGATCCAGCGGCGGATTTGGCGGTTTGTATGGCTGTTGCTTCGGCAGCAAAACAGATGGCGCTGGACGAAGGTGCGGTGGTGTTTGGGGAAGTTGGCCTGAGCGGTGAGATCCGCAGCGTTCAGCTTGCAGAAAAACGCGTTAACGAAGCAAAAAAATTGGGCTTTACTTATGCAATTGCTCCAAAAAGCGCCAAGATGCATTCATTTGTACAGCCAGCAAAAGACCTTAAACAAGCGCTAAATACATTTTTAAAAAAATCAAAGGAATAATATGGATTATCAAATCATTACGCTTCTGCTAACAGTTGTAAACACTGGTTTGCTTGGCAGCTTTTTTTGGCAGAGCAATAGCGAGAAGCAAAAAATTAAGAATCAAATGGTGGTTGACACATCGGGCCTAATTGACGGTCGGATTATTGAGATTGTTGGCTCGGGATTTGTGCCGCAACGGATAATTGTGCCACAGTTTGTAATTGCTGAACTGCAATTTTTGGCAGATCAAGGAGATTCTTTTAAAAGGGAGCGCGCCCGTTACGGCTTGGACGTTGTCCGCCGTTTGCAGGATATGCGTCAGACTGAGGTTGTAATTCGACATGGAATGGCTAAGGGCATAAAAGAGGTGGATGATAAGCTTGTGGCGCTTGCAAAAAAGACTGGGGCGCTTTTATATACTACCGATTTTAATCTTAATCAGGTTGCTCAAATTGAGGGCGTACGGGTTTTGAACGTAAACGAGTTAGCCCAGGGTTTACGCGCTTTGCACTTGCCTGGCGAGCGCGCCGAAATCAAGATTACTCAAGTTGGCCAAGATCATTCACAGGGTGTTGGTTACCTGGAAGACGGCACGATGGTAGTTGTTGAGCAGGCTGGCAATAGAGTTAATCAGAGTGTTCCAGTAGAGTTTACGCGAATGCTACAAACGCAGGCTGGCAAGATGATGTTTGCAGTTTTGGCACAGGGCACAAGGCCGCAACAAAAAATGCAGCAGCATTCGACACGCGTTGCTACTGAGCAGCAGTCACAACAACCACAGCAACAAGCTCAACAGCCTCGAAGGGTCCATCAACAGAGACGACGACGCCCTTTAGCCGAAAATAAAAGCCACATTAGACATCAGCAACAAGAAGAGTCTGGTCATATTAAGCTTTAATCTAAAGCCACGAAATTTTGTAATTTTCTATTTGTAAAATAAAAACTGGACGATGATTTGTTCGTCCAGTTTTTTAATATATCTATTTAGCTTTCACGCCTAGATTGCGTACTTGGCAGCGATTGTGAGTCTTGATTTAATGCTGCAATTGTTTTAGTTACGCTTGCCGTTCCTTCGTATAGTCCACTGTCTACAACGGTCGCAGTAACCGTGTGACTGCCGCTGGAGCTGAAGGTGTAGGTTAGTGTGTAGCTGCTACTACCACCGACAGCTTGATTGGAAACTTCCGTGCCATCAACGCTTACGCTTACGTACGAAAGCGGGAAAGTGCCTTGGGTTACGGCAACATTTATTGTGGCCGTTTTTGACGAGTCCGAGCTTACGCTGACCGTGACTGATGGCTTAACGTCAGAGCAACTGTGCGTGTCGTCCGTTGAGTTTGGATCGTATCCATCAGTGGTTTGGTAAGTTTTTGCGTTTGTTAGCGGATCAGTGTAGTAGGTTACGGTGACCTGCGTCTTAGCGCGTTCAGGTGTACAGTCTGTAGCCTTTTTCTTTGAAAGGGTGTCGAAGGACATGGCCTCGCCTTCAGAAGACGAAGACTTTGTGTACCAGGACGGGAAGAGGTCGGTCTTGCCGTTGACCGTAAGCGTTTGTACGCCGGAAGGTTTGGTAAACCAATCACCGCTAGCCCACGTTCCATCATTGGCAAAAATTTCTGTATGTGCATACGACTGCACGGCTGTAACAACGTTTTGGTTTGCAGTGCTGGTTAGTGCGGTAAGCGCCTTGCTGTCATTGCGACCGGTCCAAACGCCAACTGCCATCTTTGTTGAGTAGCTCATCATCCAGCTATCTTTGGCATGGCCGTTACCGTCGTCGGTGGTTCCTGTTTTTGTGGCAGTCTTAACGCCTGGTACATTGAAGCCTTTTACGTTTGAGCCGAAGACTCCCGAACGTGCACTATCATCAGATAGGATGTCGGATAAGATGTAGGTAATTTGCGGATCTAGCACGCTCTTGGATTGGTCGTCTTTCCATTCTGTTAAGACTTCGCCTTGAGCATTTTTAGCCTCAATTATGTAAGAGACTGGCTTGTACACGCCCTCGCGAGCTAGCGTTGCGTAGGCATTTGTATGCTCAACTTCTGTAACGGCGCAGGTACCAATTGCAGCTGTAAGGCCATAGTCTATGTCATCGCAGTAAAAGAGGTTGCCGGCGTCTTTTATGGTTTGGATTGCGTTATCGAGACCCCCAAGCTGCGCCGCTATAATTGCGGGTGGGTTGCGCGACATAGCCAGGGCTTGACGTATCGTTAGCGACCCCTTAAATTTACCATCGTAGTTTTGAATATCTATTCCGATATCAGATTTAATATCTCGGTCAACCAGTATTGATCCGGCGCCCCAGTTGGTTGTGGTTTGAGGCTTAAGCAAGTTGGCGTAAACAAATGGCTTAATGCTAGAACCTGGGCTTAATTCTGCGGTTGCGGCGTTAACTGCGCCAAGTGTTTCGTCATTGTAGTCGTAGCTACCAACCATTGCTAAGACCTGACCTGTAGGCACATCTATGGCTGTTAGCGCCATGTTATTGGCGTTGATTGCTGTTGCATATTTAAAGTTGTCAGTAATGGATTGTTGAGCTACTTCCTGAATTCGCCAGTCAAGAGTTGTTTTGACTGTCAAGCCGCCTTCGCGTACAACTTTTGTGCCAAACTGCTCCTCTAGCTGATCTCTTACTGCCAGTACGAACCATGGCGCTTTAATGTCTTCTGTATCTGATATTTCTGGCTGAATTGTGTCGAGGATGGCTATGCTTTTTGCCTCGTCGGCCTGTGCTTGCGTAATGTATCCTTGCTCAACCATATTGTCGATGACCTGTTGTTGACGATCTATTAAATCTTCGCTAGCTTGTGTTGTGAGCGTATATGGATTGTAGTAAGTTGGGTTTTGAGGAATCGCGGCAATTAGAGCGGCTTGTGCGATGTTCAGCTCTTTGGCTGAGATCCCAAAATATGTTTGTGCAGCAGACTCAACGCCGTTGCGGCGACCACCATAAGGTACCTCGTTGAGATATAGGGTTAGGATTTGATCCTTGGTATACATACGTTCTGCCTCAATGGAAAGTATGGCCTCTTTAATTTTGCGGCTGTAATCTATGCGGTTTGTTTCAGAGTCTTCTGCAAAAAAGACCTGTTTAATTAACTGTTGTGTGAGTGTTGACGCGCCTTGAACCTCGCCGCCGGTAATGTTAGTGAGTGCTGCACGTGCAATGCCAGATACGCTAATTCCGCCGTGTTTATAAAAGTCTTTATCTTCAATGGCAATAGTAGCTTGCTTCATAACATCAGCAATTTCGCTTGAGTCAACTACAATTTTATAATTTGAGTCGCCTTTATCTTCCCAGAGTAAGACACCGTTGCGGTCGTAATAAGTAGTAACTGTAGTCTGCACACTTTTAGCTAGCTGTTCTGGACTAAATGCGTCCAATTCCTTGCGATAGTAAGCAAAAAGCGCCGCAATTACAATTGCCAACGCAATTAAGCTAACTCCCATAATTTTAGCAAAAGCAATTGCGCCTTGCCTGCTAAACCAAAATTTTGCAACTCGTTTGGGATGAAGACGGTAAAGCAAACGCTTTAGCGGTTGCTTTGGCAGGGTGGCTAAATATTCGGCTTTGCGACGAGCCTTTTCGTCGGCCTTAGATTTCCTGCGCGAAACCAGGTTAGAATAGAGGCTCATAGTTTTGCCTTTTGATGGTTTTTTCGCCATTACCAATTACTTCTCCATTTCATAAAATTACTTTTATTATACCACCAAGCTGGCATTGTCTAGCAAAAATCGTTATAATTGAGAGTAACCTAAAACAGATGGGAACAGATCATGAAATTCTCCGAACAATTACAGTGGCGCGGCTTTGTAAATCAAACAACGCTAAAAGACATCACCATTTTAGACAAACAAAAATTTACTGTTTACATAGGTGTTGATCCAAGCGCTGATTCTATGACTATCGGCAATTTGGCAGCGGCTATGATGGTTCGTCATTTTATTGAGGCCGGTCACAAGGCAATTTTGTTGATTGGCGGCGCCACCGGAATGATTGGCGATCCAGACGGCAAAGATGAAGAGCGCAATCTGCAATCATTAGATCAGATCGCCAAAAATAAAGTTGGTATAGTACAACAATATCGCCAAATTTTTGCTGGCATGGACTTTGAAATTGTAGATAATTATGATTGGTTCAAAGAAATAAACTTCTTGGACTTTCTGCGCAGTACGGGCAAGCATTTTTCTATGACACAGCTTTTGCAACGGGATTTTATACAATCGCGTATTGGTAAAGGCGGCAAAGGTATAAGTTATGCCGAGTTTAGTTACTCCTTAATCCAGGGTTACGACTTCCTTCATCTTTTCCGCAAAAAAGGTGTTACAATGCAGCTTTGTGGTGCTGACCAGTGGGGTAATTGCATTTCTGGCGTTGAGCTTATCCGTAAGCTCGAGGGCAAAGAAGCTCACATTTATAGCTGTCCATTGGTCATGAATAAAACCACTGGCAAAAAATTTGGCAAATCCGAAGGCTCTGCTGTTTGGCTTGGCGCTGAGCGCACTCCTGTTTTTGACTTTTACCAATTTTGGCTAAATGTTGACGACGCTGGTGTAGAGGAATATTTAAAATTCTACTCGCTGCTAGCTAAAGAGGAAATTGAAAAAGTTTTAGATGAGTTTTCAAAAAATCCAGCAGGCCGGGCCGCGCAAAAGGCGTTGGCTTACGAAGTTACAAAAATTGTTCATGGTCGGCAAGAAGCTGACAAGGCTGTGTCTGCCACAGAGCAGTTGTTTGGCGTTGAAGTCGGGAACGCTGCGCCTTCTTTTGATCTGCCAAATGGTGAATACGAGATTATTGATGTGCTAATAAAGTCTGGTCTGGCTGACAGCAAAGCGTCTGCACGGCGGCTATTTGAGCAAGGCGGCGTAAAAATCAATCGCCAAAAAGTCATCACTCCAAAAGTGCAAATCAAAAAAGGCGATCTACTTCAGGTTGGCAAACGGTCATTTATTAAAGTAGCCTAAAATTATGTTAGACAAGCCAATTACCTCTGTAAAAGGCGTGGGCGATGCTATTGCTGGCAAGCTTAATAATCTGGGAATTTGTACGGTTGAGGATTTGCTTTATTTTTTCCCGCGGCGCTATGATGATTTCTCGCATGTTGCAAATATTGCCGAAATTGAACCAGGCAGCGCAACGGTTAGAGCTAAAGTTGAGTCAGTTGCTGGCCGGCAAATTCGCCGAGGCCTGCACGTAACAGAGGCAATTCTGTCTGACGGAACTGCAAAGTTGCGCGCGGTCTGGTTTAATCAAAAATATCGCGCCGAACAATTGACCAGCGGCAAAGAGTACTTTTTCTCTGGCGTTTATGGTTTTATGCGCAATCGTTACGTTTTGCAAAATCCTGCAGCCGAGCTTGCCACAACTGCTAGGGTGAGCACGGCGCGAATCGTGCCGGTTTATCCAGAAACGGCCGGGCTAAAATCGCAGCAAATCCGCAAAGTCATGCGCGAACTCTTGCCTTTGATGGCCATGCTGCCAGAGACCTTGCCGCCTCAACTCGTTTCTCGCCAAAGTCTTTTAAGCATAAATGACACGCTCAAAAATTTGCATTTTCCGCAAAGCAAAGAGCAGCTAGAGCTTGCCAAATGTCGCATTGGTTTTGAAGAATTGCTGGCGCTTGGCTTGGCTAGCGAACTCTGCAAACGCCAAAATGCATCTGTTAAGAGTGCGCCAGTTGAGTTCAAAAAAGAAGTCGCCCAGATTTTTGTTGGCACACTGCCGTTTAAAATGACTGACGCGCAGAAGCTGGCAGCGTGGGAAATTCTGCAAGATATCGCAAGGCCGCAGCCAATGAACCGTTTACTGCAAGGCGATGTTGGCTCCGGCAAAACGGCGGTGGCAGCTATGGCGGCGTTTATGGCAGCCAAAGCTGGACTGCAAACAGCGTTTATGGCACCGACCGAGATTTTGGCAGCGCAACATGCCGAAAGCCTGGCAAAATTGCTTGAGCCGCATGGCGCACGCATAGCGCTTTTGGTCGGCAGCACTAAATCTAGCCAAAAAAACCAGCTTAAGAATCACATCAAAAATGGCGACGTTGACATAATTATTGGTACGCACGCGCTTATTCAAAAAGATAGCGAGTTTAAGTCGCTCGGCCTAGTAATTATAGATGAGCAACACCGTTTTGGCGTACAGCAGCGCACCGAGCTTTTGAGTAAAGGCAAGCAAATGCCGCATTTGTTAAGCATGACTGCCACGCCAATTCCGCGCAGCTTGCAGCTGACGCTTTACGGCGAACTGGACGTTTCTGTCTTGAATCAAATGCCAAAAGGTCGGCAGCCGATTGCTACAAAAGTTGTCTCGCCAGATGCACGGTACACTGTTTACGAGAAAATTGAATCCGAGATTAAATCTGGCCGCCAAGCTTATGTTGTTTGCCCGCTAGTTGCAGATAGTGAAAAATCTGAGCTAAAAAGTGTGGAGGCTGAGTATCTTCGCCTCAGTAAAAGCGTGTTTAAATACCGTCGCGTTGGTTTGCTACATGGCCAAATGCGCCCAGAAGATAAAGA
>JAEHDC010000025.1 GCA_016880595.1 Candidatus Saccharimonadota bacterium
TGAAGCGCCGTTTAGTTTAAGTAATAAAAATTCGTTGACTCTAGCTCCAACATCCGGTTTTAGCTTACTACGCATTTTATTCATAGCTTCAAAAAGCCGCGCCAGCTCTAGCGTTATCTCTTTATATCTTTCTAGCCATTCTCTATCTTCTTCTTGCGAGATTATGTCAAGAAGAATACGGGCTAAAAAAACAATATACGCCTCTCTTTGATTTGCATATTTTGGCAGCCTTTTTAGGCTAGAAGTAATGTCATTTACGCCATACACGTATTCAAGCTCTTCTATGATATCTCGCGGGACATGGGCATAAAACTCATAATCGTTACCTAACTTAAATGCTAAAAACTCAAGAATTTCTAATCCAAGGTCAGGATGTAGGTCTTCTTCCATATTATAAAAATCGTCGAAAAGGCCCGTCGCTTTGAGTGCAAATTCCCCGTACTTATCTAGTCACGCCTCATCATCTTCAATCAGGATTAATTCATAAAGAACGCGAGCCAAAAAAATCAAATAAACTGCTCTAATGGCTGGGTCTAACGGTAATTTTTTATTTGCCATATAAATATCTGTGCAAGGGCAGGTTACCATATGTTCCCTACGAGTGCAACTCTTTTGCCTTTTTTACTAAAATGCTACACTTGTAATATGATAAATTCCGTACGCCGCTTAGCGGAGCTTTTTGTGCCCGCGCAGTATAAGTTAAACCTAGACATCACTAAACGCAAAGAAAGAAAGTTTAACGGCTCAGTCAACATTGAGGGCGAACTTTTGCAGTCAGCGCAGGAGATTGTTCTTCATGCCAAAGACCTAAAGATTTCTAGCGCTACAATAAACGGCGTTTCTGTCAAGACAAATCTTGGCGAAAACGACGAGCTTAGCTTGAGCACCGGAGCAGCTTTTTCGCCAGGAAAATATAACATTGAGTTAAGTTTTGACGGCGATATTTCTGATCCAATGCATGGTCTTTACCCCTGTTACTTTAGCGAGAGCGAACAGAATAAAGAGCTTTTAATGACACAGTTTGAGAGCCATTCAGCGCACGAGGTCTTTCCCTGCATCGACGAGCCAGCAGCCAAGGCAACCTTTGATCTAACGCTAACCACCGAGGATAACATTGCCGTGCTCAGCAACACGCCGGTTGTAGATCAAAAAACAACAGGCAAAACAATGGTCACAATTTTTGAAACTACGCCCAAAATGAGTACGTATTTACTGGCGTTCGTGGCTGGAGATCTTGTTTATAAGGAGACAGCCAATCGGCATGGTGTTAAAATTCGCGTTTATGCCACACCAAATCATAAGCACGAGCTAAATTTTGCGCTGGAAAACGCAGCCAAATTCCTTGACTTTTACAATGATTATTTTGAACTTCCTTACCCGCTGCCAAAATGCGACCTTGTTGCTTGCCCTGATTTTTCGGCCGGGGCTATGGAGAACTGGGGTCTTGTGACTTTCCGTGAGTCAGCGCTGCTTGTTAACCCCAAGGACTTTGCATCAGATATTAAGCAACACGTCGCCACAATCATTGCGCACGAGTTGGCTCATCAGTGGTTTGGCAACCTCGTAACAATGCGCTGGTGGGACAATCTCTGGCTAAACGAAAGCTTTGCAAACTGGATGGAATATTATGCCGTTGACCATTTTTACCCAGAATGGCAGCTCTGGCAGCAATATTGCGCAACCGAGCAACAAGTGGCGCTGGCTCGCGACAGCTTGGCAAGCGTGCAAACAGTTCAGCAAGAAGTGCGGCACCCAGACGAAATTGCGTCGCTGTTTGACTCGGCAATTGTTTACGCCAAAGGCGGCTCCCTAATCTGGATGTTGCAAACATATCTTGGCAATGAAATCTTCCGAGATGGTTTGCGCCTTTACATGCAGCGCCACAAATATAGCAATGCCACAGCTGAAGATTTATGGCAAGCTCTAACAGATGTGTCTGGCAAAAATATTGTTGATTTTATGCAGCCTTGGATTTCCCAGGCCGGCCATCCGTTAATAGATTTTAAAGTAAAATCTGGCACTGCAGAAGTTAGCCAACGGCGCTTCTTTGCAGATGCATCGCAAGAGAGTCAAAACAACTCATTGTGGCACGTTCCGTTACTTTGTAAATGCGCAAAAACCACCGAAATTCTAACTAAAAAGTCTGTAGAATTTAAGATAGAAAATGCCGATTATTATCTGCTAAACCATGGCGGAACAGGCTTTTATCACGTCTTGTACGACGATGCAAACTTGGAGCAAATTGCCAAGGCCGTTAGCCGCGGTGAACTTAGCGACTTTGACCGCCAGCGGATCCTAACAGATTGCTATGCACTCAACCGCGCTGGCAACAAGCCAACGGTTGAAACACTCAAGCTACTTAGTCATTTCACCAAGGAGACGAATTACTCGGTTTGGATTGGCATGAACTCGGTCATTAATGCGGCCAGAATCATTGTTAATGACGATGAAAAAATTAAGCCTGACCTACGCAAGCTTGTAAGTGATGTTT
Organism: Candidatus Saccharimonadota bacterium; assembly: GCA_016880595.1. Lineage (GTDB taxonomy): Bacteria > Patescibacteriota > Saccharimonadia > Saccharimonadales > EFPC-124 > EFPC-124. The sequence goes on from JAEHDC010000025.1 coordinate 2,492, forward strand.
CGCGCGAGCAATACAAACGGCTAGGTTGGGAGGCAAAAAAGGACGAATCACACTTTGATTCCCTACTCCGCCCAACCGTTTTAGGTAACATGGCCTACGCGCATGACAAAGAAGTGACAGCAAAATGCCTTGAGCTCTTTAATTCCGCAACAAAACCCGAGAACCTACAACCAGATATCCGCAGCATAGTTTACGGCGTAGCCGTGCGCACTTACGGCAGGCCGGCAATAGACAAGCTTATGAGCTGGCATAAAACCACTTTGTCCGCAGACGAAAGACTAAACATTGTAGCGGGTTTGTCTAGTGCCAAAGATCCAAAGGATATCAAATGGTTGCTAGACCATATAATTAGTCAGGACGTCAAGCTACAAGATGCAATCTATTGGTTTATCTATTTTATACGAAGCAAACACGGCCGCCAAGCCGCCTGGCAATGGATGACAAATAACTGGGCTTGGATTACTCAAAATTACGGTGGCGACGTAGATTACAATTACTTTGCAAAATTTAGCGGCGGGGCATTTAGCACGCGCCAAGAATTAGCTCAATACAAAGAATTCTTTGAGCCAAAATTAAATGAACCAGCCTTAAAACGCACAATCTTACAGGGCTACGAAGATATTGAAATTAAAGCCGCGTGGCGAGATCGCGACCTCAAGTCTGTTGCTGATTTTTTGAAGAACCCAAAATAAGTTTAGAGTTCTATTGACTCAATAAAACCAATTACCCTTGGCGGCCTGCCCGTGGCTTCTATTGCAGACAGCCTAAAATCTGTCGCGCCTGTAGATTTTGCACACCAAAATTCAGCTGCAAAATACATCTGCTTGAGCTTTTTGGGCGTAATATAATCCAAACCGCTACCCCAATTTTGCGACGAACGATATTTAACCTCTGCAAAATATACTATGCCGTTTTTAAGAGCCACAATATCAATCTCGCACCAGCGCGTGCGCCAGTTTTGCTGCACAATTGCAAAACCGCAGTTCTTTAAAAACTCGGTCGCCGCATCTTCTGCTTGGCGGCCGATTACCGTGCTCACGCTGTCTCCTTTAGCGGGGAATAGCTCATGCGATGAAGCTGGCAAGCGCCGAACTCCGCAATTGCCGCCATATGCCTTGCTGTGCCATAGCCTGCGTGACTGTCAAAGCCGTATTTAGGATGGACTTTACTAAGTGCGCACATGTAGCTGTCCCGAGCAACCTTGGCAATAATTGACGCAGCCATTACGGCTGGTATCTTGCCATCGGCCTTTACTATATATTCTGCCGGAACGTCGCCGAGCAGTTTATCTCGACCATCAACTATTATCTGGCAATCGGTAACAGTTTTAATCTGTTCTAGCGCAATAAGTGCAGCTTTTTTGAGTGCAAAATTAACACCAACTCTATCAATTTCAGGTGCATCAACCCAACCGATTCCGATGGCCAGAGCCTCATTTTTTATTACCAAAGCCATTTGCCGCCTTTGCTTTGCAGTAAGTTTTTTGCTGTCTGCCAAGCCTTTTGCAGGGCTACAACTTTTCCATGCCACAGCAGCAACGCAAACCGGGCCAGCAAGACTACCTCTGCCAACCTCATCCACGCCAATGGTAACTAATTTTTGTTTTTTATTGTGTGTCAATTTCGCAGCCATGGCAACAAGTATTGCACACTCTGCCAAAAAATAAAACCGCTCGCAAGTTACGAACGGTTTTACAGAAGATGATAAACCTTATTTTTTTGCGCCAGCCGCTTTTAGCTCAGCAGCTTCTTCTTTGGCATATTCGTCGTGCTTTTCTACCAGCTCTTCTTTAATATGCTCAATTTCTTCTTCGGCAGCGTTGTTTGCTGAATTTACCTTAGCGCGATCAAATGCAAGACCAACAAGACGTGCTGACTTGCCACTTCTTTGACGCAAAAAGCTAAGGTATTTACGGCGAACCTTACTACGCTTTGTAACTTCTACTTTTAGCACTAACGGACTGTGTAGTAGATAAGTTTTTTCTACGCCAACACCGCTAGCAATCCGGCGAACCGTAAAGCTACTGGTTGCGCTGCTTTTGCGATCCGTACGTATAACAACACCTTCAAAAACCTGAATACGCTCTTTGTTGCCTTCCTTAATTTTTTGATGCACGCGGACGCTGTCGCCGGTGCGAACGTCAACAACTCGTTTTTTGAGCTGAGCGTCGTTAATAGATTTTAATAATTGAAACATGTTAGCTCTCACTTAGTTTTTACAAAAGATTTAAGTTTATTTTATCATATCTGTTATTTTTTTGGAAGTGCTTTTTTGACGCGACGCTTTGAGATTATATAGGCAATTAACAAGCTGGCGCCAACCGCATAGCAAACCTCTGTGGCGCCGCCAATCGGCTGCTCGTACCACTGTACTGCTTTATGAAAATTAAAGAACCAAAAGTCTGGCCTACCAGCGGCGTAATACCATAGCCATAAGATATCTGGTAAAATTGCAGCAAATACACATACCAGAATCAACCGAGCTTTATCCCGAGCGCAATGACAAGTTATTGCAACCGAAGCCGTAGTCAAAAGCCCATCAATTGCTAAAATATACGGGAATACCGGATTGCCTGGTGTATAAAAAGCTACATTGCCAAGGTGTGGAATGGCATCCACAATAAAATGCGAAAAAAACGCCAGGACTACTGCCAATGCCGGCCTGCGCACAGTTAGTGCAATTGCCTCACCAGTTAAGGCATGATTTAAAGCTATCATAAAATGCATTATAGCAGATATTGCTGCAAATTTTGCAATAAAGCTTATGTTGCGCCCAAACTCATGTATAATAACTGTATGACTGCGACAAATCATGCGCTTACTGGGGCGGCCATAGCCTTGGCCGTGCAACAGCCTCTGCTGGCTGCGCCATTGGCATTTTTCTCGCACTTTTTACTAGATATTATTCCTCATTTTGGCGGCACTCCAATTTACGAATTTGGACATAAATATTTTCTTTACATCATGGCTGGCGATGCGCTTATAACCATAAATGCCATCACGCTGATTTGCTTTTTATCACCCAGCCTTGCAGCGGTAATTATACTTTGCGCACTTTGCGCTGTTCTGCCAGATATCATCCTATTCACCTATTACACAAGCGGCAAACCAAATACCTGGTTTCACAAAACTCACCTAAAAATACAATGGTATGAGCACCCTCCTGGCGCCATAGTTGAACTTAGCTACGCAATCCTTATGAGTACAGTTATTGGCATTTTACTTTGGAGAACACAATGGACGTAAACCAACAAGCTTTAAAAATTCACAAAAAATTTAAGGGGAAAATCACCACAGCACTACGAGATGTGCCGACTGTCGAAACTCTAAAACTCTATTACACGCCAGGCGTTGGGGGCGTTGCTAGCTACGTTGCCGAACATCCAAACAGCTTGCGCGACTATACCTGGACCAACAATTTAGTGGCCGTTGTCTCTGATGGGACTGCGGTTCTTGGTCTCGGCAACATCGGTCCGGAAGGCGCACTGCCGGTTATGGAGGGCAAGGCGATGCTTTTTAAGCATTTTGCCAACATTGATGCCGTGCCAATTGTATTAAACGTGCACTCCACAGAAGAAATCATTAGTACCATAAAGGCAATTGCGCCAAGTTTTGGCGGTATCAATCTAGAAGATATTGCCGCTCCGCAGTGCTTTGAAATTGAGGAAAGGCTCAAAAAAGAGCTTTCCATTCCGGTTATGCATGACGACCAGCATGGCACGGCAATTGTTGTTTTAGCCGGATTAATAAATGCCGCAATTGTCACAAAGCGCAATTTACAAGATTGCAAAATTGTACTGATCGGCGCCGGCGCAGCAGGCACGGCAATTGCAAAATTGATTCACAAATTTGCTGGATCGCAGATTGTTTCTGTAGATAGCAAGGGCGTAATTTGCAGTCAGCGCAATGACTTGACCCCAGAAAAACGGTTATTGGCCAGCTTCTCGCCTAATGTAAAGCCAGGCAGCCTGCAAGACGCGCTAAAAAACGCTGACGTCGTTATAGGTGTTTCGCGCGGCAAGCTAACTGGCAGCGATGTCAAGCTTATGGCTAAAGATCCAATTATTTTTGCATTAGCCAATCCCATGCCGGAGATTATGCCAGACGAAGCCTTAGCTGCTGGCGCAGCAATTGTAGCAACCGGGCGCAGCGATTTTCCAAATCAAATTAATAACGCCCTGGTTTTTCCTGGTGTCTTTAGGGGTGCGCTGGATCACAATGTCAAAAGCATTACAGAAGATCACAAAATTGCCGCGGCAAAAGTAATTGCTTCGCTTGTTAAAAATCCAACGGCCACCTGCATCATTCCATCTGTTTTTGAGAAAAACTTGGTTCCACGTATCGCTGCTGTAATTCAATAAGGATATTCGTATTCGTGCTTAAGGTAGTTACCATAGGTATCTGATGTCATGCACGAATCAACATTGGCACACACAGCGGCATCATGCTGAGCATATGATAAAAATATGCTCATCTTAGAAGATAGACTATCGTCTTTTACATTCTGCTCAAATTGCCGCACTGAATAACCTAAATAATGCTTAAGTGAACTCGCCGACGAAATACCAGAAAATTCAAATGCCTGGTTCGCAAGCGTAGCGGTAGATATGTGATCGCTATGATCCGTATATTCCTTGCCGACATACGTTGACTGAGTACGCACAGTAGTTGCCGAAAACTTTTGGATAATACCGTTTAGCGTCTCCACAATCTGGTCCTTGGTATATTGCTGGCCATCAACAGTTTGTATTGCGGCTATTTTTCCAGACAACAGGTCGGCCAAACTTTGATAGCTTGTTGCGGCAAAACCCTGGCCATCTATATTTCCATCTGGTAAATGCAGAAAAATAAGAAAAATACCATTATGCTCCACCAAATTTGAAACCGTAGCAACTTGCCCACTTGGCATTACTATAGACCGTCGCTCCCATAGATCATCAACACCTGCCATCTTAGCGTAGGCGGACTCAGCGCCTTTTTCGCGCCCAAGCCAATAATCTTGATTATGGCCAGCATCGCCCGCAGTTAGAAAGACTCCGGTCACACATTTACCAGCGCCAATATCTAAATAAATGTCTGGATTCATGAACAGTATGTCATCATCCTCATGGGCTACGATGTTAATGGTCGTACCATTTATGCAACTTGGGGTTAAAAGGCTCGCAAGGCTATTTTGCTTTGCGGTATCAGCGCTTGTGACGCTCTGACTTTTAGACGCAGCAGTTTTGTCATTCTCGTAGATCAAGAGTAATTCATTCGGAGAAGAAACTGTGCCAGAGACAACAACGCTCGAAGTAGGCTCACCATAGGCTGATTTTATTTGATCAAGCGAACAATGCGGAAAGCTAGCAAGTTCAACATCAAGCGGCAA
>JAEHDC010000026.1 GCA_016880595.1 Candidatus Saccharimonadota bacterium
CGGTGGTGGCGCCGCCCGACGGCGCCATGAGCGACTACATGGCTTCCCTCGACCAGGTGGCGGCGCGGCCCGAGACCGTCTATTTGCCCGGCCACGGCGGGGCGATCCGCAACGCGCCCGCGTTCGAATATCCCATTGCTTACTTATTAATGACGGACGCACTTTGCTGCAATCAAACAGCGGTGTAACATTTTGATCGCTGTTGAGCATAGTTTTTATTGGCATAACGCGCCAATAATCGCCAACAAGGTTTTTTATACCTCGCTCTTTTAGAATTTCCGATACCTTAACATTTCTATCAGCAACAGTACTCATAGCAGCCATATCTTTATTATAGTTCTGAATCGCGCCGAATACGCCAGAAAATATACAGAACATCAAAATAACTGATACAAAAGCCAGCCCCTTAACTCTTGTAGGCCGCGTAGAAAAATAGGTTGCCATAGATATAACAGCTGCAAAAAAGCCAATGCTAACATATCTGGCGTCAACAGGATAATAATGATTGCTCATAACAAAAATTACAATTGCCGCAAGCGTGCTCCAAACCATTACGGCAGAAAGCTTGTTTGGAACTTTACCAGCAAAATCCTTTGCAGTCTTCCGTCCAAGACTCAAAACTAACATTTTTACAGATGCGAATATCGCCAAACAGCAGAAAATAAAATTAGCCATGTACGCTAAGCCACCAAAGGTCATTAGCTTCTGCCAGGCAAATTCTGGAACATTCCTTAAGCTGACTGCATCAAACGCCGGATTAGCGCCAAAGTTAGCAAAAATTCCAAGCATCGCATACGCAAAACCGGTGGCAATTTTATAAATATTTGATGCAATTGAATATGGAGCAAGATCAGATGTGCCAACAATATTTGTGATACCAAAACAATTTATCAACCAAAGTGACAATACCGCAAATGCCCACGCTATGAGGCTTGAAATCAGCCAGGCAAGGACTAATTGCACCATTTCCTTGCGCCGTAAAACTACATAAAACACCAACGCTAGCAGCGCGCCAACTAAACTTATTGTCAAAAACAATTTATCACTAGCAAATAGCACAACAAAGCCAATTATTGCCAGCCAAAACTTTTTATGCTTATAAGACGGTTGTTGAGAAAGCAAGAAAATGCATAGAATATACAAAACATACTCAAGATTCCTGGTTGTCACCATAGACATACTGACAGGCAAAAGTGCCCCTGCGTATGACTGCGTTGGCACAAGAAGTAAGCAACATGATAAAGCAAGACACATCGTGCCAAAAACCGCTGGTCGCTTTTCTATCTTATACAATAAGTAAACAAGCGACGCAACAGTCACAAGGCACATAACAACTGTGAAGTAAACATAGGCCGTAGCAGTACAGCCCATTATACTTATAAGCCAAAAAATTGGCCATTTAAACAAAAAGGTGTGAGCGCCAGGGAATTGCGCGCCAGTAAAGGTCGCAACGTTATTAAAAAGCATAGCATCAACAAGCTGATCTGCATTTCCTTGTTGCACACAAGCGCCTAAAAATGCCCATATAAATGTTGTGACGAACAAAATTGCCATCGAGCAGATAGCAAAAATTTGCACAAGCGATAGTTTCTTAGCCCGCGCTGGCATTCACCTTGCTTTCATTTGCGTTGCTAAAAATTAAACGATAGGCAAAAAAATTCCACGCAGCAACAATAGCAATCACACCTGTCCTTACGTAAAAAACCGACATTCTGGAACCCAATAACCCTACCGTAAACAACGTAAATAAGTAATTAACAATCACAAGAACACTATACAAAAATATCTGCCGCATTACAACGCGCTTTTGTTTATTGTCGTTGCTAAAAGTTATAAATTTTTGCATAACAAAGGCCACAATAAAGCCAACCCAAAAACTAATTCCAACAGCCACAACCGGGCTGATATGCAAAAGCCTTGTAAATGCCAGAAGCGAAAGCATTTCTATCAGATACGCCGATGCTCCAACTACAAAATATCTCAAAAATAACTTCTTAGATATCATCTTCTACTCCATGGGAATTTTTGTAATCCACAACATACAACGGCCTATCTTTGGTTTGACTATGTATATGAGCAATATATAAAGACAGAATACCTATTGCCGCTAGCAAAATGCCGACCAAAAATATCGTCAGAATCCCCAGCATTGCTGTGCCAGTAAAGCGCCATCCCAATGGGTCACCGAGCATAATTTGCTCAAGCGCAACCGAAGCGCCCACAATCAAAGCTCCAAAAGTTATAGTAACTCCAAGGTATCCACAGAGATAAAGCGGCCGCGGAGAAAGCGATACCATACTGTTGGCAGCCAGCTTGGCTAGCTTCGTAAAGCTATAGCCCGGTTGGCCACTACGTCGCGGCTCAGCAACAAATTTAATATATTTTGGCTTAAACCCAAGCCAGTCTATTAAGCCGCGAGTTATGCGCTCGCTCTCCTTAAGTTGCAAAAATGCTTTCCGCACGCCAGCATCAATTAGCCTATAATCTGTTGATCCAGGCTTAAGCTTTTGCATCAAAAATAAATTTATGGTTTTATAGAAAATTTTGGAACCAAGGCGCTTAATAAAACTTTCGTCTTTACTGTAAGTTCTTACACCTACCACAACTTGTGAGCCATTTTGCCAGGCCTGCAAAAACTTTGGGATTAACTCAACTGGATGCTGGCCGTCGCCATCAATTGTTATAACCGCCTCACCTCTGGACTTTTCGATTCCAGCCAGCAGGGCATTTTCTTTTCCAAAATTACGAGAAAAGCTAATTAGCCGAACGCGCTTATCCTTGGCGCGAAGGCTAGAAACCACGTCTGCCGTCTCATCCTCGCTGCCATCGTTGCAATAAATCACCTCAAAACTATATTTTGGCTGAGAATCTAAAACTTTGAATAATCGGCAATTAAACTCGCCGAGTCCAATAGCTTCATTGTAAACAGGCACAATAACGGATATATTTGGTTTGTCAGGCATAGTCATATCAAATTATAGCTAAATCACCTTATTAACTTCCTCGATGGTCGTAAAGCCATCGCAGGCCTTAAGAATGCCATCCTGAAGCATCGTAACCATACCATTTTTTGCGGCAACAGCCTCAATAGCCTCGGCATTAACGTTTTGCTCATCACCACGCAGAAACTTTTGGATGTTTTCGTTAACAATCATCTGCTCCATCAAAACCATCCTGCCCTTATATCCAAATGGATTTTCTGCAGACTTTCCAGGCTTATAAAGAGTTAAACTATTGACATCCGGTTTTTGAACGCCGCTTGGCAAACTGTCTAAAATTTGGCTTATATATTTTTTAGTGGCTTCATCTGGCTGATAGGCAATTTTTGTTTTTTCGTCCAACCTACGCACCAAGCGCTGGCCAATAACCAAGCGAATAGCACTAGAAAAGATTGGATTTTGGCCAATCATGTCTACAATACGGCTAAATGCTGCCGCCGAATTACTGGCGTGGAAGGTTGACATCACCAAGTGGCCAGTTACAGCCGCCTGGATTGCAGTCCGCGCTGTGTCGACGTCGCGAATCTCGCCAACCATTACAATGTCCGGGTCAAGGCGTAAAACCGCTCGCAATTTATCTGCAAAGCTGTCACCGCCACCCGTGTTGACTGGAATTTGACTAACTCCTGGCACAGTAAGCTCAACCGGGTCTTCCAAAGTCAAAATCTTTCGCCCAGGATTATTTAGTGCATTAATAATACTATACAGCGTTGTGGATTTACCCGAGCCAGTTGGCCCAACAACCAAAACCATGCCGTGCGGATGTGCAATTATATCGTTTATGACATTTTTTTGTAAATCGCTCAATCCCAAATTGTCCAGTCCAAGCAAATGCGGGTCAAAATTAAACAGCCTAATAACAGCATCCTGACCAAAGACCGTTGGCACGGTTTCTATGCGCATATTTAATGTGCGGATTGTGCCGTCCGGATTTTTCATCTCTTGTTGTATATGCCCGGTTTGCGCATCATTGGCTGCCGTACTAATATTTGCGCGGCTAGCAATTGCGCCAAAAAGTACGCGATATTTTTCTGGCGTAATATTTGCAATTGGATGTAGCGTGCCATCGACCCTAAAACGAACGCGGATCTTATCTTTTTGGCATTCTAAATGAATGTCAGATGCGCCGAGGCTATCTGCCTGCCTAATTAGATAATCAACGATGTCATCAGAGCGCACCGAATCTAGCGTTTTAGAAACCTCCTCAAGTGTTTCGCTATCGCCTTCGCTGGCAATTTTTACATTGCCGTAAACTACTTTTTTAGGAGGATTGTACCGCAGCATGTATTCTTCAAAACCCAAATTTGAGATCATCATAAACTGAACAACGCGATTTGCAAACTTATCACGCAGCTCGCGCAGTAACTTTTGCGGTGTGGTAACTGTAATTCCAAAAACTAGCGGCGTCTCTTGATTGCCGTCGCTCAGGGGAATGAGGTGACCGGCATACATTTGTTCAAGCGTCAAGATTCCAGAGAACAGAGGCCCGCTTTTACTAAACGGCCTCGTATCAAGATACTGCAAGCCAAGCAAACCAGCGCGCCGCTGCGTATTTGCCTCATCTTGCGTTCTAAATTTATCCTGTTCCCCATCATTACCCATTGCGTCTATTGTAAAACATTAATGCAATCTAAACCATAATTAACCTCGTTTTTTTAAGTAAATTTCTGTATGATAATAATGTGATTAAGCATAAAAACAATAAAAAAGGTGACTCAAGCAGTTTTCCGTCGCAATTCTCGCTTAAGCTACTTATCGCTGTTTTATTTATAACAACTTTTACAAACTTGGGCGTATGAAGCTATATTTCCGGTCACATTAAAAGATGATAACGGGCAAGTCATTGCCAGGACAACGGCGCGAGTAACCGGTGACTGGACATCAGAAAAACCAACCCTCTTTTATGCCACACTGGAATTTAACAGTGCTACAGCAAGCGGCGGCACGCTTGTCATAGAAAAGGACAATCCTTCCGGATTAGAGGAAAACGCCGACTCAGTTGAAATTCCCGTCTTGTTTTAGACAACCAACTAAAAATGTGTGATAATACAATCATGCAATTAGTTGTAATTCTCCATAATATCCGCAGCACGCATAACGTTGGCTCGATTTTACGATCTTGCGACGGATTTGGCGTAGAAAAAATCTACTGTACTGGCTACACGCCATATCCTACCCTGCCCGATGACAAGCGACTGCCGCATTTGCGCAATAAAATCACAAAACAAATTCACAAAACTGCGTTAGGTGCCGAAACCACTTTACAAGTTATTCAGTCTGACGAAATATCATCTGTTATTGACCGGCTGAAATCTGACAAATTTGAGCTTGTGGCTCTGGAGCAATCGCCTCGCGCCATAATGCTACCAGATTATGTCCCACCAGCAGCGCAAAAAATTGCTCTGCTGCTTGGCGAGGAAGTTCACGGCACGCCATCAGAGTTATTGGCACTGTGCGATGAAATTCTAGAAATTCCCATGTGCGGCAAAAAGGAATCTTTTAACGTTAGCGTGGCGACCGGAATTGCATTATATGAACTCGTCATGCATGGCGCAAAACAAGTTAATTAAAACGGGTTCCAAGAAAAGCAAACGCCATCCCGAAACCCGTTAATCGATAATTAATTACAGCCAAACCTTAAGTCAGCTAAAGACGCCTCTGTTTCTGAACCTAATGATCGGATCTTGGCATCTCTCACCAACAACGCGAATATTTCCACGCATAACTGTAATCTCTTCAATGTCATATTGGCCAGGAACAATTAGAACCTCAGCACTATGGCCAAGATTAGATACTGGTCGACCAACCAAAGTAAAATTGAGGTCTATCACCTCTTCATTTGTGCATACGGTTTGAGTCGATTGCATATTACCTCTAACCTCATATGCTGAGTGCGCGTAATCTAGCTCAATTAGCGTCGGCAAGTCATGAGCAAACACGTAAATGCCAGATGGCAGCTGGGCATTCTGTATAACGCAAACGTCGCCAACGACATCGAGCAATATTACATGCTTACCACGTTCAGTAAACATCAGCTCGCCTGTACGTTGCTCCATGATCATTCTCTGAGCACCAATAGGTTCACCCGCTCGAAGCGCTTGATCGATACACCAAAGCCAAGATTCCATTTTAGCCCCATCACTACAGACTATATAATTATCGACAAGTAAATAATATAATAAGCCTTATGCTAAGTCAAGCCATGTTAGCGTGATATAACTCATTTTAAAGCAACGCACTCCGCGCCAAATAATTCACCCACGCCAGCTCTCAATTCATCATGAGGATCAACAGTAAAAGGCATTTTTAGCGCAGTTTTTTTGTCCTCTCCAAGAACCAAGACCACCTCGCACTTGCCCGGGAAATTATTAAACTTTTGTTTTAGTTTAACTAACGCATCGCGGTCGTCTGGATTTTTAACATGCACAAACAAGCGCGGATTTTGCTGCTCGGTTTGCAGTGGCGCCGACTCCGGCTCAGCCGGCCTAGCGCGCTCATCAACTGGCGTGTAAGTTACATTCTCTTTTGGCTTTGAGCTGATTACACCGGTTATTTTGCCATTTTTGGGCAATTTCATAGCCTTGCCTGTGGCGCGATAATTGTCCAGCTGCTCCTGGGTGACAAATACCACCTCATCGGCAATAACTTTTACGTCATCCGTCATCTTGCCGTCGCGGTCTTTAGCGTTGATCTTACCCTTAACTTTTACCACTTCGTCCTGCACAAGCTTTTCGCCAATTTCCTCGTACAATTTAGGAAAAACAATAACCTCCATCTCGCCGGTTTTGTCTTCCATTTTTACAAATGCCATCTTGCTGCCAGTTTTGGTTTGGATAACGCGGCTATCCATAATTATGCCGCCAACAGTTGCGGTTTTATTGTCCATTTCTTTTGTGAGATTTTGGATTGGCGCGGTCTGCTCGCTAAAATAGGCGTTATATTTGTCGAGCGGATGAGCGCTTAAATATAAACCAAGCAACTCACGCTCCCATTGCAACAACTCACGCTCAGTGATTTTTGTTGGAGCTGGCATTAACGACAGCGGCGGGATCATGTCTTGCATTAAATTGCCAAACAAATCCGCTTGACCAGCGGCCGCGTCCTTTTGTACTTTGCTGGCATAGGCCAAAATTGTATCGAGATTAAATAACAGATCACTGCGGTCACCAAAACGGTCAAAAGCACCAGCTTTTAGCAAGCTTTCCAGATTTTTGCGATTAACAATACGCACGTTAACGCGCTTTAAAAAATCTTCCAACGTCTTAAACTCGCCATCTTTGCGTGCGCGCAAAATTTCTTCCACGGCGTTTGCGCCAACATTTTTGACAGCCAGCAGACCAAAACGAATTTGATTTGTATCTGGAACCACGGCAAATTCAGCATAAGATTGGTTAACATCCGGGTTCATCACCTGCATTCCCATGCGCTGACATTCGGAAATTTCGATTGCCAAACGGTCAGTGTCATCTTGGTCACTGGTCATAAGCGCGGCCATAAACGCTGCCGGATAATGCGCCTTAAGATACGCCGTCCAATAGGCAATCAAAGCGTAACATGCAGCGTGTGATTTGTTAAAACAGTACGCCGCAAAGTCCTCAAGCTGCTTCCAGAATTTGTCCATAACGTTGCGATCAGCGCCGTTCTTAACCGCACCGTCAATAAAATCGACTTTCATTTTTTGCATGACGTCAATTTTTTTCTTGCCGATAGCCTTACGCAAGGTGTCAGCCTGGCCGCCAGTAAAGCCACACAGCTCCTTAGAAATCTGCATAACCTGCTCTTGATACACCAAAATTCCGTAGGTGTTTTGCAGAGCGTTCTTCATGAGCGGATGTAGATATTCAATTTTTTTGCGACCATGTTTACGGGCAACAAAGTCGTCAATAAACTGCATTGGACCTGGGCGATAAAGAGCCACCATGGCGATGATGTCGTCAAAAACCGATGGCTGAAGCTCGCGCAAATAACGCTTCATGCCAGCAGATTCAAGCTGGAATACACCTGTGGTGTCGCCGCGGGACAGCAACTCATATGCCGGTCGGTCGTCCAATGGCAGCGTTTTAAGGTCAACTTCGGCGTTGTGCACACGCTTCATAATGCGCATGGTGTTTTTAATAATTGTCAAGTTAGACAAGCCCAAAAAGTCCATTTTGAGTAGGCCAAGCTCTTCTATTTGACCCATTGGGAACTGCGTTGCCACCACGCCTTTTTGCGCCATTTCCAGAGGTACATACTGCACTAACTCGCTCGGCGCAATCACAACGCCGCAAGCGTGAACGCCATGACTGCGGATTGTGCCTTCCAGACGAATGGCTTGGTCGATCACCTTTTTTGCCACCGGATTTTCATTGTACTCTTTTTTAAAATCAGGATCATTTTCTATAGAAACCTTAAGAGGGATATGCCGCCCTTGCAGCGGTTGCGGAATAAGTTTGGCAATTCGGTCAGCCTCAGAATACGGCACTTCCATTACGCGAGCAACATCGCGAACAGCTGCGCGCGCAGCCATTTTACCAAAAGTCACAATATTGCTAACGCGGTCGGCGCCGTATTTATCTGAACAATACTGAATAACTTCATCACGACGGTTATCTTGAATATCAACGTCAATATCTGGCATACTAATGCGGTCTGGGTTTAAGAAACGCTCAAACAGCAGGCCATAAGTTAGTGGATCCAAATCTGTTATATAAAGTGTGTATGCAATAATTGAGCCAGCGGCACTGCCGCGACCTGGGCCAAAAATGATGCCGCGCGCCTTGCCCCAGTTAATAAAGTCCTGCACAATAAGCATGTAGCCGTTAAAACCCATTGTGTCGATGACGCCAAGTTCGTATTGTGCTCGGTCAACAACATCTTTTGGAGCAATTTTGCGGATTTCATCAATTGACATTTTTGCAGCTTTTTCTGGCTCGATATTGCAATAACGCTCGGCAATGCCTTTAAAAACCAGGCGGTCAAGAAAAGTTTTTTCTGTTTCGCCCTCTGGCACAGAGAACTTTGGAATTAAAATCCGGCCAAGCTCAAACTCAACGTTGCAACGCTCGGCGACTTCTACGGTATTTGTGATAACCTCAGGATGTTCGTCAGCCCATCGCTCAATCATTTTTTGCGGATTTTCCACAAACAGATCAAAATTCTCCAGGCTAAAGCGATCCTGATCACTTAAAAACGCACCGGTTTGCACGCAGAGCAGGATTTCGTGCGCGTCTTTGTCGCTTGGCTGACTATAGTGAGCGTCGCAGGTTAAGACAACTTTTACATCAAGCTCTTTAGCAAGCTTTAAAACCTTCTGGTTTACGGCGGTCTGCTCATCCCATTTGTGCGGATGTGCCGGATGACCATGATCCTGAACCTCCATGTAGTAACGGTCGCCAAACAAATTCTTATACCAAAGGGCAATTTCTCGAGCCTTTTTTTCATCGCCGTTACGCAGGCTTTCTCCTATTTCGCCACCAATACAGGCCGACATAGCTATAACGCCTTCGCTGTATTTCTCAAGCAAATCGTGGTCAATGCGCGGTTTGTAATAATAGCCGTCTAGGTTGGCAATGGTACTAAGGCGCATCAGATTCTCGTATCCCTTGTTATTCATTGCTAACAAGATAAGATGGAAGCGACCCTTGTCTTTAGCCGCGTCTTTGTCTGTGTGTTTACGCGAGGCCACATAGGTTTCGATGCCAATTACAGGCTTGATGTCGCGCGCTTTTGCCTCCTTATAGAACTCGATTGCACCACTAAGCGAACCGTGATCAGTAATTGCCATGGCCTTCATGCCAAGCTCTTTAGCATAATCTAACATGCCCGGAACTTTTTGCAGACCGTCCAGCACGCTGTAGTGAGTATGATTGTGCAAATGCACATAGTTAGCAGCCGTAAGCTTATCAGGTTCAGCCACGCATTTTTCCTCTTATCATTTTCTAATTATAGCTGCAAAACATGCTAATGGGCAATGCCGGCCGCGAAATTTTTTCCACGGCCGGCAATTTATCATAGGACGTTGGCGAGCGCCAAGAAAACAGCAAAAGCAGTATTTATTGCTAAATAAGCCACTATCGTTGTTTGCAGACGCCGAATGCTAAACCTACCAAACAGCGCAACAATGGCCGTAATAGCGGTTGCAATTCGCCAGCCTTCTGACGTCTGATTTTGCCAGGCGCAGAACAATAGATAAGCTATTATCAAGTTATTGGCTATACTCAGCACCATGCCGATTCGCCCAAGCTTCTCAGTATGGCTGTTATGATTCGAGGAAAAGAAAATGCCCGGAGAACCGTTTTCTTTCCACGCCATATAGCGCATCTGGTTTACTCGCCCGATATGTTCTACTTCCTCCTTTTGCCTAACATTTAGCGGAATGCTGATTAAGCCTAAAATCACATATAGCAAAAGCAGCGCCCAGTTCAACACCGCCAGCACCTCCAAAGGCCGATACGTCCTATATTATCTTATAATAAACTAGGTTTCTAATAAATAAAACTTTATATTTTGCATAAGTTGTGGCCTGACTGTAGCACAAGAGACCACAGCCAGGCTAAAGCACTTTAGAGCTAGCAAATTACGTGAGTCAAGTACAAGAATGCAGTAAAGACAATTGCAACAAGCATGTTTGCAGCCCAACGCCACTTAGGTGAATACGAGTATATTGGAACAAAAAGTAGCACAGCGCACACAATCACCATGATGATGCGTCCAGTCCACCCAAAAGACAAAGCTGCATGATACAAAAGCAACAATGCCACTAACGTCACAGTTGGCTTCATTAGCGAACGCATAAAGCGCAAGAGCCCAAGGAAGAATCCGTCAATGTGATCACGTAAATTCAAAAAATCATCCAGAGGTCCGTACGTCATGTACATCACCAGCCAAGCTACGTATGCAACTGCATCCGTAACACGCACAAGAATCACCCACTCCCAACTTATAAAGAGCTTTGTAGGTTATGATAACACAATCTTTATCTAATTCTTACCTTGGAGGTTATTTAATACGTAATGAACGCGATGCTGGCTTGGATCGTGACTCAGTAAATCGTCAATATTCATAAAGATAGCACCTTCCGAACGATCTCCAACAAATTTTTCTGGCAAAGTTACCTCAGCTTGATGCAGGAGCCATAAAGCCCAAGCCTGACGACTTTCGGAAAAATACGGAAAAGCCATTACTAGCGTAGTGCTTTTTACATCTGTTATGCCGAGTTCCTCATTTAGCTCACGGTGCAGTGCTTCGGCCGCGCTTTCACCAAACTCAATCCCACCACCAGGCAGTCCAAAATGACCACCCTTCTCTACTATTAAAAGCACTCGTCCTTTTTCGTCTTTAATAATAGCCTTAGCGGCCAAGCGATAAAAACAGTCTGGAATATTTTGCATATGTACATTATGCAGTAGGTAAGGTTAAATGTATATAAGGTATTAATTAGAATCGAGTTAAACTAAATATGATTAGCAATATTAGTGTTTTATTATTTATTGCAACAGCCACAGCATTAACAATGGTAATCTTTAAGCCAGATTCACTCAAAAGGTTTACAAGGGGGCTATCAAAAAAACAAATTATATTAAGACTATCTAGCGCGATGATACTTCTGATTATCATAATCGGCATCTCAACGCCAGAAAGCGCTAACAACTTACAAGAATCAAGCCAGCAAAATGTCTCTTCCAAAACAGAGCTATTGCAAACTGAGTCAAAGGACGTTGAGGAGAAACAAGTGGTGGCATTTTCTGAGCAAAGGATTGAAACCGATAATCTGGCACAAGGCGAAGAACAAGTGATACAAGAAGGGCGCGATGGCGAAAAGACTCTAATATACTCCGTGACATACGCTAGCGGCCAGGAGATTTCAAGAACTTTAAAGAGCGAAATGGTTACAGTCCAGCCAGTTGATAAAATTATTTCGGTCGGAACATATATAGCTTCGAACTCGAACACATCATCGTCGAACAGCTCCAACTCTTCAAATGTTTATTACAAGAATTGTACAGCCGCACGAGCGGCTGGAGTAACTCCAATTTACGCTGGCCAGCCAGGTTATGCCTCACATCTTGACCGCGACAATGATGGGATTGCTTGCGAGGATTAACCTACTTTTTCTCAATAGCCTTCTCTGCTTTATTTACCACCTTCTTGGTTTCAATAGCAGCTTTGTCTACAACTTTTTTTGCCTCTGCGGCGGTTTTATCTACATTTTCCTTTGTCTCCTCAGCAGTTTCTTCGGCGTGGCCAATTGCTTCCTCTTTAATTTTTTCGGCTTGCTTTTTGAGGTCTTTTCTTGTTTCGCTACCAGCCTTTGGCGCTGTTATTACGCCTACAAACATGCCAATTAACGTTCCCCAAAAAAGCCCGCGCCCAAACTTGGACATTATTTGTCCTCCTCATCACCGTCGCGCTTTGAATGACGTCGCATAAACCTGTCGGCAATATCACCAACCGTCCGCGCAATTACCGCTGGCGCTATTGCACTATGCAACTCATCAGAGATGGTAACAAATGTATCAGCACTTTCCTGCACGGTGTCGGCAACTTTTTCGGCCTTCTGAACAAGCTTTATTAGGTAGACAGTTAAAACTATCGACAGCGTCAAAAATATTGCAAGCGCCACCGATAAGAAGATTACTAGTATTTCTGCTGCGCCCATTTTTCCCCCTTGGTTATTTTAAACTAGTATAACAATTTGCGATTTGCTTGGCAAAGCTAACTGTGCTGCCTTGGCTCGGCGCTAATTATGCACGTGACCACCAACAAAGCCAAAGCGCCGATTGTAGTAATGCCCGCGCCAATCATGTTGATGCTAAAAATATTTGTCTTATCTATTAAGCTATACAAGATACCAGTTATTGCAGCACCAAACGTCCCAACCGTGGCATAAGAGAACAGTCTTATTGCCGTTTGCGAACCTGTTAGAGCGGCTGTCGCACAACCTAAAAGTATGCCGGTTATAACCCAAAAAGCTATGCTCATTTTACTTCAGTTTCTCTTGTAGATAGCTACGCAAACTATCGCCAATGTCATCACGACGCAGCGCAAAATCTATTACGGTTTTTAGATATTCCAGCTTGTCGCCAGCGTCATAATAACGTCCACTCTTAATTTCTGCCGACATAATTTTTTTGCCATCTTGCAGCATGAGCTTAAGTGCATCGTTATACCAAAGCTCGTCGCCTTCCTGCATTTGATTTTGGGCGGTTCGCAAATATTCAAAAATGTCTGGAGTGAACAAGAAGCCGCTAACCGTCGCCAGATCTGATGGAGCATTGGCTTTGCCAGGCTTCTCTATAACAGCGTCAGTATCAATGACGCCTGGCTCAACCTCAACGCCAGATGCAAAGCCATAACGAGCGTAATCTGCCTCGCTTTTTGCACGGATACATGCCAGAACAGAAGCATTGTATTTTTTATAAAGATCAATAAGCTGCTGGAAGCGCGGCGGTGTGGCGTCAATAAAATCATCGCTCCAAGTGTAAATGAATGGCTCATCACCAATTAAATGAGCCACGTTAAGCAGTGGCGTTCCGTTGCCGTATGGGCCTTTTTGGCGCACATAAGCAAAGTTTGCCATTGTAGAAATTTCTTCAACCATCTTAAGCAGTGGTTTCTTTTTTTCACCGCCCATTTTTAAGTTAGCTATGAGGTCTTCGGTCGGACTATCAAAATGGTCCTCTATTGCCCGCTTGGCTTGACCAGTTACGATAATTATGTCTTTAATCCCAACAGACACAAGCTCTTCAACAACATATTGGATAATAGGCTTATCCACTAAAGGCAGCATCTCTTTAGGCATAGCTTTCGTTTGCGGCAAAAAGCGTGTACCAAAACCAGCAGCCGCTATCACAGCTTTTGTAGGTAGCTTTGTCATATTTAGAAAATCCTTTTTAGGCTATATTTTAACTATACGCCGATTTGTTTAATTATCAAATCGCGTACGGCAGATGGGTTGGCTTTACCTTGACTGGCTTTCATAACCTGGCCGACCAAGAAACCTATAGCTTTCATTTGGCCGCTTTTTATATCTTCAGCAGCTTTTTGGTTGAATGGCTCGGCTAGAACTTTAGAGATAATAGCCTCAAGTGCCGAGCTATCATTTTCTTGCAAGAAACCCAGCTCTTCAGCCAGTTCGCGCGGCTCAGCCTCTGGCCTATGGCGCAAGGCAAACAAAAGTGCATCGGCATTATTAGAACTTAGTTCACCTTTTTGGCGCAGCTCAAAAACAGCCAAAAACTTTTTAGCAGAGGGCAACTCGCCAACTGATTTGCCGTCCTTTTCAAGGCCGTCGCAATAAGAGATATCCCGATTGGCAATAAAGTTTGCGGCAAACCTGGCAGCCTCATTACCCTCTTGCGCTAAAACGGTCTTGGTGTAGCTGCTGTTGGTTAAAGCATCACGCAAAATCAAGGTTTCAGCAGTCTGTTGATCAATACCCCTGGCTTCAATTTCTGCACGCAGTTTTGACGGTAGCATTGGCATACTGCCCCGAACCTCCTCAATAAATTCATCGCTCAAAACTACTGGCGGTACATCTGGCTCTGGAAAGTAGCGATAGTCCATAGCCTCTTCTTTGCTGCGCTGCGGCACGGTTTTTTGAGTCGCCTCAACCCAACCGCGGGTTTCTTGGCGCACTGCCTTGCCAGTTTCCAGCAGTTCAATTTGACGTTTGACCTCAAATTCTATAGCGCGCTCAACAGCACGGAAAGAGTTTAGGTTTTTGACCTCTGTTCTTGTGCCTAATTCGTCAGCGCCTTTTTTTGCAACAGAAACGTTAACGTCAAAACGCATGTTGCCGTATTGAAGATCACCAAAAGTCACATCGGCATATTTCATAAGCAAATATAGCTCTTGAACATATGCTTTAGCTTCGGCGCTAGAATGCATGTCGGCTTCGCTTACAATTTCTAGCAGTGGAGTTCCAGCGCGGTTAAGGTCAACCAAGCTATATTCCGCGCCAGCCGGATGCGTGGACTTTCCGGCGTCCTCCTCTAAATGAGCATGATTTATCCGCACGCGCACCATGCTTTCGCCAACTGGCACATCAACAAAACCATCTAAAACAATTGGCCGGTCAAGCTGTGTAATCTGGTACCCCTTTGGTAAATCCGGATAAAAATAATGCTTGCGATCAAAGCTACTAATCTTACCGATGTTGGCATTCAATGCCAGGCCAGCGCGAACAGCCAACCGAACCGCCTCTTTATTTAAGATAGGCAAAGTGCCTGGCAGACCAAAGCACAAAGGCGAGGTGGCTTGGTTTGGCAATTTGCCGCGCTCGTCATTGTCTGCACCAGAGAACAATTTAGTCTTGGTCTTAAATTGCACATGGCATTCTATGCCGATCGTTGGCTGATAGCTGTCAAAAACAGATTTATCTAACATTACAAAGCTCCCAAATCTTTAAGCGCCGACCTAAAACTGCGCAAAGCTTTATCTGTTGCTACAAAATTTAAGTTAACATTTTGCTCGTGCGCCAAGCGATTTCGAAGTTTATGCGCCTGCCAAACATCATTAACATTCATAAATGAACGATTGGCATCTTTTAGACGATCACCCATAGTCGCACCATAGAAGCCGCTCTGTTTTAGGGCATGGTCCAAAAGCTTATCCGCCTCAATAATCGCCAGCTGACAACCAGCGCTACCATTCTTTTTAAAGCTGTCAATTTTTTGCCATTGCTTTTGGTAATAAGCGCGATCCAGGCCGCTACGTTGGCGATTAGCAAAGTTGACGTAAATCCAAAACGCCAAAGCCAAGATTAAAATCACAACCAAAAAAATAAGTATCTTGCTATCCACGGTTAAGCTCCTCAATCTGCTTGGCTAAACTAAACAACTGTGCGTCGCTTTGCTGAGCGCCAATAATTTGCAAACCAATTGGCATGTTTGCTTGATCCTTGCCAGCAGGCACGCTAAATGCAGGCAGCCCGGCTAAGCTGGCCGAAACGGTCATAATATCAGCCAGATACATCTGTAAAGGATCATTAACGTTTTCCCCAAGCCTAAAGGCGGTGGTTGGCGCCACTGGGCCAATTAGCGCATCATATTTTTTAAAGGCATCAGTAAATTCGTTTATGAGCTTTGTACGCACAGTTTGCGCTTTACGATAATAGGCGTCGATGTAACCGCTGCTCAAAACGTAGGTGCCAATTAAGATACGGCGTTTATTTTCAGCGTTAAAGCCTTGGTCGCGACTTTGGCCGTATAACTCCTGTAAATCGCCGCGTTCCTCCGCGCTGTGCCCAAATTTTATGCCATCATAGCGCTGAAAATTGCTGCTAATTTCAGCTGGAACGACAATATAATAAACTGCCAGTCCCAAGCTGACCGACGGCAGACTCACCTCTTCAACGGCATAACCAGCCGCTTTAAGCTTTTCTGCCTGGGTCATGACGGATTTAGCAACTTCTGGCTGGACGCCGCCGTTTAAATATTCTTTAATTATGCCAATTTTTTTGGGACGGTCAGCAATAATTGGATAAAAGCTCTCTGGCTTTTTCAGAGTTGTAGAATCGCGCTCGTCGCGGCCAGCAATTACATCAAAAACTAGAGCGGCATCTTCTACGCAGCTCGCCAAAGGGCCAATTGTATCGGTGCTGCTGGCCATAGCAATTACACCGTAGCGCGAAACTGCGCCATACGTTGGTTTAATTCCGACCACGCCGCAAAAACTGGCTGGTTGGCGAATTGAACCACCGGTATCTGTTCCCAAAGCAAATGGCACCAAGCCCAAAGCCACGGCTGCGGCCGATCCGCCCGAGCTTCCACCAGGCACGCATTTGGGATTGTGCGGATTTTTGGTTGCGCCAAAATCGCTGTTTTCAGTGCTGCCACCGTGAGCAAAGGCGTCCAGATTAGATTTGGCAACCAGAATTGCGCCAGCTGCTTCAAGCTTTTCTATGGCAGTTGCCTGATACGGCGCCTCAAAATTCTTTAGCATATTGCTAGCTGCGGTGGTTTTGGCACCAAAAGCCAGAAAGTTATCCTTGGCTATAAAGGGTATGCCAGCCAAGATGCCAACGTCCTCATTATTTTTTAAACGCTGATCAATCTCGTCGGCGCGCTGTAACGCACGATCACGAAGCGTACTAATAACAGCATTAAACTCTTTGGCGGCTTCTATTTTTGCCAGTGCGTCTTCAATAATACTGCGCACAGTTGCGCCAGATTTAATTTTGTTTTTTATGTCGTCAATGGAAATCATAGGACTTTTGGCACCTCAACAAACTCGCCGTTGGTTTTTGGCGCGTTAGCCAAAAGTTTTTCGCGGCTAGTTTTATAATCAATTATTTGGTCATCTCTGGTGATATTAATTAAGCCATTAACCTGGTAAGTCGGCTGCAAACCATCTGTATTTACCGAATCCAGCTGTTCCACATAGCCTAAGATCTCACTCAAATCTTTGGTAAATTTTTCTGCCTCGTCGTCAGTGATTGCGATTTTTGCCAACGCAGCCACATACTTAACGTCATCTTTAGAAATTTGTGTCATGCTAACAAAAGTATAGCAAACTTTGGCTGGATATTCTATCTAATAATAACTGTCGTAAAGATCTTGATAGTAATCCTGGTAATATTGGTCATCGTAATTGTAATAATCGGAATCATAGTAGTTACTATCATCCGTTGTGTTTGTGCTGTCGGTGCTCTCCAGATCAACACTGCCGTCGTGCATTACTACTATTGCGGTTATGAACAGCGCGAGTACAATCGCTGCCGAAATAACAGATGTGACCATGCAGAACATCCGACCTTTATCATAGCCTTTTATTAGCTTGAATAGGTAGCCAATAATGGCGGCAAAAGTAATTAGCGTTAATGCGGCTGGCAAGAATGAAGTTAAGTACATATTCCCAATCTCAGCGCTTGTTACGCCAATTAGCGCAAATGATGCCAAGATTACATAGACCATTTGGACCATACTACAGATTACAGTTATGCCAGAAACAGCCATTGCAATGTAAATTGGAACTTTAAACTTTTGAGTTTCTGCATAACCCTTGCGCTTTTGCCATTCGGCGCGCGTGCGACGGTCAAGAATAACAAGGATAGGCACTAAAACAATTTGGGCCGCAACAAAGCCCAACGAAGCCATAACTTCTAAGTATTTAAGTGTACTAGAATAGCTGGAGTCAATAATGCTTGTTAACATGCCAGAGAAGCTACTCGTACCAGTCCAAATGCTTATGGCAATCCAGAACGAGATTAATATTAGAGCTGGAATTATAACAACTAATGTCATATGAGCAACGTGCTCGAGCGTCAAAAAAGTTGATCCGCTCAGCAGCTTCTTAAAAAATCCGCTACTCACACTTGGCGCTTCAACAATTTCGCTTTTCTTTGCAGAGTCCATAAGCTTTTTTCCTTTACTTAAATGGAAGTATAGCATAGAACGAAAAGAATTTTGAGCCTTAATTTATTGGCTAGATTTATTTTTTAAATCGGCAATTATATCGCGTAGCTCAGCCGCAGCTTCAAACTGTAGGTTGGCGGCCGCAAGTTCCATTTCCGCGGTCAGATCCTTAATAACTCGACCGATATCTTCTTTTGGAATTTTATCAATGTCGCGCTTGGCCATTTGCGCCTCTTTTGGAATCACCGCCCGCAAACCCTCATCAATCTCTTTGTTGATACCGCGCGGCGTGATGTTGTATTTGCGGTTGTAGTCTTGCTGGATTTTGCGCCGGCGCGTGGTTTCGTCAATAGTTAGTTGCATGCTTTTTGTGATTGTGTCGGCGTACATAATTACGTGGCCTTCCTGATGGCGAGCGGCGCGCCCAACAGTTTGGATTAGCGCTGGCGCCGAGCGCAAGAAGCCTTCTTTGTCGGCGTCCATAATTGCCACCAAACTGACCTCTGGCAAGTCTAAGCCTTCGCGCAGCAGATTGATTCCAACTAGAACATCGTAGACACCAAGACGCAAATCACGCAAGATGTCCGTCCGTTCCAAAGTATCAACATCAGAATGCAAATACGCTGTTTTGATACCAAGCTCAACTAAATATTCTGTTAGATCCTCAGCCATTCGCTTAGTAAGCGTAGTAACCAACACGCGCTGGTTTTTATCTGTTGTAGCTCTAATTTCAGCTACGAGGTCATCAATTTGCCCGGCAATTTTGCGCACCTCAATTGGCGGATCAAGCAGGCCGGTTGGACGGATAACTTGCTGGATTGGCTCGCCGCTGCGGCTAAGCTCATACTCCGCCGGCGTAGCGCTAACATAGATCGCCTGGTTGATATGGCGCTCAAATTCTGTAAAAGTTAGAGGCCGATTATCAAAAGCGCTTGGCAACCTAAAGCCGTAATCCACCAAAATCTCCTTGCGCGCGCGATCGCCATTATACATGCTGCGCACCTGAGGCAAAGACATGTGGCTTTCATCTACAATCAGCAAAAAATCATCCGGGAAATAATCCAACAGCGTGGCTGGCTGCTCGCCTGGAGCGCGGTTTGTAAGATAGCGGCTGTAGTTTTCGATACCTTTTACAAAACCGGTTTCTTCCAGCATCTCGAGGTCAAACTTGGTTCGTTGTTCAAGCCGCTGAGCCTCCAACAGCCTATCTTGGCTCTTGAACCATTTTACCCGCTCCTCGGATTCATTGCGAATTTTTTCAATTGCCAGCTTGAGCTTTTCCTGCGGCGTAACATAATGCGAACCAGGAAAAATTGTAACAGAATCCATTTGTTTGATAATCTCACCGGTCAGCGGGTCAATATTGGTAATACGCTCAATTTCATCGCCAAAGAACTCAACGCGATAAGCCGTTTCATCGCCTGCCGGGAAAACGTCAACCACGTCACCGCGCACACGAAAGGTGCTGCGATGAAAGTCAATATCGTTGCGCTGATACTGTATATCACTGAGCCAGCGCAAAAATTTGTCCTGCTGACGTTGCTCGCCAACTTTTACGGTAATTGCCATCTGCCCGTAGTCTTCAACTGAACCAATGCCATAAATGCAGCTCACACTGGCCACAATTAAAGTATCGCGCCGAGTCAAAAGCGCGCTAGTGGCAGCATGGCGCAAACGGTCAATTTCTTCATTGATTTTGCTGTCCTTCTCTATATAAACATCGCTGCTAGCAATGTACGCTTCTGGCTGATAATAATCAAAGTAACTAACAAAGTAGTGCACAGCTGCCTCTGGAAAAAACTGCTTAAACTCGCTGTAAAGCTGAGCGGCCAGAGTTTTGTTGTGACATAAAACCAAAGTTGGAACCTGGCGCTTTGCTACAATATTTGCCATGGTAAACGTCTTGCCCGAACCTGTCACACCAAGCAGGGTCTGCTCTTTTTTGCCAGATTTTAAACCAGCCTCAAGCTTCTCTATTGCCTGCGGCTGATCGCCAGTTGGTTGGTACTTGGTGACAAGTTTGAATTTATCCATTGTTTATATTGTAACATATGTGTAGCGCACAGCGCACATCTACTCAGGCGCTAGCGAACCGTAAAATCGCCGTTGCCGTTGCAGTTTATAACATTTTATGTTACAATATACCAATCCTACATATCCGGAGGTAACAATGCGCCGTTTGGTATCTTTACTGCTGCTTCTGACGCTCGGTCTTACAGGTTGTCGTGAGGGAGCAAGTACATCAAATGATAATCAAACAGGTGAAGGAATTTCGGTCTCAAGCCGGTATGACCTCTTAATCACTGCGCTCAACGATAATGGCTGGGCTAAGGTGGACAAGACCAAGGTTGGAGAAGGTGCTAGCGTAGCGGTCCGAACCGAAGTAAAAGACTATACCGTTGTAATTGACCTGGTTACGAGTGAACCGGTCAGCTATGCGATCCTTTCCGTAAACGGTTGCTCGCGACCGTTTAACGGCGAGGCAATAGCATTACAAAATCCTGATTTGACTCTTTCTGAGCTTGAATCTATCTTGAGCCGCGTTTCGCCTAGTAATTTTGTTGGCTGTCCAGGGGATGATTCTTCTTCTGGCTCGGATTTGTAGGACTAATGTGGGGCGGCGCGAGTCGTCGTCCCACTACAAAAAATTTGTGGTTTATCCACTACCCAATTTTCGCGGTCGTTTCTCCAAGCTCGAAATCTCATCTTTAATATCTGCATAAGCCTTGTCTATATGCTCGATAACTTGTTTTACAATGCGGTCAGGGTCCGTGTCATACAATATTTTTATCGATTTATCAACCTGCAAACGCTCCATGACGGTTGGAATAAAATCCGCCAAACCACCACTGCCAAGCAGCACAGCGCAAAATTTATGACCAACAACCGCAGTAGAAAACTCGTGCATACTACCAATGCTTCCGCCAATATTTATGACTGCGTCACTTGATCTAACCAAATATACATCGCGACCAACATAGTCCATGTTCGTAAAATTTATATAATCAAACTCCTTAACCGGCAAGCGATATGATCTTACGTGCTCTTTATAGTTTGCTGCCGGTGAGTAACCAACCGACAATCCACCGTTATCTTTTGCGCCGCGCGCTGCATACTGCGGCAAGCCGGTTGTCGCCCCTGTTAAAAGCGTGTGGCCGCTTTTTGCAATTGCAGCACCAACAGCGTAGGCTAGCAAGCTTGAGCTTTCTGCTGAAGCACCAGCATGTGCACCAGAAACGCAAATTTGGTATTTACTCAAGTTAATCTCCTCATATTTGTTATAAAACCTCAGGCGCTATCATATCATTATTTAGCTTGGCTAAAACTTGATTCTTTAGTAAATCCTGCCCCATGTATCTTGCAAAAATTTCGTTCCACAAACTTTCGCGGAAATGATAAACAATTCTATCACCATACGAAACATTGTTTGCATACGCCGCCAAAACGTCTAGCATGTTTAGCGAGACCGGCCGGCCGTCATGCATAACTCCTACAAAATCCAACCCTTGCCAAAATTTAAAAGCCGGATCAATTTTGCAAAGAGTCTCTTCGGCCGTGCGCCAATGCAAATCTTCTGGCTGGACATGAGGCTCAAAAATCTCTGGATGATGTTTCTCATCCAGCTTGCCAAAGTAGCGCTGAATCACGCGCCAATGAATATGCTGGCCAGCAAAAACATCTTGGATTGGCGGATCGGCAATAAGTGTATCTGCCACAATTTGGCCAAAGCCACTCTTTACTTGCTGCATTTTAAAGAACGAGCTATAGAGCTTAATCTCGTTTATGTAATGGAGCAAAAGCGCAAAATCCCACAAAATTGTGCCAGGAGTATATTTTTCTTTTCTTGGAAGTAGCAGCACCACTCCAAGCTCTTTTAAATGAGTGACATTGTGGCGCTTCATGACAATAAAAGGCGCAGCCAAGTCTTGCCATGGATCAGTTGGCATTGTTACCACCTCAATATTACGCGTTTCAAAATCGCTAGGCATAAGGCTTGAATAAGTGGCATTAAATTTCTCCAGCCATTGCGGCGACTCAACAAAGCGCATGGCTCCATAAATTTGCGCAATATTTTCCCGCTTTAACATGCTTTTAACTGAACGGTATCCAAGCGCTTTCATTACGGCGCGTGGCGGATTTTTGCAGATCAACTCTTTGGCAACGCACTTTTTTACTACCCAAACTCTTTGCAAACCTTGTACTTTTTTAATAGTAGCGCACATCTGCGCTAGAATCTTCTCCGCAGGCATGTTGTAATTTGCACCAATTTTAGTAGTAAAAATCTCATCATGTCTGCCGACCGTTGCTAGCAAAGCATGGTATAGCTCCTCACCAGTAGTATCTCTTGCATCCAATTGCATTTTTTGAATAGCTTGCATTGAACTCTGCCGAATATCGGCGATCAAAGCCACATCCACGCCTTGCTTGTGGCTAATCTCCTCGAGCTGGCTCAATGTTTTATCAAGCATCGGCGTCCTTGCTCCCAAAAGTTTACTCAAAAATGACATAACTATTATTATTTTAACATAAGCGATAAATTTTTATTAATACCTGAGTCTCAAAACCCACCTTTCTAGCGCAACATCTGCCTTCCCGGCAGACTGAACCACTTTTGTGGCGAGGGTTGTTGCGACAAAAAGGAAGGTTTTGAGATTCAGGTTTACTAATATATTGACAACCATAGCCAGCTGAGTTAAAGTATTAACAACTCCGCAGAAATTGCGGTATCGGTAATTGCGGAACGCGCATTGCCGGTGCCTGCCTTCGCGGAACTTGTTGTATCGTGCCACGGTGCAGCAACAAGATGCCGCTATTATGTGGCATCTTTCACAGGGCGTAATTGCGTAGATTTGGGCTTGCTCAAGTCTATTCAATTAATCTTTGCTATGACTCGGGGCTATGGGGTAAGTCCCAGGGAGGGGTACGTAGCAGAGAACCGCCCAAAGCGGCTCTTCCGGAAGCCGGTCAATAATGCAGCCATTTGCCGTTCTAAAGCGGCACCAATGGCAGCAATCTGGGCGCTTGCCACGTAATGGCATGGCGAATGTTAAATTAAAATTGGTTCCAGTTCCCGTAGGAATCAAGCATTTGCCAGGGGAGTGGTGCGTTGCCCGACGTATCACTCCCCACTTATTTTTTATAATTCTTCTACTTCAAGTTCCATGTCATGCAGCTTGGCACCTTTGTGTAAAATACCAACCTTGGCACCGATCTTGTTTACAACAGAGGTAGAATTTGCGCTTGCAAATACAATCGCCTCCTCAAGCGTTTTGTTCTGGGCGATACAAGCTACAAATCCAGAACCAAATGCATCGCCAGCCCCAAGCCTATCAACAACTTTTACGTCCTCATAAATTCCTGCTTTTACAACTTTTGTGCCATCTGTGGCTATTACGCCTTTTGGACCGTCAGAAATCACTACCGTTTGAACAAGATGCGAAGCATGCACAACCAATTCTTCTAAACTTTTGCCTTCAACAATTTGCTGCATTTCCTCTTTGTTGCAAATTAAAACCTCAACATCGTCGAGCAAAGGCCGTAGCTTCTCCACCTGCGCCAACTCACGTGCCGAGGGATTGAATGCAATCTTCACTCCACGTTTTGCCGCGCGTGTAAAAATTTTTTCTAACAATTCCATGGACGCAACAGAGGAGATATACAGCCAGTCAGCATCATCAATTGCCGCCATATTTATATCCGAACCATCTGCTCGCAACCTAGAGCCATGATAAACCAAAACAGTACGCTCACCACTTGGAGCCAAAAGAATTGTGCTATAAGTTGTTATGTAGCGCTCATTTTGGTTGAGATATTTTGTGTCGATTGCCTCATCGTCAAAAGTTTTTAAAACCGCCTCAGCGCTTGGGCCAACACCAATAATCCCCATGAACTGGCTATGTAACCCCTGACGCGCAAAAGTTGTAGCCGCATTCATGGCATCTCCACCAGTTGAAAAAAAGACATTCTCAACTTCTAATTTTGCGCCAAGCGGCAAATGCTCGTAGGCTATACCATGTTCAGTCTGCGGCTTAAAAACCTTGCCGCCCACCAAATAAACGTCTTGGGTTGCAGAGCCAATGCTTAACATCTTAAGCTGTTTTGTCATTTGATAGCCTTTCCGGCTGAGCCAAATGTATCAATTTTTTCCTCTACTACTTTTTGCACGGCTTCATAAACCGTTGGCATTAGCTTCACCACCGCATATTCGTGTGGATTCTCAGCCAAAACCTTTTCGAGCGTTGTCCTAAAAGCGTAACGCATATCGGAGTTAATATTGACTTTACTAACACCAATTTTGGCAGCTTCCATAAAATAATGACCAGGGGTATCGCTGCCGCCGTGAAGACTAATTTGGCACTGCAAAGCAGCGCGAATCCGCTGCAACAGATCAAGATCTAGCTGCTTTGGTACAGGATATTTACCGTGCAAATTACCAATTGCCGCAGCATATGTATCAATACCGGTCGCATCAGCAAAAGCCTTTGCGCCTTCTGGTGTGCTAAAGGTCTTTTTAACTTCCTCGTAATCTATCGGCTCATCGTGAACATTGGAGCTGCCCATAAAATAGTGCTGCTCAGCCTCAACAAGCGCACCAGTAAACTTGGCATATTCCACAACCTCCTTGGTATTCTTGATGATCTCCTCATCTGTTGCATCGTGGTTAGCCTGGCTGATGTCAATATGAATAAATTCAAAACCGGTATCTATGCCACGTTTACACGCCTCGACGCTTGGGCTATGATCGAGATTAACAAAAAGCTCAATTCCATACTCTTGCCTGTAGTTGTCAACCATATCCCGAATATTATCAAGGCCAAGCGCATCCACCTCGTTCTGGCTAACCTCAACCATAACTGGCGCTTGCTTATTTTGTGCAGCGCGGCAAACCGCAATTAACGTTTCTTGGTTGTCAATATTGAAAGCACCAACCGCAAAATGCTGCTGGCGGCTACGCTGCATCAAGTGCCGTGCTCGCACGCAGTTATCTCTTATCTGTCGAATTGTCAAACCCATATTTCCTCCTTATTTTTCGGTTTTTACAGTAAATTGCTTAACCAGATCCAATAGCTCAAACCTCTTCTCGGTCCATGTTTCAGACTTGCAGGCGTAGGCCAATGACGCCACCTTACGACCAAATTGCCGATACAAAATTATGTTCTTTTGCTGCTTAAATGTCACGCTCGGCGCATTAACCTGCTGCTCTAGTTCTACAGAATCAAAGGTATATTTTTTATTTGAATCCTCGGCATCCGCCAGATCAACCTTGTCGCCCTCAATGCTTGAAGTAGTCGTTACGCCCTGAGCTTGGGTGGTAGTAATAGCGTCAACAATCACATCCTTTACAGTTTTGCTGGCATCCTTGTTAACTACGGCAATTGTTATTCCGCAATTAAAATTATCATCGTAATAATACGTCTTTGACACATTATTTGTACTTTGATCGTTTAGGACATAGTTTGATGGTAAACTTGCGGGGGCGTTTAATACGACATTCTTAACATCCCTTGTATCATCAGCCGGCGGCGTGCTAGAAATGCTATTGGCAATAATATTATTGCGCTGGATAAAAATCCAAACCACAAAGCCGATAGCCGTAAACAAGAATAAAAATGACACAACCAACGCAACTGCCAAATTTCGGCTAAACAACGGCGACGGTCTGGTTGGTTCGAGTTTTTTAAACATAATTTCACCTATGATACTGTGGCATATGATCAATCCAATCGTGTACGGCAAAAGCAATATGTTGGCCGGTTAATCCAAACTTTTTAAGCAAGTCGGGTGTGTTTCCAGATTCTCCAAATGAATCTTGCATCCCCAGGCGCCTTACTGGCATTGGTAAATTTTCGCTCAAGAATTCAGCAATAGCGCTGCCAAAACCAGCGGCAATTTGGCCTTCTTCCACTGTTATTACGCGACCACATTTGCGCGCACTAGCCAAAATTGTTTTTTGGTCAAGTGGTTTTATAGTCGGGACGTGCACAACCTCAGCCTGGATGTTGTCGCTCGCCAAAGCTTTAGCCGCCAAAAGCGCCTGGTAAGAACTTGTGCCAGTTGCAAAAATTGCAACATCGTCACCTGGGCGCAAAACGTATGCCTTGCCTATCTCAAACGGAGTTTGCATTGTGGTAAAAACTGGCGATTTTTCGCGACTCAAGCGAATGTAATTTGGCTTGCCATTTTTTGCCATTGCCAAAGTAGCCTTTTCTGCTTCTACACTATCGCCCGGTGCAATGACAATCATATTTGGCAAAACGCGCATTAAAGCAATATCTTCCAACATCTGATGGGTTGCGCCATCCGGCCCAGCACTAAGGCCAGCATGGGAGCCAACCAACTTAACTGGCTGGTCGTTTAAACAAATTGTAGTACGAATTTGCTCATAACAGCGACCCGGAGAAAAAGCCGCGTAGCTGCTTGCAAATGGAATTTTGCCCATGACCGCCATGCCACTGGCAACAGTTACGAGGTTTTGCTCGGCAATTCCAATTTGCACAAAGCGTTCCGGAAACGCTTCGGCAAAAGCGCCAAGCTGTGTCGAATCTGTTAAATCCGCGCTTAAACCCACAATATTTTTATTCTCTTGTCCAGCTTTTACCAAACCTCGCCCCAACCCAGCTCGCGTTGGTTCTTGGGCTATGTCATCTGAGCCAATATTTGCGACTAAAAACATTTCCATTAGCTGTGATCTCCAGAGATTTTACCGTTTAAACTGCGCAGTTTTTGCAGCGCCTCTTTGGCCTGCGTGCAATTTGGCGGACTGCCGTGCCAGTGGTAATCGTATTCCATAAACGGCACGCCTTTGCCCGGAATTGTGTGGGCAATGATTACGCTGGGCTGTTCAACAATGGCGCGCGCCATGCTGCAAGCATCAATGATACTTTCGATATTGTGGCCGTCAATTTCTTGGACATGCCAGCCAAACGCTTCCCACTTTTCGCGCAGCGGCTCAAGCGGCATAACGTCTTCTGTGTTGCCGTCAATCTGAATATTATTACGGTCAACAATTGCAATAAGATTGTGCAGACGATTTTTACCAGCAAACATCAGAGCCTCCCAATTATTGCCTTCGTCTAACTCGCCGTCACCGACCGTGCAATACACCCAGCGCCTGTTGCAATCTTGCATCTTTAAAACCATGGCCATACCAGCCGCCTGGCTAAGACCAGAACCAAGCGGTCCAGAAGTAGTTTCTAGCCCTGGCAAAGCCGTGCGCTCTGGATGACCTTGCAGACGACTGCCAAGTTTACGCAACGTCATTAGCTCTTCTTTAGGAAAATAACCAGCGTGCGCCATGGCCGCATAACGTACTGGCACGCAGTGTCCATTACTTTGCACCAAAATATCGCGGCCTTCCCAGTCTGGATTTTTTGGATCATGCTTTAAAATATTGAAATACAGCGCAGTGTAAATGTCAGCCTGATCCAGCGAGCCAGCCGGATGCCCAGACCCAGCGTGCTCCAGCATCTTAATTACGTCCATCCTAATTATATTTGCCAGTTTTTCTAGCTGCTGCAAAGTAAGCTGTGCCATTAGCCGCCTGCCCTCTCTTTTGGAATTTTACTCATCAGATTATTATAAGCGTCTTTGGGATCTGGCATATTTTGGATATTGCCGCCTACGTCAAAAACCTCAACTCCGCCAAGCGCCAATTGCGCAATATTCTCTAGCGAAATCCCACCGTCCCAGCCAATCTCTACGTTGGGATTTATCATCCTGATGTCTCGCACTTTCCTTAGCAAACCAAGGTCGGCGACTCCGCCAAAATGGCCTAAATCTCCACTAAAAATCAATACGTGGTCGGCGTCTGCTATTAAATTATGAGCGCTTTCTGCCTCTGTTTTTTGCAAAAGTACCACGCCAGCTTTTACGCCAACAGCATGGAATTGACGGATCATGCCAAGCAAATCGCCATCAGCTTCAGAATGAATAAGTATCATATTTGGATTAAGACTTATAGCGGTTTCTATCTGTTCCTGTGGGTGCTGGAACATAAGATGCACGTCGGCCAAAACATTTTCTGGCCAATAAGCTTGAGCTGGATTTACAGATTTTACAGGCGAGAGTATGCCGTCGGAAAAATCTAAATGAACGCGCCCGGCAAACTGCGCAACTCGCGCCATTTGTGTACGATAAGTGCTAGCGTCATTAGCGGTAACTGACGGACAGATTATACTCATCCGTAAATCTCCTCAATTTCGCGCAAGCGGCGTACGTGACGCTCGGCGTTAGAAAAAGGAGTTTTAATCCAGGCATTGATAATATCGAAGGTTAGCGGCTCGTCCTTTTCTAGGATGCGCGCTGGCAGACAAAGAACGTTACTGTCATTATCGTTGCGCGACATTTTAGCTTCTTCTACATCAGCAATTACAACGGCCCTTATACCGCGAATTCGATTAGCCGCAATTGCCACACCTTGACCACCCTTACAGATTAAAATAGCGCGCGGATCTTTGTCTTCGCTGCCCAAGACTTTTGTAGCCGCAGCAAACGCAAACTGCGGATAATCATCGTTTGGGTCTAAGACCTTATCGCCAACATCTTCTACCTCGTAGCCAGCTTTTAACAAATGCGCTTCGATTTTTTCTTTTAGATAGAATCCACCATGGTCAGCACCAATAAAAACTTTCATATTTACCCCTGTAATTGTTTACCCATATCTGCAACTAATTCCACCAACCGATTACTATAACCCCATTCATTATCGTACCATGCAACAACTCTAAGCATATTGTTGTCAACTACCATTGTTAATGGCAAATCCACTATCGCCGAATGGCTATTGCCCTTGAAGTCGCTGCTAACCAGCTCTTCCTCTGTTACGTCCATAATTCCTTGATAATACGGTTCCTTGGCGGCTTTTTTAAAAGCAGCGTTCACAGCTTCTACAGTTACATTACTTTCTGTTATAAAAACAATGTCCGCCAAGCTGACAACTAGGGTTGGAACGCGCACGCTCAATCCGCCAAAAATACCTTTTAGCGATGGCATAGCTTGAGCCGCCGCAATGCTGGCGCCAGTTGTAGTTGGAACAATATTCTCAGCTGCAGCGCGCGCCTTACGCCAATCCTTGGCTGGCGCGTCTTGCAATCTTTGGCTTGCGGTATAGCTGTGCACAGTGTTCATCATAGCTTTTTGAATACCAAAGTTCGACTCAATAACAGATGAAACTGGTGCAATACAATTGGTGGTACAGCTTGCCGTGGAAACAATTGTATGTTCTGGCTTTAAATCATGCTCATTTACGCCAATTATAACCGTGTTATTTTCCTCATCCTGCTGCGGCGCGCTCAGCATAACACGACGTGCCCCGGCGTGCAAGTGCGCTTTTAGCTGCTCTTGCTTTCTGAATGAACCAGTTGCTTCTACCACTATATCCACACCGTGTGCGCCCCATGGAAGCTCCGCCGGATTCTTTTGCGACATGACTTTTATATGATGGCCGTCAACAATAATGCCCAGGTTGTCTGTTTTGACGTCATGGTGATACGCACCATAAGCAGTGTCATGCCTTAGAAGATGCGCCAAAGTTTTAATATCAGAGAGATCATTTATTGCCACAATCTCAAGATCTGGCCGCTCAAACGCCACTTTAAAAACGCACCTGCCGATTCGCCCAAAACCGTTAATTGCAATTCGCGTCTTCACCTAATTCCCCCAAAAAACATTAGCTATTTGTTATATTGTAATAAAATATGGCGAATTTGCAAAGATTGACTTTCTGGGAAATGTTTTTTAAAATGATTACGTTCAGTTGAAGATTTGCCAGGAGGCAAAAGTGCTATTAACAACGGTACCGTCGTGGATTTTGCAACAGCCAACCACAGATGACTTTAGCCAAATGCAAGAAGCTGCGCTAAAGATAATCATGCACGAAATGAATAGTTGTGCCATGCTTCAACTAACCTCTGGGTCGGCATTCAGTATGTTCAATGGAATGCTAGGCACTATTGGACATATTGATGATTGTGATTGCAGCAAAGGCAATAGATGGGCATGCGCAGTCACGGATGAGGACTGCGGTTTTGCTGACATACAAAATTATTGATGCTACTTTTGTTTCAAGTATTAGCGCCACAACCGTTGATGCTCTCCCGGGCCTATACGTGTCAGCCGAGATAACGCCGTATAATTACGACAAGGTAGCCGCAACGCTCGTTACGGTATTTACCTGGTCTCAAGTTGAATCTGATACGCGGCTTCAATCCCCATGGATTACTGATGCCCAAAAGCTCTTTGCATTTAAGCTTCCGGATGACGAGCTGCAATCGTTGCTCGAAAGTGGTGACTATGATGCATATAATCGCACGACCTCCGTATTTGCGCTGTTGCAAACCCTTGCGCCAGCGAACCGACGTAATCTCCAACAGGAATAAGCGGCGCACTTAGCGCATCTGGCCGGCAGCTGCATTTGCACGCTGCCGGCCAACAACTAGCTAAATTTTTGTTTTATATCTTTCGATACACTCTTTAATAATAACCTTAGCTTGCTCAGCGTCACCCCAGCCAATTACATTGGTCGAGCCTGGTTTCTTAAGATCCTTATAGTGATTAAAGTGGAACTCCAGCTTTTGCTTCCAGCGCAAACCAAGATCATCTAACGTTTTAATTGAATCACCAGTATTGCGGTCGTCTGCCGGGACAACTACAATTTTGTGATCCATTTCGTTGTCATCTTCAAAATTCATAATTCCTAGAATTCGCGCTTTTAGCCATAATCCCATTGGCAATGGTTCGTCACAAACAATTAGAGTGTCGAGCTCATCGCCGTCTTCGTCTAATGTTTGAGGAATAAAGCCATAGCTGCAAGGTTTTGCAAAGATCGCTGGCTCCACGCGATCCAGCATAAATGCCGCACGCTTGCGGTCCCATTCAACCTTGAGATAAGAGCCTTCTGGTATTTCTACTACTGTGTTTAGCTCGCCGGTGTCGATGTCGCCCGGGGTTAGAACTTGGTTAAAATCAGCCATTGTAAATCCTCTTTATTGCTTTTAGTTTACCACGCTTGCGCATTTTTTTCCAAAGTAGTGTATAATTAAAGTCAATCTATGCAAATTATTGGACATCGAGGCGCGCGCGGCTTAGCGCCAGAAAATTCTAAAACTGCCATAAAGGCGGCAATTAAAGCCGGCGTCGATTGGGTGGAATTTGACGTACGTTGTACAAAAGACGGCAAAGTTGTTTTAGTGCACTCGCCGCACACCTTTAAAAAAACCTGGCGCCCACGAATAGTCTCTCGAACTCCATACAAAAAACTCGTAAGCGCTAAAACGTTTAAAAACGAGCCAATCGCCACAATAACAGAGGCGTTTACCACAATTGGAGGCAAGGCAAAAATTAATGTCGAAATTAAAAGCAAGGGCTGCGCCGAAACAATCGTAGACCACATAGAACGAATGGTAAAAGCAGGCGCGCCATACAACCATTTTATGGTTTCGTCATTTAAAGTTGAGCGCCTACGCGAAGTCCATCGGCTCAACGCTCAAATTCCGCTTGCCCTATTGCACGGAACGCGGCCAAAAAACTTCTTAAAAGTACGTGCTTTACGCTTAAGCGCTGTTGGTTTTTGGCACAAACGTCTGCCTAAAAAAATGATTGAACAAGCCAAAATCCGCAATTTAGCCGTCTACACCTACACTGTTAACAATCCTAAAAATATTGAAAAAATTAACAAGTTGGGCGTTGATATGGTTGTGACAGATCAACCTGACCGCCTAAAATCACCAGTTAAAAAGTAGCAGACGGCGCATATTTTAGTAGCGCCGTCTGTTAGCTTTACCACAAAATATTTCCTAGACGCTTTCTGTAGGTAGCGTTATGAGATGATGCTTTTGTTTCTCTAGGTATTCGCGAATTTTTAGCGCAGCTGTAGCTCCTTCGCCCACTGCGCTAGCAATTTGCATAGTAGCGCCGCTGCGTACATCACCACTCGCAAATATGCCTGACAGATTCGTTTGTAGGTTTGCATCAGTTTTTATAAAACCGCTCTCGTCCAGCTTTATACCAGAGCCGTTTAAAAATGCCGTATTTGGAATTAAGCCGATAAAGACAAAAACGCCATCAACCGTAAATTCTACATCTTTGCCGTTTTGCTTAGCTAGAACTTTTGAGAATTTGCCATTGTCGCCACTAATTCCGGTTGGAGTTACGCCCAAATGTACGGTAATTTTACCTTGTTTAACTTTCTCATCTAGCTCGCGTTGCAAAACTTCAGACGCTTTTACTTCGCTCCGAACCAAAAGATCAATATGCGAGGCAAACTTTAGCAAAAATAATGCTTCTTGCACCGCAGAGTTTCCGCCACCCACTACGGCAATCTTTTTATCTCTATAAAACGCGCCATCACAGGTGGCGCAGAAATGTACGCCACGACCATAAAATTCCTTTTCTCCAGGAACATTTAACTGGCGATAGGCTGAACCAGTGGCGATTAGAACCGCCTTGGCATGCAATTCACCATCTGTTGTTTTAACTATCTTAAAATCGTCGCCATCAGAAATCTCCGCCACTTCGGCATATTGAATTTCCGCACCAAAGCGCTCAGCCTGGTCTTGCATTTGACTGGCCAGATCCATACCCTTGATACCTTTGGCAAAACCTGGATAATTGTCTATCCAGTCTGTTATTGCAGCTAGGCCACCAACCACTCCTTTTTCGCACATAACAGTGCTAATTTCTTCGCGAGTAGTGTATACCGCTGCCGCCAGAGCTGATGGCCCAGCGCCGACTATAACTAGATCCTTTTTTATAGTCATTCTACGCTGCCACCATGTCTCGCACGGCTGCGCTAATTTTTGCCGGATTCCAGCCAACTGTCAAATCTCTTGCGCCTTGTTCATCTTCTACCACTGTTATTGGGACGGTCATTGCGCCGCTCATCTCTATAACTTGTTGCCTAATCTCTGGCTGCTCGTCCATATTTACGGCTGTGTAGTCCAGTCCTTTGCTGGTTAAAAATTTTTTTACCATGTCGCAATAAGCACACGACGAGGTTGTGTATATAGTGATTGTTTTTTTCATTGTTTCCCCTCCACAGGAACTTCTTCTAGTATACATAAGCCTTAAGCGCTTTGGCAATATGTTGCGCGTTGTAGTTTTAGCTTTTTGACATAAATTTAGCTCGCTTTTAA
This sequence comes from Candidatus Saccharimonadota bacterium, assembly GCA_016880595.1. Classification (GTDB taxonomy): domain Bacteria; phylum Patescibacteriota; class Saccharimonadia; order Saccharimonadales; family EFPC-124; genus EFPC-124. The sequence goes on from JAEHDC010000026.1 coordinate 33,469, forward strand.
GGCGAGCTAAATAATTTTTAATACTACATGTTTTACTCGGAAGCGGCAGCGTCTGCATCGATGCTTAAGACTTCAATCTCAAAGACCAAGGCCGAGTTAGCTGGAATGCCACCAACTTCTTGATCACCATAAGCCATTGAGGAAGGAATGACCAAGCGGCGCTTGCCGCCAACCTTCATGCCTGTCACACCTTCTTTAACACCATCAATCACTTCGCTTAAGGTGATACTAACAGGCACGCCAGTATCATAGCTGCTATCAAACTTTTCGCCAGTCGCGGCGACTGTACCTTTATAGTCAATTGTTACAGTGTCGTCGGCCTGAACTTCTTCACCAGTGCCAACTGTTAAATCTGTTATTTGCAATGAAGTTACTTCTTCGGTTGTGACGTAGGCCGTTGGATCGACAGTTAGCTCAACGTCTTCTTCGGTGGTTGAATCTGTTGTAGTAGTGCTTTCTGCTGCCAAGGCATCGTTATTGTCCATTATAATCAAAACATATGAGCCCAAAAACCCAAAAGCCATGACAATTGCAATTACCCA
>JAEHDC010000027.1 GCA_016880595.1 Candidatus Saccharimonadota bacterium
AAGAAGAGCCAACCAAGCTTACCCTGGAAGAGTGCAAAAAATTGCTTGAAGCCGCTCCTGCACGCGGCGCTCGAAAGCGACGTAGTAGAAAATAGTTTGCCAAATTAGAAAGTCTGTCAGCAGAAACTGTTAAATTCGCCAAATAAGTGCTATAATAAAAATAGTTTGAATTTGACACCATATTTATTTGTGGTAGAATAATATTAATTTAGTTCATTATTTACGAAAGGCTAGAGCAAACTATGGGCGATGCTATCGACAGTGCCACAATTGACCTACAATCAGTCGTTAAAGATATTCTTACGACAGTCGAAAGAGAACGAGAGCGTGAAATTATAGCTCGTCGGTTTGGTTTGTATGACCGCAGAGAAACGCTTGAGCAGATAGGGGAATTGCTTGGCATTACCCGGGAGCGCGTTCGCCAGCTCGAAAAGGCCATTTTAATACGTTTGCGCTTAGCTGCCGAAGAAGATCTGCCACACATAAACAATATCGAAAAACACTTTATCCGCCACCTACATGATCTTGGCCGAGTTGCAAAGATCCAAGATTTAGCCCAGCGCCTTGCTCCAGAATCAAAAGACGCAGCTCGTGCACACATTGCATTTATTGCCGAAATTGCGCCGCGCCTCGTCCTCATTGAAGAGAACGATCATTATTTTACAGCTGTCGGCATTAAAGAATATGGCGATGAAGATAAAATTAAACAGCATGTCTCAACAATTGTTGCTACCATTAAAAAACATGGCGAGCCGCTAACAATTGAGCAACTTCACGCCAAGCTAGATCACGACCATCCAGAGCATGTCCGCGCACTAGCCAGCCTTAGCAAAGATTTGGCTGCGCTCAAAGACAAATGGGGCCTTACAAGATGGCCAACTGTTAATCCAAAAAATATTCGTGACAAGATTTATGTCATCTTACAAGAAAATGGCAAGCCATTACACTTCAGCGAAATCTCTAGCGCCATCAAAATATCCGAGTTCCGCCGCAAAGACGTAACCACTCAGGCTATTCACAACGAGCTTATCAAAGACGGCCGTTTTGTCCTGATTGGCCGCGGAATTTACGCGCTAAAAGAGTGGGGCTACAACAAGGGCACAGTGTCCGATATTATAACCGAGATCCTCAAAAAAGAGAAAGCTGCGCTACATCGCGACGAGATTGTCAAGCGAGTACTTAAACATCGTCAGGTAAAAGAAACTACAATTTTACTAAACTTGCAGGGCAAGCCCCAGTTTAAACGAGTCGCAAAGGCAACCTATACGCTCGCACCAGAAAAATAAACTGGTCAAGCGCCGGTGCCAAAATTCCCCACAAACATCTGTATGGTGGGGAATTTATCAAAAATCAACATTAACGAAAGCTAACGTTGCACTTATGGCGACTTTGCGAGAAAATATACTTAAGGCATTCTATGAATTTTTTAACAATTCTGTTTGGCGTACTTACTAAGTGGTACATCTGGTTGCCCATAGTTATTATCTTGGGCTATTTAGCTATGCGCAACAATCGGCGAGCAAAAACAATTAGCGAGACAGAGCATGTTTTGCTGGTACTAGAAATCCCGCGCACAAATGACAAAAAAGAACTAGCTGCGGAACAAATGTTTGCTAGTTTGCATGGAATATTGCGCAACAAGCAGGAATTAGCGTTGCAAGGCGGCTTACAAGAGCATATAAGCCTTGAAATTGCTGCCATAGAAAAACGTATTCGATTTTTTGTCTGGCTACCAAAATACCTGCAAAACTTTGTTGAAGGTCAAATTTACGCACAGTATCCAACAGTTCAGATTCACACCGCCGACGAAGACTACAGCGAGCGCAGCCTATCCAATACCGTAACTTATACGGCCGAGCTTGGTATGGTCGACAATGAAGTTTTGCCAATCAAAACTTTCCAAAGCTTTGAGGTTGACCCCTTGGCTGCCATGACAGCCACACTTGCCAAATTAGAAGATCCAGACGAAGAAATGTGGATTCAATTCTTGGTACGCCCAATTTCCGACGACTGGCACCGCAAATCTAACAAATACGTTACGCGTGTTAAATCCGGAGCAATTAGTAGCACGCGAAACAGTACTGGCTATTACGTGCTCAAATTACTTGAGGCATTTTGGAAACCGCCAGCAGACAAACCGCCAGAGGTAAGCGAGCGAGACAAAGGCCGGATCAGTGAAATCGAGAAAAAAAGCATTAAGCTTGGCTATCGCGTTAAGATTCGCATTGCTTACCTCGGCCACGATCAGCAAGTCGCAAAGTTAAGGATGCAGGCGATTGTTGGTACGTTCAAACAATACAACAGTACAAACTTAAATGGCTTCCAGATAAAAAATCCAACATTTGATCTCGACGCTATTGCGCAGTACCGCGCGCGATTCTTTATTGATCGTGGCTACATCTTAAATATCGAGGAACTGGCCAGCGTTTTCCACTTGCCACACACCAATGTCGAAACGCCAAACATTGTTTGGGCCAGCTCAAAAACTGCTGAGCCACCAGCGAAACTACCAATTATAACTGGCGCCGAAACCGATGAGCAAATCAGCGCTTTTGGTCTAACCAACTTCCGCGGCATGACTCAACAATTTGGCATGTTGCGCAGCGATCGTGGCCGCCACGCGTACATAATTGGCCAAACCGGCACAGGCAAATCAGGGCTACTTGAGCTATTTGCTTTGAGCGACATTTATCATCGCCAAGGCTACGCGATTATCGACCCACACGGCGACTTTGCCACAAATAATCTCCGTTTCATTCCACCAAATCGCGTAAATGACGTTATTTATTTCAATCCGGCCGACACGGCCTATCCCGTTGGATTTAACCCAATGGAGGTCATTGACCCAAATATGAAAAATAACATCAGCTC
>JAEHDC010000028.1 GCA_016880595.1 Candidatus Saccharimonadota bacterium
CTGATTGTTCTTTGCAATTAAATTGTCTATAGATTTGGAGAGTGAAGCGTTTTCGTCCATAACGTCATTGAGCGTTTGTGCTTCAGCTGCAATATCTGGCTTGACGCTTGTTGTTGGCTCCACTGCCCCTTTTAGCGCCCAGCCTCGAGTATCCATAACGCGCGCCAAATAATCCAACCGTTCTTGTGCGGTTGTGCCGGTATAGTCTTTGGTCAGATGCTGCTCCTCTACTTTTGGTACGGTAATTTCAACGTAAGTAATTGTGCCGTCAGGATTCCAAATACGCATTTTAGACTTTAGGTAAAAACGCAAAATTGCCAGCAAATACGTTTCCATTGGTTGATCTTTACGCAGCGGCAGAGCCAAAACGGCAAATAAAATTATGATTGGCGCTGGGATCATTGCCAACACAGGAAAAATTTTGAACAATAAATAAGCCACAAGCGCAGCACCAGCAGCAATACCGGCATAAACAAATTGCCGGAAACTCAGAGGACCAACAAGTTTATCCTCTGCCTCCACATCTTGCGGGACTTTGTAAACAGCCATTGATAATATTATACGCGGTTTGAGCTAGGGATTGAAATAGTTTTTGAGTGGATTGCATCACAGACGGCGGGTTTGAGGCCAACCGCCTGTGATGCGTTTGCAATTTTTATTCGCGGCGCTGCGCAAGTTCGGTATTAATATTGTCGAGGTTGTTACGAAGCTGGAAGATCCGCCATTCAATATTTTGTGATCCGGGTGAGTCGCAGCCGGTGCCGCGCTTTTCGCATTCCAACTCTTCCCAGGAATGGGCTATGCCAACAATAAGACTGTCTCGTCCTTCGGTCAGCTTATCCATTATGCAGTGCTGGTATGGCCTATTGGTGACGTCACTTTTGCTCTCAGTTTCCTGTTTGCAACGAAGAGTAATCTCGTGGCTGATTTCCGATGAGCGGCCATTATATAGCTTAACCGTATAGGCGCGAAGTCCTTGCGGGTAATTTTCTGCCCAATCTATACAAAGGGGTGCGGCGCTGAATTGCCATTGTACTTTGACATGTCTTGCTTAACATGTATACATTGTTCTTGCAGGAGAGCTCAGAACTTTTTGGCACGTAGTGCTTGCCAAGGCAGCCATCTTGTGCTAATATGACACAGCATCAATATTACTAGCGTAGATTGGATGAGCAATGGGCCCTTATATTGTTGCGCTAATTATCGCTTTACTAATTTTTAGTAGGGCTTTTTACCCGGAAAAACGAGATAAGTCCAATGACAGGCCAAGCCCTTCAGGAGTAAGCCGTCCGCAGTCTTCTGGTCCGGATCCTTTGTGGAGTAAGGAGGAAGAACGTGAAACGGCCGCAGAGATTAATCGTCTTGTTGCTGAGTTCCTCGAAGATTGCAAGCAACGTAACAGCGTTGGCCGCACTGATCTTGCGTTTTGTAGTCGGCGCATGTGCGTAAGAGGGGCTGTGGATATTCAGGCATATTGTTCAATAAATGGCCACGGATGGTTTTTTAGTTCTTCGTACGTTAACTGTGGTTTTGCAGTAAGTAATGATGGCAAGTGGTGTTATGTGGGTTGCTATACGGTTGAAACGCACCATGGGCAAAAAGAGATTTGTCAATGGACTGCCTACAACCTAGGGGATGGAGCGTCTTTTGATAACATTGATCTACTAGAATTTCGCTACCTGATCGGCAAGGGGCGCCGTGAAACGAACACGGCTGAACCAGCTGATGCCCTAAACATCGCAAGCGTCGCAATTGAAGAGTGGAGAGCTTCCTTTTCTAGCGGCCCTAACCGTACTAGCTAGTTAAATTATTGAGCGGTCGTTGCTCAGTGGAATTAGTCCGCTGAGCAACGACTTATTAATTTTTATGGAATTGCGTTGTAATTTTAAGCAACATGTGATTTAATATCTGTACATCGTACTTTTTATTTTAGATCTGGAGGAAGCAATGGATCTCCGCGCTGCACAACAAAGAATTGAGCGAGAGAAAGCTGCGGCTGAGGCTAGAGCGGCGGCAGAAAAGCTGAGGCGGGATAGCCAAGCTGAGCGTACGCGACGGGAGTACCTCGAACAAGTTGCAACCATTGATCCTGTGCTTCAACATGTAATCAAAATGCTTATGGGTCGTGATATGCGACGTCGGCTTACGAGACTTGCCGATGGTTCTGGCAAAAGGCCGAATTTTTCATTTTGGCAGATATTGAAGAATGATATTCCGCGTAGCTTTTGTATTGAATCAAGCTATGGTGCTAGCGTCTCTTTTCAATTGACCGATTCGTATAAGTTTCATAACGTATATGTTCCACAAATTGCAGGGAACTATTTTATTGAACTTATAGAACCGAGTCGATGGATGATAGGCTGTCGTGTCTCGAAGGACGATTATCCCTTTTGGTATCGTGCTGATTTGATTTCTAGTCCTATCCCCACCCCCGCTGTATTTGGAAGTGACGATTATCACCATGCAATGTATAATTGTCCCCTAAGAGAAAATTTGTCGTTGACGGGCATTGTTGAAGAAGGCATAGTAATTCTCGCGGATGTCCTCAACGTCTCTCTTGATCTGTTTAACTCACCTAGATCCTCCTTGTAAATAATAGTGCGAGCGGTGCGTGCCCTCTTGAGTACGCACCGCTTTTAAATTTGTCTATGGGCTAGGTGGCGGCGGAATTACGTAGCGATCGCTATTACTTCTTTCGGTAGCAACATTGGAATCTATAACGACATTGCCACTACTATTTAAGTTATAATTATTAATACGCTTAAGCACAGTGCTGCGTAGACCCTCTTGAATTCCACTGCCTCGACTCGCAACAGGAGTAAGGGCAGCACTAGCAAATATTTCATCTTCGCGCGTTTTATTTAGTGAATTCATTTGTATGGCCTGTTGCAATTGTTTAAAGCTTTTGAAGTCAATGCCGCTCGCGGCAGCAATCTTCTGAGTGTAAGAGTCTTTGTCAATGTGTTTCGTTTGACGAGCTATATCAATAATTGCAGTTCTTCGTGCATCCATTTCCTGTGACTCGCGCGTCTTGTCGGCTATGCCACCAAGGATTGTATTGTCGTCAAACATTTCTTTAGGTACGTCCTGTAGACCAGATGCAACAATTGATATGCCATCCTTGGTTCCCATTCCAGGTATGTACTGAGTGTAGCTACCATCCGCATTGAGCGCACCATAAGCAAAGTTTTTATATTTTCCTTGTGAAGCAGCTTTAGAAACTGCTCTTGTCATGAGTCCTGCGGTTTCTGTGCCAAGATGTCCATTGTCATCCCCGGCAATTCTTGATATTTGCTCGATTGAACTTTTCCCCCCCTCGAGAAAGTCTGCAGTAGTTAGGGTTTCTAATGCCGCCGTTGCTCCGATGCGGTTATTTGCAGCCTTCAAAAAACCGCCCATCTTTAAATTATTAATAGACTGACGATCCTCTGCTGTTAAAGTTATTTCTCGATCTTTGCCATCTTCTGTATATTTGAATTTCCCATCGCTACTATTTGCTGCGGCAAGTATACTGTCAAAGCCTTCTTGGCCTCCACCGGCTAAGGCTACTTTCTCTATTGCTCTGGCTGCACCAAGACTCATTATACCCTTTGCTTTACTGGTGTCCTGTTCAAATTGTTTGTTAATGACATCTTGCATGTCCGTAAAAGCTGCTTCTCGCCCAGCTGCAGTAAAGCCGCCGGCGCGTCGGCGTAGCATCGCGCCCCTTAGCCCGGGCTGGCTGATTCGCCTAGCATAGCTTTCTAGGCCTGTTCTCTTATTTGCTCGTTCTCTAGCGTCTTTGGCAAGTTGGCGTCGTTGTGCATATTGTGTTTTTTCATACCTCCCTTTTACGCCTTGCCCAATAGATTGCCCCAGCGATCTTGCTCCTGCTTGCACTCTTGCCATTACGCCACCAAAAGAAAGCGTGCCGGAGATGACTTTAACAACTAGATAAACTATAATAAAGCCCTTTGCTATTGATAAGAAAAGCAAAATCATGTCGCTCATAGTCCAAATAGTCCTCCTGGTATTATAGCGCCTGCAGAGTTTAGTATGGTTGATACTAGTTCTGCGGCGGCAAAAATAAACATGACAATCGGATAAAGTGCTAGCAATGACATGAACATGTCGGCCCATTTTTTTAACCAATCTTGTGTGCCCGGCAAAAGGCCAGCAATGAAGGCAATTGGCGAAATGACAACAAGAATAATTATTACCATTTGCCTTAGTAATAACGCAATATAAGCTAAGAGTATAGATAAAAAGGCAACGACAACTAAGATAAATAGTTGTCCAGCGGCAGATGTAAACACGACTGCTGTTGCAGATAAAGCCAAGAGTCCACCAAAGGAAGCTGCCGAGCTGTTACTGATGCTTATTGTTGTTGCTCCACCGGCATTAGCTAAAAGGTTATACATACCTGATCCCAAAATATTAAACAGGTCGACCATAAATACGCAAACATAATAAGATAGGTTTGCCGCAACGGCAATAATTACGAGCCTTGGAAGTAGGCGCTTAATGCCGTAGTTGCTAATGCCTATGGATGTAGCTTGCGAGAATATGATTACAAAGAATACTACAATAAAGGCTATATTTGCAAGGTTGCGTATCCTATCCCAGATTATAAACATACTGCTTGTTGTATCTAGTGATAATGGCGCAACTGTTAGCAAGCCCATTAATTTTTCTCTAATTGTATCAAGAAACGACTGAATGTAGTCCAATATTGCACATATAATCCAGCCAAGCACTCCGCCACTGCATGTGTTTTCTGCCGTTTCAGTAGTACTACTATCTTCTGTGATAGTACTGCCACTTGAGTCTTTTGGCATGTTGGCGTCTTTATAGCCAACAAAGACTACAAAAGCATCTTCACTAATTTGTCCAAAATCTTCGTAAGTTTTTTTTAGGTTTGTTTCACCTGCATCATCTAAGCCAGAAGATGAAATATATTCCCAATCGGCGTCGCTGTCACCGTATATCTGAGGAAAAACGCCACTTTTTGCTTTTCTAACTTGATCTTTATCTACGACACAGTTGTCGTAATCAATGTCACTTGACTCAGTTACGACTTTGTAGCTCTCTGATAAAACACCGCTACCAGTGTTTTTTGTTACGGAATAGAAGATTGAGCTTTCTGGTATTTCAGACGATCCAAAAATAGCCTTCCCTTTATCTGTTCCGGTTTGAGCTTTGTGTAATAGTATCACATCGGAGCAGGCTGCTGAACCAGATTCGCTATCTCTGTAAAAACGGTTTACAGTCAGGAAATCGGTTGTTTGAGTAAATGATTGGCCTGAAGAAAATATATTGTAGATCTTGGTGCCGTCCCTATACCAAGTATATCGTCTATAATTTGCATTATATAAGCTTTCTTTTGTGCTAAACGTTAAGGTGCTATATCCGCATTCGCCATTTTGCTTGGCTGAACCATTGTAACTAATTGTATAGGTGAAGCTGTTATAGTAATCATTGCTAGTTTGGTAAAAGAACATGGCGTTTGCTTGGGTGGTGCCATATTCACCTTTGCTTCCGTTAAAATTGACTTTGTTTGGACAAGTTCCGCCATCTAGCTGCACGTATTCGTAGTTTGTATCAAAGGAATTGCTGTCTTTAAGGTTTTGTCCGTTGCTGCTAGAAAGATATTCGTGATTTACCCAAGTTAGGTCAGTCGGCAATGCTCCATTGTCAGCTTTGGCGTATTTAACAGGTACAAAAATCAATAAACTCAAAAAAATTACAGCAAACAAGCACAGGATCTTGTGCTTTGCGAATGCATGCGCCCATCTCATACCTACGCTACTTAAAAAACGCTTCATATACTACGCTTACTATAGCACAGGTTGGCTGTGTTGTGCGGGAAAAGTTTTGCAAAAATTCATTTAATCTCTTGGCTAATTACCCTATTTGCGTTATCGTTAAAGTAGACGAGATAAAAAAATGAAAAAGCTTTTAAAGAGTAACATTATTGCAGCGGTTTTGGTAGTTTCTACATCTGTTCTTTGCGCTGTGTTTGTGCCTGGCGTGGTTTATGCAGAATGCGCTGAAGGCCAGCAAGAAATATCTCTGTCAGTTGACGGCACTACAACCTGTGTTGACATTAACGAAGGCGGCTCTCTTGAAGAAAATCCAATTTACGTTTACGTGAGAGGTATTTTGGTATTCTTAGCTGGCGGCGTTGGCATAGCCGTGGTTGGCGGCATTGTTTTTGGTGCATACCTTTATATGACCGCCCGCGGTAACGCCGCGCAAACGCAAAAAGGTCAAACTGTTATTTTAAACTCTGTAATTGGCCTATTGATGTTTATATTCATGTACGCAATTTTGCAGTTTATAATTCCGGGAGGGATCTTCCAGTGATGGAGCGCTCAGTTATGGGCTTTATGTTGTTTTTAGGATTGACTATCTGTCCAAGCGTTGCGCATGCTCAATCTGTCGTAATGTCTACGGCGACAAACTTTGCAGCAACTTGTCAAAGCGGTTCTGCAATATTCTTAGGATTGAGGACATGGGACGCTTGCCTGGAACACAGCTCTGGTGGTGCACCAGCGATCACTGCCCTATCTGACATTTGGCTCATAGCCCTAGTTCTAATAGAAGATGCAATAATTTTAGGCGCCTACATAGCTGCCGGCTTTGTAATCTGGGGTGGAATCCAATTTATAAAGAGCCAAGGCGATCCAAGCCAGATTAATCAGTCAAAACAAACAATTTTTAATGCGCTCATAGGACTGTCCCTCGCCCTTGTGTCGGTTGCAATTGTTAACTTTATAGCAGGTACATTTTAATGTTTAGGTTATTTGCACAAACTAAAATACAGGTAGACAATGTCCCTCAGGTGAGCTTAACTACAGATACGGTTGGCGACGCGCTTTCTGCAACCTTTATTGCTATTGGTGCGCTATCTATATTATTTCTTTTAATCGGTGGCGTGCGTTACATGCTGAGTGCTGGCGATCAGAGCCAAGTTACGCAAGCAAAAAACACAATTATGTACGCATTAATTGGTATTGTGGTTTCCTTGAGTGCCTTTGCCATAGTACAATTGGTGGTAGGAGCATTATCTTCATGAAAAAAACAATAATGACTGTATTTGCAATTTTGAGCTTAAGCCTTGCTGCCGTCACGCCGGCAGTAGCCATTGACGTTTTTCAAGATTGTAGCGGAGATGCAGCTGACACATCAATCTGTAAAGCCTCAACAACAGATAAATTATTTGGTGAAGGCAGCTTATGGAATAGCATCTTAAATGTGTTTACTTATATTATTGGCGCAGTTGCAGTTTTAATGATGCTGGTTGGCGCCTTTAGATATGTAACCAGTAGTGGCGATGCGTCGCAGGTCAGTGCGGCTAAAAACACTATTATGTATTCAGCCGTGGGTATTGTTGTGGCAATATCCGCAAATGCACTTGTAAACTTTGTATTAACTAATCTTTAAATATGAAAAAAATCACATTAGCAGCAACAATATTAACTCTATCATTGGCTGTATGTTTTTTTGCGCCAGTTGCGGTTTATGCAGACAGTACGTACGAGCAAAATGTTTGCGAAGGCTCTGGCGGCACATGGAGCAGCGGAACATGTACAACAGATGACTCAATGACCGTACCAGAGATCATACAAACAGTCGCCAATGTTTTTGTATTTGTAATAGGCGCGGTTTCGGTCATCATGATTATTGTTGGCGGCATCCGCTACGCAGTCTCTGCGGGCGATCAAAGCGCGGTGACTGGCGCAAAGAACACAATAATGTACGCCATTGTGGGATTGGCAATAGCTTTTGCCTCTTATGCAATTGTGAGCTTTATAATTGCCCAATTTAGTTGAGAATAACTGTTTTATATCGCCATTAAGTGGTAAAATAATGAACATAAGGAGAAAAAAATAAAATGAAAGCATCACTTAAAAAAATGTCTGCAAGTTTACTTGTTTTGACAGCTTTTTTGATAAGCTTTGGCATAGCTTTGCCGGCATACGCCCAAACAGATAGTGAGTGTGACGCAAGCACTGGCAGTATATCTGAGGGCGCAGAGTGTGTTAAGCCAACTAATTCTGCAACTAACCTCTTTGGTGAAAATGGAGTTTTTATTACAGTAACTAACGTATTGTTATTTGTAATCGGCGCAGTTGCGGTTATTATGCTTATTATCGGTGGCGTGCGCTATGTTGTTTCTGCTGGAGATCAAGCTGCTGTAACCGGCGCAAAAAATACAATTATGTATGCCATCATAGGTATAGTTGTAGCCTTTCTGGCATATGCTGCAGTGAACTTTGTAAGTAGCCAGTTGCAATCTAGCACTACTGAATCTTACAAGGCCGCTCCGTCTGACATGATTTAAGGTTCTCTAATCTTAAATAATAAAGCCGCACATAAGTTGCGGCTTTATTATTTTCTTGTCCTAAAATTTTGCCAACAAAATAACCACCCTAAGGTGGCTACTCTGTTTTTTACAGGATCCTAGATTAAACAATTTCAATCTTACGTGCGTGCTCCTGCTTGATCTTTGTGAAGCTGATTGTAAGTACGCCATCTTTTAATGTCGCTTCAACTTCCTCTTCTTTAACCTGCACCGGCAAAGCTAGTGTGCGAGAGAAATCGCCCCAATAACACTCTTGCAAGTGCCATTGCTCAACTTCTTCCTCGCCACTCGTCATTGTACCGCTGATGGTTAAGATGCCATCAGAAATACTTACATCAAGATCAGATTTGTTAACACCAGCGGTTCGCGCCTTAACAATTAACTTTTCTTTTGTCTCGTATGCATCTATTGCGAGTTGCCCTACAGGTTGTTCTTCTTCTTCCCAAGTCTCTTCGGCCACGGCTGTCGTCGCATCGCCCACCTGTGCGTCGTCATCATCACCCAAGAAGGCTGCGGCAAGTTCGTCTTCCATCAGCAAATCATCATTTTGCTTCTGTCCTCGTGCCATTGACACACCTCCACTTTAAATCAATTTGGACTCTTCATGAGTTATCGTAATCACATTATAGCGGAAAAAGGCAAAGTATGGCAATATTATCGTCAAAGGAAGTTAAAATGACATCATTACTCGAGAAGACTATATCATTTATTGCGCCACATAGGTGCATTGTATGTAGTAATTATAACAATATAGCATGTTCATCGTGTTTGGGTTGCATGCCAAAAATTGAGGTTTCTTCGTGTTTGCTGTGTGGCTGCTGCAGTACGGATTGGCGGATCTGCGAGAGTTGCCAGCCACATACGGCTTTAGGCGCGGCGTTTGCAGTTTTTTTGTATGAGGATAAGGTTGCTGATTGGATTAAGCTATACAAATTCTTACACGCCAGAGCCGCTTACAAAGAGCTGGCAGGCATTTTGAGTGATATGCTCCCCTATTTTGAGGAGAATTGGCTAGTAACGTCCATACCAACTATTTCTGCACATATTCGTCAGCGAGGCTACGATCACGGTAAGTTATTGGCCACAGAATTTGCACGCGTCAGAAATTTAAAATATAGGTCTCTGCTTATGAGGAATGATGCGCTTCAGCAAAAAGGCGCAAGCCGCGAACAACGTTTAAAGCAAATGCAAGATTTATTGTTTATAAAACAACAAGAATTTGTAATGGGTAAGAAGATTTTGGTAGTTGATGATGTATGCACAACAGGTGCGACTTTATCTGCTGCCGCGCAAGCACTAAAAATGGCTGGCGCAACAGAGGTATCTGGTGCTGTGGTTGCTTGGAAAAAATAATAATAAAAAAACTTCTGATTGATTACAGAAGTTTTTTTGGCGGAGGAGGAGGGATTCGAACCCTCGCACCAGGTTGCCCCAGTCTAACAATTTAGCAAACTGTCCCCTTCAACCACTTGGGTACTCCTCCATGAAAGTATTTGACTTGATTATTTTATCATATATTAGAGCATTTGATAAGTGCAAAAAGTTTTTCTTAAGCGGCCGATTTTTAGGCGGCCGCTTAAGATTTGTTCAGATGTTTATATCGCGGACGAGTTGTGTTGCGATATTATACGAACGCGCCAGGACAAAGATCTCCCCGCCGCTAGCGCCAAAAGTGTTAATATACTGTTTGTCTAGACTCGAGCCATCAAGGCTGATCATGGCGCCGCCGACGCCACGGACTAGATGAAACATTGCAGGCATCTCAATCGCGCCTTTGTCGATCTCCTCAATGATTGCCAAGCCGCCTTGTGCTCCTCCGGCGACCACACTGTAAAGATTTCCAGATGTGGTCTTAGTGTAGCACAAATTACGATAGCCGATGACTTCAAGCGGTATAGTTACACGCGTTGAGACTAATTCTGAATAATCATCAGTGAACACCAAGGATGATTTCATGAGTCGGCTTGGTGTTGGTAGTATTAGTCTTGGTCGTCCGTCGGGCATCACGAGAACTGGATAATCACTGAAGTAGCGATAAACCGTTGCGCAAATATCTGGGCGAACCATACACGAAAAGACTATATCTTCATATTGAGGGTTATCTCCAGGAGCTAGGGCAAAAAGCGTTCCGTAGCCGCAACCCGTGTTATTGAGATAGGCATCGGAGCCATCAATTCCATCAAGATAAAGAGTTGCAACTGGCGCGGTGCCTTTACCAATTTCGATAATTCCGTGCTCTTCTGACCGAACAATCATTCTTGGTGGCATAAGCCCAGAGAGGGTTCCAATCACGACATTCTCAGATTCTACGTCTAACAGCATTGCGTTATCGCCATATGTATTTACAGAAGAAAGAGTTCTGCCTCTTTCCCCCAGTGCTTCATGCAGCTCGAATAGACTACGGACGATGCTTGCAAAATTATCTTTAACCATAGCGAGCAATTCAGGGAAAGCGTCTTGCACGGTTCCTCCAAACAATATTTTGTCTTGTCTGAACGTTAATATTGTAGCAGAAGTATGGATAATTTGCGCTGCAAGCCAAATATCAAAGCCTAGGGCGAGCCAAGGCACTAGTATTTGGCGGAGAGGCAGGGATTCGAACCCTGGGTGACAGTTGCCCGCCACACCGCTTTTCGAGAGCGGCACCTTCAACCACTCGGACACCTCTCCATTACTCAATGTATTTTATCACCAAACACCTTATTTTTACAGCGCAAACTTGTGTTAAACCTGAATTGACGTAGCCGAATCTATGCATAATAATAAAACCATATGAAGATTTTCCAAAGTATTGCACGTTGGCTTTGTGCATTTTTAGTGTCAGTCGTCCTAAGCATTTGGATTATTGCTGCAACTATTAACTTTACAATAGCTGACCGTTCCGTAGTAGAAAGCTGGGTTAGTAAAAGTGGGGTTTATGATTCAGTATTGTCTACGATAAACGTTTCTACTACTTCCACAGATTCCTCTGGTACGATAATCACCAATAGTGACGTCCAGCAAGCGCTGAACGAGACTTTTGACGCGGCCTACATAGAAGATAATACAAACACGGCAATTGACGCTTTTTACAATTGGCTTGATGGCAAAACGACAGAAGTTAGCTTTGCAATAGATGTGCAGGATTATTCCGATGCTTTTGTAAACAACTTGACTGACATCGTTCAAGCCAAGCTTGAGGCTCTGCCGCAATGCACAGGCACTAACACCTATCCGTCTTGTTTGCCATCTACTACAACAGCCGAAAGTTATGCCAAGCAAATTGCAAAACTATCTAACAATAGTAGTTTCTTGAGTGAACCAATCACGCAAGATTCCTTGTCGCAAACCTTCCCGGCTTTGACTTGGTTGCCATTTGCCGTTCAGCTAGTCAAGACCCTAACGATTGTGCTACCAATTGCTCTACTAGCGCTTGCCGGGCTTTACATTGTGCTGAGCCAAGACAAGATGCGCGGCTTAAGTTATATTGGTAAGCAATTTACTTTTGGCTCAGTCGCGTTCTTAATTGGTGGAATTGCCGCTTGGATGCTTAGCGGCCTAGCTGGATTTACAAGCAGCGAAAGCAACCAGCAGATTATTAATCTTATTGTAAACCCACTAATAAAAGTTGTCTTAGCCAGCTTTGGTCAGATTCTGACAATACTAAGTGGCGCTGTGGTGTTGGTAGGAGTGCTAATTTGGATATTGGCTACGGTCTTGATTAAAAAACGCAGCGGCAGGTCGAAGTCAGAAAGGCCGGCAACGCCTCGGCAAGACTCATCGTCGCAAACTTCCCCACCGGCTGCACCAGCAAGCCCTAAGCCGCCTTTAATACAGTAGTTTAGCTACGCGCATTAAGCAGCTTAAGTCAAATAGGTAATGCCGGTTAACTGTCAGTCGGGACGCGCGGCTTCTTGGTAAGTAAGCGCGATAGTGTTTCAACATTTTTGGTAAAACAAAAACCCGGGTAAAATCCGGATTTTTGTATAGATAATTTCTTGGTACACCCGACAAGATTCGAACTTGTGACCTTTGGCTCCGCAAGCCAACGCTCTATCCAGCTGAGCTACGGGTGCATGATTGCAGCTCTGCTATCATCCTAAGATGAGTCAAAGCTGCATCCTAAAATAGAAAGTGCTTTCCGACTAGCAGAACAGATATGACTATAGCATACTTTGCCTGAATTTAAAAGTGCAATTTGCGCATTGCTTTATCAATAAAGTCGAGTTTGAGCTTCTCCATTGGCAAATGTTTGCCAACAATGTCTACAATTTTTTCGCCATCAGTACCAGAAAAATAGATGCTCAGTGCTGGCGAGAACCGTTTAACTGGGATAAAAGTCATTGTAAAAAACGCACCTTCTTGTGTGATACCAAAGGCGCGAAAATCTGAATAGTTATGAACTGATTCATTAATGTGAACGCCAAGATTGC